>NZ_JAKUEH010000010.1:0-182022 GCF_022662815.1 Bacillus cereus group sp. BfR-BA-01492
ATCAGTGGACATTAAAAAAGATGACTCCGATTGAATATCGGAACCATCTTTTCAGTGCTTGATTTTTCAGGGCTTTTTTATTAAACTGTCCATTTTATAGGGTACAGTTCATAGAAAAGAGGGTTTCTTATTACGTGAAAGACTGAGCTAGAGCTGGCGATTTCATTGGCACATGATTCGTTTGTGCATGATTCTCTTCTAAAATTACATCTACAATATGAGCAGCTGGTTCTGGACGATAAATGCTTCCCATTGCTTCTTTCATTTGTAAAAGTTTCTTATCATCCTCTAATAAAGCTTTTGTTTTCTCAAACATTTCAGCATCATCACGTATTACAACTGCTGCCCCCTTGCTCTCAAAGTAAATTGCATTTTCGTTTTCTTGCCCCGGTACAGGTTTGTATAAAATGACAGGTACTTGTAAAGCTGCCGCTTCACTTAATGTAATGCCTCCCGGCTTTGTAATCATACAAGAAGTAACACGGAATAATTCGTCAATATTCTCTATATAGCCAAATACTTTTAGTGCTTCAGAATTTTGTTCCTGTAGCTTCAATAATTCTTGTTTTAGAGCATCATTTTTCCCACAAACAACAACCACTTGTAGATTAGGAACAGACATAAATGACGCGCATAAATCTTTAACGTTCCCTAATACACCATGAGCTCCTGCTACAATAAGCAAAATCTTTTTCTCACGAGATAACTGATATTTATTATATATAAGTTCTGAATTCATAGTTAACTCGAAATTTTTACGAATCGGAATCCCAGTTTCTACAATACGCTCTGAAGGTACACCGATTTCAACCATTACTTGTTTTATATAATCTGTTGCAACAAAATAACGATCTACTTCACGATGAATCCATATTTTATGCAAACAGAAGTCCGTTAATACATTATAAACAGGAATTGAAAAACCTGTTTGTTTTTTCAGCTCTGGCACAGCAATAATTGGAAATGTATTAATGACTATATCTGGTTTCTCTGTATGCAAAAGTGCTTTCAGACGCTTTCTCCCAAAGTTGGCATACCACGATGCGATTTTTTTATCGTAAATTTTCTCTACACCATAATAAAATAAACGATATAACTCTTTACCTATCGTATAGCTTTTTAAATATAGATATTTTGTGATATCCGTTATAATTGGATGTGATTCTCCAAATAAATCACAAACAATCACATCTTCGATTCCTTTTTGACGAAATGCTTGTTCTAATGTTTTTGCTACTTGCACATGACCATTGCCGTAATGTGCTGTTAATATTAAAACCTTGGGGTTTTTTATCAAACAAATCCACTCCTAGCTTTTTCGCTTCTCCGTATTGCATATACGACAATAGGAAAAACATTTTCCTAAAAAAATTACATATTTGGATCCCAACACTTTCATGTTAGCTATGTACCTGTCGTGGATATGCAAGGCATATAAGATTGACCCCTTAATCCTATTTATGCTCATATCTTTACATTATACTTTCCTATAAGAGCTTTCGCAATAATTTGAAGGTGTTCTACATTCCATCATACGCGCCCTAATACATCTTAATTCTTTTTACTATTTAGATTTCCCTTTACAATTATGTAAATTTCTCTTCTAATCCCTTTACAAAAATATGGATATTCCACTTTCAGTATACTCCTTTATCTACATATACTCTAGCGTTTATTAGAGGAAAAAGAAAAGTCTAATCCAAAGTATGGATTAGACCGCTTTTAAAATTTCTTTTGCATGTAAAACACTTTGTTCTGTTGGAGGTTCAACACCTTGAAGAGGATACTTATGTCCAAGTGTTTCCCATTTATATACACCAAGTTTGTGATATGGTAGCACTTCAACCTTTTGTACATTAGATAGACTTTGAATAAAATGAGATAATCTTTGTAAATCTTCCTCGCTATCTGTAACGCCAGGAACTAATACATGTCTTACCCAAATGGGTTTCTTTTTATCTGATAAATAACGAGCAAATTGTAAAATATGCTCATTTGGTTTTCCTGTTAATTTTCGATGCTTTTTAGAATCAATATGTTTTAAATCCAGTAAAACCAAATCTGTGTAATCCATTAAGATATCTAATTTTCTTTGGAACTCTGGTTCTTCTGAGTAACAACCTCCCGAAGAGTCAATTGTTGTATGAATTCCAACTTCCTTACATTTTTTGAATAATTCAATTAGGAACTCTAATTGTAATAACGGTTCTCCACCACTAACTGTAATGCCGCCTCCTGAAGCCTCAATAAAGGGAAGGTAACATGTAACATCCTGCATAATTTCATCAACTGTTATTTCTTTTCCTTTACCAATCTCCCATGTATCAGCATTATGACAATATTGGCAGCGTAATAAACACCCTTGTGTAAATATGACATAACGAATTCCTGGGCCATCAACAGTACCACAAGACTCTACAGAATGAATTCTTCCTTTTACCATGTTACTTCCTCCTTTATTGAAACAACTCCCCCCGTTCCCTTATTAAGAGACAGGGGGAAATTTTTCTTTACATGCTTTCATGCATTGTACGATTAATTACATCAATTTGTTGTTCACGAGTTAATTTAATAAAGTTAACAGCGTAACCAGATACACGAATTGTTAATTGTGGATATTTTTCAGGATGTTCCATTGCATCCAATAATGTTTCACGATTAAATACGTTAATATTTAAGTGATGTCCTTCTTTTACTGCATATCCATCTAACATAGATACTAAGTTACTAACTTGTACCTCTTCTTCTTTACCAAGCGCTTTCGGAATGATGGAGAATGTATTAGAAATACCATCTTGCGCATCTTCGTATGGTAATTTCGCAACAGATAATAGCGATGCTAGTGCACCTTTTGTATCACGTCCATGCATTGGGTTTGCACCTGGTGCGAATGGTTCTCCAGCACGGCGTCCATCTGGAGTATTACCAGTTTTCTTACCATATACCACATTAGATGTAATTGTTAAGATTGACATTGTATGAACAGAATTACGGTATGTTTTATGTTTACGAAGTTTGTTCATAAATGTTTTCACAAGATTTACTGCAATTTCATCAACGCGGTCATCATTGTTACCATATTTCGGGAAGTCACCTTCAATTTCAAAGTCAACCGCGATACCATTTTCATCGCGAATTGGTTTTACTTTTGCATATTTAATTGCACTTAAAGAGTCAGCTACGACAGATAGACCAGCGATACCTGTTGCCATTGTGCGAAGAACTTCAGTATCATGAAGTGCCATTTCGATACGTTCATAGCTATATTTATCGTGCATGTAGTGAATTACATTTAATGTATTTAAGTAAAGACTCGCTAACCATTCCATTGTCATATCAAATTTATGCATCACTTCATCATAATCTAGTACGCTAGCAGTAATTGGTGCAAACTCTGGTCCTACTTGCGCTTTTGACTTTTCGTCTTTCCCGCCATTAATAGCGTATAATAAAGCCTTCGCTAAGTTTGCACGAGCTCCGAAGAATTGCATTTGTTTACCAATTCTCATTGCGGATACACAGCAAGCAATACCATAGTCATCGCCATATTCTGGACGCATAATGTCATCATTTTCATATTGAATTGCAGATGTTTTAATAGACATTTTTGCACAGTAGTTTTTAAATTTCTGTGGTAATTGCTTAGACCAAAGAACTGTTAAGTTTGGCTCTGGCGCAGGTCCTAAATTGTCTAATGTATGCAAGAAACGGAATGAGTTTTTTGTTACTAATGGACGACCGTCAAGTGCAATACCACCGATAGATTCAGTTACCCAAGTTGGGTCACCAGAGAATAATTCATTATAATCAGGAGTTCTCGCAAATTTTACAAGACGTAATTTCATAATGAAATGGTCAACAATTTCTTGCGCTTCCTCTTCAGTTAAAGTGCCATTTTCTAAATCTCTTTCAACATAGATATCTAAGAATGTTGAAGTACGTCCAAGACTCATTGCAGCCCCGTTTTGTTCTTTAATTGCTGCAAGATAAGCAAAGTATAACCACTGGAATGCTTCTTGTGCATTTGTCGCTGGTTTCGAAATATCAAAACCGTGAGAAGCTGCCATTTCTTTTAACTCTTGAAGTGCACGAATTTGCTCAGATAATTCTTCACGTAGACGGATAACATCTTCACTCATTACACTTCCTGTTAGATTTAAATCCTCTTTTTTCGCTTCAATTAAACGATCTACCCCATACAATGCTACGCGGCGATAATCACCAATAATACGTCCACGTCCATATGCATCTGGAAGGCCAGTAATAACACCTGATTTACGAGCTGCTCTCATTTCTGGAGTGTAGGCATCAAATACACCTTGGTTATGAGTTTTGCGCCAATCTCTAAAGATACGACTTAATTCTTCATCCATTTTAAATCCATATGCTTCACAAGATTGCTCTGCCATACGAATACCACCAAATGGTTGTAAAGAACGTTTAAATGGTTGATCTGTTTGAACACCTACTACTTTTTCAAGCTCTTTATTTAAATATCCTGGACCATGTGATGTAATAGAAGAAACAATTTTTGTGTCCATATCAAGAACGCCACCATTTTCACGTTCTTGCTTAGTTAGATCCATTACTTGATCCCAAAGTTTTTTCGTTGCTTCTGTTGCTCCCGCTAAGAAAGATTCGTCACCTTCGTAAACGTTTACATTATTTAAAATGAAATCGCGAACATCAATCTCTGCTTTCCATTTTTCACCTTTAAATTTTTCCCATGCATGTTTTACAGTTTCTAATACTTGAGTCATCCTAATCTCCTCCATTTTTTGATTAGTACAGGACTAAGATTTTTTATATAACAGCTTACACATTTAGAATACTACTTTTAAAAAAAAATGAACGAGATAGTTGTGACACATTTGTGAAACGTTGAGCAAACAACTATATAGATAGTGTTAATATTAGTTTAATACTCTTTTCAATTGGCTCTTTCCTTAATTATATTTTTTTAGTATCCTTATAAACGAATCCTATTCTGTGGTATAAAAAGTCATACCCATTATAAACTGTAATACCCTTACCTCTTATTCTGTTATATTGTTTTTTATGACAGAATAGACGAAGTGTACCAAATCGGTACACTTCTTTTTTATAGCTTTAAACTTTAAACCTTACGACGAACAGGCATCATCACGAATCATTATTTAATCATTCTCTATTTCACGAAACCACTGAATCGTCTCTTTCAATCCTTGTTCCCATGAAACATTAGGATGGAATTGACATATTTCTCTTAGCTTTGTAACATCAGGCTTTCGATTCGGAATTTCTTCAAATCCATGTGGATACACCTTTTCAAATGGTACGTGAACAATTTTGGAAGATGAATTCGTCAATTGATGAATATCTTGTGCTACTTCTTGAATACTTTTTTCGTCTTCAGATCCTATATTAATGATTTCTCCATTTACGTTTTCATCCATTGCGGAAATTGTCGCTTCTACCGCATCACTTACATACGTAAAACAACGCGTTTGCTTTCCATCTCCATATACAAGAAGATCATCACCTTGAAGAGCTGCACGAATAAATCGTGGAATCACCCCAGCATATGGACCATCTTTTGCTCTTGGGCCATAAATATTAAAATAACGGACAATTGTTACTGGTAATCCTTGTAGCGCATATCCTAAACACAATGTCTCTTCTAATGTTTTACAAATTGCATAACTCCACCGAATTTTAGATGTTGCTCCATATAACCGATCACCATCTTCCGAAAACGGTGGCGTTCCTTTTCCATACACTTCAGAAGTGGAGGCGAAAATCACTTTCTTCTTTCCCGTTAATGCTGCTTGTAAAATATTTCTTGTTCCATCAAAATTCGTTTCAATTAATTCAATACTTTTTTCCATCGTAGTCTTTACACCTAAAATAGCAGCTAAATGAAATACAACATCATGCTGATCTACCAATTCATACATCGAATTTTTATCAAGAATACTAATCGGAATAATTGGGATTTTTTCTATTAACTCTTCATGATATTTACTTTTTCCTTTATAAAAATTATCAACAATCGTAACTTGATGACCTCTTTTCACAAGTTCTTCAGCTAAATGTGATCCAATAAATCCTGCTCCACCTGTAATCAAACAACGTTTCTTCATGCACTCACCTTCTTTAGTACACCTCGTGTATCTATTACATGTCCCATTCCTTTACATATATTCCAATCTATATTGGAATGATCTGTTACAATTAGTATACAATCTGCTTTTTCTAATATTTTCTTCTCAAGTGGAATAGAATCATATATTTCGTCTCCAATTTTTGCAGATGAAATATATGGATCGTGATATTGTACTTTATATCCCTCGTTTATTAACAGCTCGATAATTGGTAATGCTGGAGATTCTCGTAAATCATTTACATCTTTCTTATACGCAATACCAATCAGAAAGACAGTTCCTGGAGGAGCACTCCATTCTTTCACCTGCGTTACAATTTGCTTCGGCATCTTTTCATTAATTATATGAGCTGCTTCGATTAATTGACTTGATCGCCCTAGCTGTCTTGCTTTCCACTGAAAATATAAAGGATCAACTGGAATACAATGCCCTCCTATTCCTGGTCCCGGCCAATATGGTGTAAAACCAAATGGTTTTGTCGCCGCAGCTTCAAGAGCTTCACGAAAATCAATCCCTAACTTTTCACAAAGTATATTTAACTCATTTACTAAGGAAATATTAACTAAACGCTGAATGTTTTCAAATAACTTACACATCTCTGCTACTTTTGGAGAACTAACTGGAACGACTGTATCAAATACAGTACTATACAATTTTTGGACTTGTTGCTTACATCTCTCAGTTTGACCACTAATTACTTTTGGAATGGTTTGCACTGTATATTGCTGATTCGCTGGATCGATTCGCTCTGGTGAGTATCCAATATAATAATCTTTTCCAACTTCTTTACCTGATTGAGCAATGATCGGAATGATGACTTCTTCCAATGTACCCGGATATGTGGAACTTTCAAAAATGAAGGTTTGTCCTGCTTGAAGGTTTTGTTTTATATAATGAGAGGCTGCAATAAGAGCACTTAAATCAGGTTCTTTTTGTTTATTAATTGGCGTTGGTACCGTAACAATCACATACTCGCTCTTTTGAAATTCTTCTATCCCTGTATGAGGCGTATAAGCTACCAACTGCTTGTTTTGCACCAAACCTTTTAAGACATTCGAAGAAACATCTGGTATATAGCTATCTCCTTTTTCAATTCGTTCTATTTTTCGTTTATCTTGATCTAATCCGACTACGTTATATCCTCTTTCCGCAAAATGTATCGCTAAAGGAAGACCAACATAGCCCAATCCAATGACAGTTATCTTCCTACTATCATTCATTTTTTCTTCTCCTTTCTCTTTTGCCATATTTACTTCGCTGTTTATGAAATGAGCGTAGCGAAGTTTATCAAAAATACTATTCATTATTTAAAAAATAATGTAATAGTCTATTAAAAACGTTTACTAGTTTCCTCCAGTGTTTACTCAATAGACGCATTCTTAACTTTTTTCATTTATATAAAATAATATGGATAATACATCTGTACATCTTAATGTATACAAGTATTACTGATTTTGTGATAGGTAAGTCATACATTTCCAGAAAAATTAGTAGTTTCGTACATAAAGTGAAACTTTCATCAGCGAAAGCTTTCTTTATCCCCATGTCCTAAAATAACAGATAAGCTCATTACATGAAAAAGCAGATGATGTCTCATCTGCCTTTTTTGCTTCTACTCTTTTAACATAATTAGTGCAGCTACAGCATAGTATACTGCCTTTGGTATTTCAGTCTGTTCTGCTACTGATATCGTAATAAGTGAACCTCCACTGGCTGAAAAATACTGAATAGCTTCTAATGGAATCCCACCTTCTTTTACATCGATATAAGTTCCATCACGCCAAATTCCTTTCTGCAACGTTGCTGATAAATCACCTGTAACCTTTCCAATCTCGTTTCCATTTGATAACAAAAAAATCCATTCCCACTTTGTTAACTTTAATAGTTGATTTAATTCTCCTATTTTTTCTCCATCCACATGATAAAATGAATAAGAATTCCTTATCCCTCTCTTTTTTTTAATTCGTAATACCTCTTTCCCAATTTGATTGTATAAATAAAATTGCTTTTCATATGTTCCTTTTGAAAAGAATGACAAAATACATTTCCAAACTTTTTGTCTATGTGTATGATATATTTCTTTTAATATTCCGATTGCACTTCCATTTAGTCCAAAGTATGTAATTGTTGTAAATATTCCTGTCTCCTTACGCATAACAAATCTTTTTTGCTCTAGCAATACAGTGTCTTCTTTTTCTTGAATGATTTGTTCGATTCTTTTTGCTCTTCTTCTCTCAATGAAGCTATAGATAGATAGTATACTCGCTGTTACTACAACACCTAGTAACTTTATATGCTCTCGTCCTGAACGAAACAGTGTGTCTTTCCTATATTCTAAAAAGAATTCAACCCCCAAAATAATCCACACGATTACAGCAAAAAGCATTATGCGCTTTGCATTACGTGCATGATGCTTATGAATCCCCATACTCTCTCCCCCATATCCATATAATCCTTCTTCATATACAAAAAAACCTCCCCTCTAAACAAACAGAGACTATCTCAAAGATAGCCTCTTACACTTCAATATGTTGCAACATTGTATACATATCATTATTTACTTTACCAAACGATTTAATATTATTTTGAATATTGGATAATAAAATAACATGTATATTTCCGCTTTTGCTAAAGCCATTTAAGCAATTCCAACCGGGCATAACACCGTGATTCGAATAACTGCCTGGATTCACATACCATCCAAATCCATAATCTTTTTTTACAGGTGTGAACATTTGATTATAACTCTCTTTTGAAATGAGTTTTCCAGAGAATAAGCCTTCATTAAATAAATATAAATCATACGCACTTGTATATATATCACCGCATCCATATAATTGTGACATGCTTGGAATAGCAGGTGTTGTCATATTATTATTCACAATCTTATATCCAGTGGAAGGATATCTTGTTTGCTCTAAAGCCCTTCCAAAACCTGAATTTTTCATTCCGATCGCATCAAAAATATGTTGCTTTATATATTCTTCTAACGGTTGTCCGCTCACTTTTTCAACAATATAAGCAAGAATAGAATAGTTAGAATCAGAGTACTTCCATTTTTCTCCTGGATTTGCTAAACGCTTTTGTTCTCCAATTCTCTTTAACAATTCCTCGTGAGAGATGTCTTCACTCCCTGCTTCATATTCTGGAATTCCAGACGTATGCGTTAATAGATGCGATAGCTTCAGTCCCTCACCTTGTGGGAAATCGGGAATATATTTTGTTACTGTATCTTCTGTTTGCAGTTTATTTTGATCCTTTAACTGCATAATCGCAGTTGCTACAAACGCTTTTGAAATCGAACCAATATAAAATGTCGTTTCTGAATTATTTGGTATTTTTTTCTCTTGATTCGCTAGACCATATCCTTTATTTAAAAGTACTTTACCATTCTTTACAACGACTGCCGTTCCACTAAATCCTTTACTTTGCAAATATTGATCTAACTCAGCATTTTCGTTAATATCTTGCGGAGTCTCTTCAACAGGTTGTTCTGCCGCTTTCACTGTTTGTTCTTGTTGTTTTGGTTGTTGCTCACTTTTCTTCGGTACTTCTTCTTTCTTTTTCATCTCTGTTGCAGCTTTTAACGTATTCTCTTTTTTACTATGAGACATAATTTTTGTATATCCAAAATATACAATGAAAAATAACAGACTGAGAATCACTATTCCTTTTATATATGCTATTGATTTCCGAGCTTTCGGATTCACGCTATCCTTTTCCTGTTCCATAACTACCGTTTTCCCCTCATTTTATTCATTTTATGAAAAAACTAGTCCCATTTTTTCACAAGGAATGGAAAATCCATTTCATACCATACTTACTGTATCATGCACTACGCTGATTACCAACTAATATGTACAAAAAAGAAAAAGAAAATTTTCAAAAGTAAGATTCACATATAAAAAAGGATATCCCCTAAAAGATGAATTTTATCAATCTTTTCGGATATCCTCTTTTTTCTTCAATTTATACGTGTTTTTTCATATCTTCAGCAACTGATTCAACGTTCGTTCCAACGATAACTTGCACACTTGTGTTACTTAATTTCATAACACCTTTTGCACCTGCACGTTTTAACGCTGGTTCGTTTACTAAGTTTGCATCTTTTACTTGTAGACGAAGACGAGTCGCACAGTTATCAATCACTGTTAAATTGTCTTTTCCGCCAAGTGCAGTTACATATGTTTCTCCAATAGAACCTGCAACTGGTGCTTCATCGCCTGCTACTACTTCCTCATCATCTTCACGACCTGGAGTTTTTAAATTAAATTTCTTAATTAAGAAATAGAATACTACAAAGTAAATAACTGCATAAATGAAACCGATTCCTGCTAGCAATAATGGTTTTGTTGCAATACCAAAGTTTAAGAAGTAATCAATAGCACCTGCACTAAATGAAAAACCATCATGAATGCCAAGTGATGTTGTTACAAATAATGAAATACCTGTTAATACAGCATGGATACCATATAATACTGGAGATAAGAACATGAATGAGAATTCAATTGGTTCTGTAATACCAGTTAAAAATGAAGTTAAAGCCAGACCAGCTAACATCCCTGTAACCATTTTACGTTTTTCCGGTTTCGCAGCTGCAATCATTGCGAAACATGCTGCTGGTAAACCAAACATCATAACTGGGAAGAAACCAGTCATAAACATACCTGCTGTAGAGTCTCCATTTAAGAAACGAGCAATATCACCATGGAATACAGTTCCTGCTGCATTTGTAAAATCGCCAAATACAAACCAAAAATACGTGTTCATCACATGATGCAATCCAATTGGAATTAATAAACGATTTAATAGACCAAAAATACCAGCACCAGTTGCTCCTAACTGAACAATACCATGTGCTACTGCATCAATACCACTTTGAATTGTCGGCCAAATTTGTCCAAATACTAATCCTAAAAGAAGCATAACAATAGAAGTAATAATTGGTACGAAGCGTTTTCCTGCAAAGAATCCTAACCATTCTGGAAGTTTAATCTTATAAAACTTATTATACAATAAGCCTGTAACTACCCCTACGATAATCCCACCAAAAATAGCCATATCTATTTTCGGTGATAAAGTAGCTGCTTTTGATATATTTGTCATCGTTTCTGCAAGTTTTGATGGCTCTAGATTTTCACTTTTTCCAAGTATATCTTGAACCGATTGTAATTTATCATTCAATTCTGCTGTTGAATATGTTGTACTAAGCGCATTAGTCGTATACTTCATCACATAAAATCCTATTGCACCAGCAAGACCTGCTGCTCCACTACCATCAACTGACAAACCGATTGCAACACCAATTGCAAAAATAAGTGCTAAATTTTCAAAAATAGCTGTACCGGCCTGTGCCATAACAGGTATATCAAAAACATCAGGTTGACCTAATCTCATCAACAAACCTGCTGCTGGTAAAACTGCAATTGGGAGCATTAATGCTTTACCAATACGTTGTAAAAACTGTAACATTATGATTCCCCCTATCTAATTTTTGAAATCGTTACCATTATATAAGTGGTTAAGAAAACGCTTTATCTATCGAAATCATCATAACATACAGTTGTATAGATGTGTAGTTTTTATTTTTGAAAATTTTATGGATATATTTTTTCAAAATGATTATATGAGAGGACATTTTTATCATTGAGATGTTCTTCAGCTCTACTCATTCTGAATCTTGATTAATTGAGCTTTTACAAATATCCCTATTCTCAACCTATTTCTTTACTTTAAAGTTTCACAATCCATAAAGTGAAACTTTAATCAGTGGGGGTTTTCTTCATCCCCCACTGATTATGAGCCCTCACCAATCGGGCTGTTACGGGCCACCTATCTTCCTTGCTTCTCTCTGAACCTTGAGGTGGGAGTCTTACTTGCCCGTTAATGCGGGATAAATAGCAAGATAAAACGAAATCTCTCCTCCTTCCATGAACATTATAAAAGATAACGGATTGTATAAAAGTTTTATTTTATCATTCCACTTTTTCATGGTATTATTTATTTCCCACCATACACGGGAATAGTAAACTTAGTTTATTCAAAATAGGAGCGTTGGTATTATGCAGTGTGTTGAAACAAACAACTTAAAACAGTTGTTAGAACAAGTAAAACCATATACAAAAAAAGGGAAACTTGCTACTTATATCCCCGAATTAGGAAATGCAAATCCAAACGACTTAGGAATTGCAATTTACCATAAAGAAACCGAGTATGTTCATGCCGGGAGCTCCCAAATACTTTTTACCCTTCAAAGTATTTCAAAAGTAATTACACTTGCTCTTGCCCTATTAGACCGCGGTGAAGAATATGTATTTTCTAAAGTTGGAATGGAACCAACGGGGGATCCATTCAATTCCATTATTAAATTAGAAACAACAAGCCCTTCTAAACCTCTTAATCCAATGATTAATGCAGGTGCACTAGCAATTACAAGTATGCTGAAAGGAGCGAATAACGAAGAGAAAATAGAACGAATTCTCAATTTCGTACGTGAAATCACGGATAATCCTACTATTCATTATTCTGCAAAAGTTGCTACTTCTGAGCTAGAAACAGCTTACTTAAATCGTTCGCTTTGTTACTACATGAAGCAAAATGGTATTATCGATAGCGATATTGAAGAACTAATGGATTTATATACACGCCAATGTGCAATTGAAGTGAATTGTATTGATTTAGCACGCATCGGTTTAATTTTTGCAATGGATGGCTATGATCCATATAAACAAAAACAAATTATCCCAAAACATATTACAAAAATTTGTAAAACGTTCATGGTAACTTGCGGTATGTATAACGAATCTGGAGAGTTTGCCATCCGTGTTGGAATCCCTGCAAAAAGCGGTGTTGCCGGCGGCATTTTCGGCTGTGTAAAAGGAGAAATGGGCATCGGCATTTTCGGACCAGCACTAGATGAAAACGGAAATAGCATCGCTGGATTTAAAATATTAGAACTGCTATCAGCTCAAGAAGGCTGGAGTATTTTTTAATGATAACGTTCAAAAGAGGTAACCTATTTCTAGTAAAATAAGGAACCCTCTTTTTATTATGCATATTTCACTCACTTCTGAATAATATAGTACAACCTAACGCTATACTTGGTGGAGGTGTAAAAATGAAATTGATATTCCAAATGGCCAAGCAGCCTGTTTTGGAAAAAACAATCCTTCTCTTTATACTTAGTATTGTAGAAAGCTTAAAATTAAAAGTCGTTTCACTAGATGAGGCGCATCGATACATATTTAATTTAGACGTCTTAGAGTTATTAATGGATCGTAATATTGATGATCAAGTATTAGAACTCATTCATTTCGGAATGAGCCTTGAGGACATTCTTCATGTCCTTCCAGAAGAGCTTGAACAAAGTGTTGAAGAGTTGAAATGGCGCTGTATTCAAGTTCTTAGTGAATACGAAATGTATGAAGAACCCCAGCAATTAATTGAAGATATCCGCTAAAAAAGCACCTATATAGGTGCTTTAATGTTTCTTTAAACTATTTTTATACGTTTCAATATTAACAGGTAATTCTTCCTCTTCTAACGTATGCTCATTCACATCTTTATGAATAAATGCCCCTTTAGGCGGCTGATGATCATGCCCTTTTTTCTTATGGTCAAATGCTTTACCACGTCCCATATCCATCCCCCTTTCTATTTACGAAATCAATATTAGTATGAAGAAAAAAGCGTCGATATATGCAATGCTTTGGTGTATTTCCAAGGAAATACTCGAATTCTATTTTTCTGTATCATGTTTACATTAATTGATCAATTCCAATTAAAATCAATAAAATCCCAGCAATAATTGTCGCCCATTTCCCTAAGTATTCCGCAAAAAATCTTTTTCCGATATAAGAAAAAGCACTAATACAAATAAAACTAAATGCTCCTGAAATGATAGCCGTCCACCAAAGATTTAAATTAGTTACTCCCGCATCAAACCCTCCGGCAATATTATTAATTGACAATGCAACACCTAACACAAGTGCTTCAGAAAAACTAATCGTTTTTGAACCATCAAAATCAGCATTCTCTGGATTACGTAATATGCCGATTATACTCCCATCTTTCTCTAATCCTTCTGCTGATTTATTCAATAAAGGCTGGCATAAAACAAAGATTCCAATGATTCCAAGAACAATTGCTCCAATTAAATTTGCCATAAAATCTGAAATAAATAATGAAATCCAATTTCCAAATAAACCAGCTAATAAAGTAAAAAGAAACCCGAAAAAAGCGATAATGAAGTTGTTAAACCAAGAAATACGAATATTACGAATCCCGTATGCAATTCCTACACCCGCATTATCTAAATTAGAAGCAATCCCTATTAACAAAATAGAAAATAATCCTGCCGAACTCATCAACATTCACTCCTCATTTTTATTTTCCATGCATGTTATGCAAATATTGAGCAATTGTGCCTGTCAGCTTCATATACTGTTAATAAAAACTCAACATTTGTTCAACACTTTAGAAACAAGAAGGAGTGCTAAACTATGTCTACGGAAAATCCGAATGATAAGCTTGGCGCATTACTAAAGAATTTATTAAAAGAACGCGCTCTATCTATGCGTCAATTAGGAACACTCACAAATATTGATCCATCAACGATTTCACGAATTATAAATGGTAAACAACAAGCAAAGCAAAAACATTTGCAAAAGTTCGCTGAATCTTTAAAAGTCCCACCACAAATGCTATACGATGCACTGCATTCAACTTCTTCCCCTATCAAAAAAGAAAAAATCGATATGTATAACTCCATTGATACGATTCAAGATACCCTACAGTCATCGAACCTTTTTGATTATGATTACACAACAATACGCGTCAAACAAGAATTAGAAAACTATGAACGGTATGCGCAAACGACAGAAGGACAAATGCGTATTCATGAAAGCTTCTCAACAAAATTGAAGCAAATTGATAGCACAGGCCCCTTTATTGAGCAGCTAACAGAAATGTATCAACAATTTTGCAAAGATACGATTTCTGAAAAAGAACGTGCTGTAATCGGAAGTGCTTTATTGTATTTTGTTTTATCAACAGACATTATCCCAGATTATATATTTCCTATTGGCTATTTAGACGATGCAATCGCAGTTGAGTTAGTTAAAAAAAAGCTAGCTCATTTGCGGAAAGAGATGTAGAAAATATGACAGAAACCTGTGCCAAACTATCATAAAACATGACAGTTTGGCACAGGTTTTCCATGCTATATCGGCGGTTCGATGCAAAATATCGACCAGACAACACCATTCGTCACTTTGCCTCTATTAAAAAACACTACAAAAAATCGCACAAGTCTTCTCACTTGTACGATTCCATAACAAGAATTATCTTACTTTTCTGTATGACACCATTCGTATATAAAAGCAGTTATTACTTTTGTAAACTCAACGAGTTGCTGAATCTCCACTTTTTCATTCACAGAATGAGCTTCTTCCAAAGTGCCTGGACCATAAATGACAGCTGGAATATCGAATTCGCTAAACCAGCCTCCGTCCGTTACTGTTGCTGACATATCAAGAATGGAACTACGCTTTAATGAAGATTCATGTATAGATGCAAGCCTTTGCACTGCTGGATGATTACCATCTATTTCTAATGACGGAAAAACTTCACCTCGATCTACAATCATTGATTCTCCGCCCCATTCAAATTGTGGTGGATTTTCACGAAGCCATGGATCTGCTGTAGCAATTCTGTCAATATATTCTTCAATTTCTTTTGCAACTTGATCATGCGTTTCATTTGGATAAAAATGCACCGTAATCCATAACCGGCACTCATCGGCAACGAATGCCGCATGCCGTCCTCCTTCAATAACCGCCGGGTTAATCGTTGTTGTTCCAAATGGATACCCTTCATACGTCTTCATTACGGCCCAGTGACGTTCTAACTCCTGAAGTCCCTGGATAATTTTCATCATCTTTTCAATTGCGTTCGCTCCAAATAAACCTCCGCCAGCATGAATCATCTGTCTACGCGTTGCATCATGAAAGGTTTGCGGACTTTTTACAGTGATCCAACCTGTAATGACACCGCCTTGTCCTTGCATATGTAAATCACTCGTATCAACAACAACAGCAAAATCAGCTTCATATCCGCGCTTACAACATTGAAGTGTTCCTGCTTCTCCTACTTCTTCCCCAATTACCGATTGAAAAATTAAATCCCCAGGTAATTCAATTCCTGACTCTTTTAAAAGCTGAATGGCAAATAAGGCTCCTGCTAATCCACCTTTCATATCAGCAGCGCCGCGGCCAACTAACCATCCATCCCTCACAAATGGTTCAAAAGGCCCAGTTTCCCAATCTTCATCTTCTGATACTTCTGCTACATCCATATGCCCATTAATAATTAAACTTTTATGTGAATCACTAGCTGTTCCCTTTTTCACACCAACAACATTTGGGTCATTCGGATACACGTCCCATTTATCAATAACAAAGTCACGTTCTTTCAAGAAATCCGCAATAAATTGCTGCGCTTCATTTGTATTTCTAGCTGGTGGCGCTGGTGTTTCAAAGCGGATTAATGTTTTTGCAAGTTCTAATAGTTCTTCTTTTCGTGAATCGATTTGTTCAAGTAGTTGCGAAATCGACTGATTCATTATACATCCCCCTTTGCAGACATAATGTGTATTTCAATGTTTATTGTCACAAAAAAAGAGACTGTTTACAATTTTACAGTCTCTTTCACTATTTAAAAATCAACCTTTTCTAAATACAATCCGTTCGCATCCGCAAGGCAATTAATCTGATTCCTTTGTTTTGCTTCTAAAATTTGCGGAATTGCTTCAGCGTCAAGCTGTCCTAATCCAACTTCAATTAATGCTCCAACAATTTTTCTTACCATATTGTGAAGAAAACCATTTCCGCTCACTCGAATTTGAATAAACCCTTCGCTTTCAAAAACATCGAGCACATATACTTCTCGAACCATTGATTTCTTTTTCGATTTCGCATTTGAAAAAGCGGTAAAATCATGAGAACCAATGAAATAGTGAGCTGCTTGTTTCATGTTTTCAACATTTAACTTTTTAGGAACGTGCATACTGTATTTACGCATAAACGGGTTCGTATGTTCCTCATTCCAAATTTTATATAAATATGTTTTTGCCTTTGAGTTGTAGCGAGCGTGAAAACGTTCTGGAACTTGCTCCACATCCGTGATGCTAATATCGTTTGGTAAGTATTGATTTAAATATTTTTTCACTTTCGTTTCCACTAATTTTTCATCGACCTTAAAGTTGGCTACTTGGTTCAGAGCGTGTACACCAGCATCTGTTCTGCTACAGCCGATAATTTCAATTTCTTGTCCAATCATTTCTGATAGTACACTTTCAATTTTCCCCTGAATCGTATGATCGTTATTACCAAGGCGCTGCCATCCTTTAAAGCGTCCGCCGTCATATTGAATTGTGAGTTTGTAGTTGTTCATTTTATTCTCCTTATTTTCTAACAAGCCTAACCACATTCTCCACATGTGCTGTATGCGGGAACATATCTACTGGCTGTACGTATTCCACTTCATAGCTCTTCATTAATGTTTTTATATCACGTGCTAGTGAAGATGGATTACAGGAAACGTATACAACTGTTTTTGGTTGTACTTTTAAAATGGTTTCAAGCAGTTTATCGTCACAACCTGTACGTGGTGGGTCAACTACGATTACATCTGGGCGCCATCCTTCTTTTACCCATTTCGGTAACCATTGTTCAGCTTTACCTGCTTCATATTTCGTATTTGTAAATCCGTGGCGTTTTGCATTCTTTCGTGCATCTGCAATTGCTTCTGGAATGACATCCATGCCGCGTACTTCCGCCGCATCGTTTGCAAGCCACAGTCCAATCGTACCAACGCCGCAATACGCATCTACAATTTTTTCTTTCCCTGTTAATGTCGCTGCTTTTTTCGCTTCATTGTAAAGAACAACTGTCTGTTCTGGATTCAATTGGAAAAAGGCACGTGCTGATAATTCAAATGATAAATCACCAAGCGTTTCTTGAATGACTTCTTTCCCAAATAAACGGAACGTCTTATCTCCAAAAATAACAGATGTTTTACGTCCATTTACATTTTGCATAATGGATTTCACAGCTGGCATTTGTTTTTGTACTTCTACGATAAACTGCTCTTTATTTGGGAATTCGTCTTTTGCCGTAATTAACGTAATTTGCACTTCCCCTGTTTGAACTGCTACACGTGTAACGATTGTACGGATAAGCCCTTTCCCTTTCCGCTCATTATAAATAGAAATGTTTAACTTCTCTAAAATACGTTTCACGACTTTCGTCGCTTCGTTTGTTGCCTTATGCTGAATCATACAATGTGCAATATCAATTAGACGATGCGAATTTTGCTCATATAATCCTGTAATGACTTTTTCGTCTTTTCTTCCTACCTGTAACTGACTTTTATTACGATAGTACCATGGATCTTTCATACCAAGCGTCGGGCGAATCTTCTCTTCCAAACTATTCTTCATATACTTTTGAAATGCTTGTACAACGATATCACGCTTCTGATTTAATTGCTCTCCATAATCTAAATGCTGGAGCTGACAACCCCCGCATTTATCATATACTGGACACGGAGCTTTCACGCGATGTGGGGAAGCTTTACGAACGTTTTTCACTTTCGCTTCCGCAAAACCACGCTGAATTTTCGTTGCCTCTGCAACCACTTCTTCACCTGGTAATGCTCCTGGAATAAAGACAACTTGTCTCTTAAAATAGCCAACGCCCTCTCCGTTAATCCCAAGACGCTTAATGGTCACCGGAAACGTTTGGCCAACTTGCAATTTACTTTCATGTTGCTTTTGCACGATTATTACACCTCTACTCTATACTTTTCCATAAATATAACGCTGCATAACTACAGTATGGTCCACACTCTTGTTTTATTTGTTCTAAAAATGCATCATCTGGCTTATTGTCTAATTGAAATAATCCTTGTAGTGCACGCTGAATTCCGATATCTGTTTTGGGAAACATATTCCGGCGCCCAAGTCCAAACAATAAAAAATTTTGCACTGTCCATGCCCCAATCCCTCGTACTGGTAACAATTGTGCTGAAACTTCTTCCTCTGTTTGTTTTTCTAATTCTGACAAATTAAGCTTACCTTCCGCAACCTGTTTTGCTAATCCTATCATATACTCCGCTTTTCGTTGACTAAACTTTTGTCCTCTAAGTTCTTCTATTGAAATCTTTGCTACTCTTTCTGGCGTTGGAAAAAAGAAAACGTCATTTTTCTCTGTTCCATATGTCTTTACAAATTGTTCCGTAAGAACAGTAGCGAACTTTAAATTGACTTGTTGGTGAATGATACATCGAAGCAGACAAGTAAAATAATCAAATTCTAAAATAAGCGGTGTATACGCATATGTTTCAAAAAGTGGATGTAGTGATGTGTTTTGAAAGTGGTCTTGTATCTTTTGCAAAGATTCATTCCACTGGAAGATCGTATAAATCCGTTCCATAACTTGTTCGCGCTGACCTGTCTCACTCGAAATCCAAAATTGTGGTTTCTCGATTGTTCCTAGCCCTTGTACACGAACAACAATCTGTTCTCCATTTATAAACAGTGGAACATACACGATTTTCTCATCTAATTGAACACGATTTAATGGATCAAAAGATAAGCGCCTTAATACTTCTTCAAAGTGGTACGGACTCTTTAACGTAACATGTTCACTCCACATACGTTTCCCCATCCTTTTTACACATCATTATAGCATGAGAAAACCGCAAGCATACATGCTTACGGTTGATTGCGTTTTACTAAATCATCTAGACTTTTAAAATGATACCCTTTCTCTCGTAAATCATCAATGATTTTCGCAAGGGCCTCTGCATTATCTTTTGATACTGCATGTAATAAAATAATCGCACCTGGATGAACCATATTCATCACATTATTATGTGCATATTGCCATCCTCTTTGCTCGTCTACTTTCCAATCAATAAAAGCAAGCGACCAAAATACATTATAATAACCCATTTCTTTTGCAAGTGCCAATGTGCGCTCACTGAAAATACCGCGCGGAGGACGTAAATATTTTACTTCCTTTTGCTTTGTTACTTTTTTAATTTCATCTGTTACACTTTGTAGTTCTTCTTTTAACTTTGCATCATTGACAGTTGTAAGATCCGGATGTGTCTGTGAGTGGTTACCAATAATATGTCCTTCATTTACCATTCGCTTTAATAAATCTTTTTGGCCTTTAACATAATGTCCTGTTACAAAAAATGTCGCTGGTACTTTCTTTTCTTTTAATACGTCTAAAATTTTTTCAGTATATCCATTTTCATAACCATTATCAAATGTTAAATATATATCTTTTTTAGTCGTATCCCCTAAATAAAAGCCACCATTATTACGAAGTAAATCAGTAAACTTTTTCCCTGCATCCGGCGGAGTCTCGCTTTTAGCTCGCGGGATTCCCCAATGATTCGCCTCATTCGTATAAGCAAAAGCAAACTTCGGTACAAATGCCATTATAATCATTAAAATGAGACCTATATACAAATATCTAAACTTCATACATACTCTCCTTTCCATATGTCATCGTACCGGTAGTTTCTGTTTTTAATCTTCCTTTCATGCTGAGCATATTTTTCTACATATACCAAAAAATGCATCTCAAATAACTCGAGATGCATTTTTTCTTTCTTTATTTAAATACTGGTTCTTTAAACTCCGCCAATTTTTCAAGTGACGTTTTATCCACATCAGCATGCAAGCTGTTACCATGAGAATCCATTGTTACAACTGCTTTAAAACCATCAATGCGTAAATGCCACATTGCTTCTGGAATACCAAACTGTAGAAAATCTACATCTTTTACTTCTTTAATACATTCGGCATAATACTGCGCTGCACCGCCAATTGCATTTAAATAGACACCGCCATGTTCTTTCAGTGCAGCTAATGTCTTCGCACCCATACCACCTTTACCAATGACTGCACGGATACCGAATTTCTTCATGATATCTCCTTGATATGGTTCTTCACGGATACTTGTTGTTGGACCTGCCGCTTTAATTTTCCAATTATTATTTTCATCTTTCACTACAACTGGTCCACAATGATAAATGATTTGGCCATTTAAATCTACAGGGCAGTCATGATCTATTAAATGTTTATGAATCGCATCACGTCCTGTGTACATCATACCGTTAATTGTTACAACATCCCCAACGCGAAGTTCACGAATTTGTTCTTCTGTAATTGGGGCTTGTAATACGATTTCACGTTGTTCTTGTTTTTCTTCTACAGCCTCTTGTTGAAGTGTGTCTTCTCCTTCTTGATATAACCAATCGATAATTTCACCTGTTTCTGGGTGAAGTGTTACACCAAGACGGCGATACGCCCAACAATTATACGCTACAGACACATAGAAGCTCGCTGGCAAACGATTGTACACTCCAATTTTACAACCAAGTAAAGTCGTTTCTCCACCAAATCCCATTGTACCAATCCCAAGTTTATTTGCATTCTCTACTACGTATTCTTCTAATTTCTGCAATTCTGGAATTGGATTCACATCATCTAATGTACGGAATAATTGATTTTTAGCTAATTCATATCCCGACGTACGGTCTCCCCCGATACCGACACCGATTACACCTGCGCTACATCCTTGTCCTTGTGCTTGATATACCGCATGAAGAAGACATTTACGAATCCCTTCTAAATCACGGCCTGCTCGTCCAAGCCCTTCTAGTTCGCAAGGCAAGCTATATTGAATGTTTTTATTTTCACAGCCGCCCCCTTTTAAAATTAAACGAGCATCGATATAATCTTTTTCCCACTGTTCAAATTTGATAACAGGTGTTCCTGGCCCTAAGTTGTTTCCACTGTTGTCTCCAAAAAGGGAATCGACAGAGTTCGGACGTAGTTTTCCATCCTTAGTCGCCCGCTCAAGCGCACTATAGATAGCTTCTTTCACTTTTAATTGATTCACACCAACTGGTGTATAGATTTTAAATGTTGGCATCCCTGTATCTTGGCAAATTGGCGAAATGTTGTCATCCGCCATTTTAATATTATTTGTAATTGTGCCAAGTGCCATCGCTGAACGAGTCCCTGCATTCTCTCGTTCTTTTGCTTGTTGAATTGCACGGCGAACATCCTTTGGTAAATTCGTCGACGTTTCAACAATAAGTTGATACATGCTTTCTTGAAGCTTTTCCATTGTTACTCCCCCTCAATTGTGAACGCTACCAAAACGTTACTAGATGAAAACTTCATTCTATCCTTCTTTGTTTGTATGTCTATCATCTGAAAGTAAAATGAAATTTTCCACAACTTGATTATACCTTTTTTTTTATATTCATTCTATTTTATAAAACAAGTTCTCTCCGGTTTCTAAAACGATAAAGTACAACTTTAATCAGTAGGAGAGGCTTCATTCCCCACTGATTATGAGCCTTCACCAATCGAGCTGCTCTAACATAGCGGGATAAAAGAAAAAGTGACCTCCAACATCTCATTGGTGGCCACTTTCATATATTATTAATCTTTTTTAAATTGCTCACATTTTAGTTCTAATTCATCTAACATTGCAAGAAGACGATCTACATCTTCTAATTCCACTTCTTCTGGTTTAATTGAATCAATTACTTCAATGAACATATTTAAACGTTCTTTTAAATATACTAATTGTGAATCTTTATCATGAATTGCTTTTCCCACGAAAGCACTCTCCTTTTTATTCGAGTTGTTTTCATTATACCGTAAAAATGATTGACATGAACATGCATTTTTATCAATTTTTGTACAGAATATTATTCTATACAAATAAATATATAAAAAATTTCTTATTTTTTTATACGCCTTAAGTAACTCTACAATTGTTTGTTATGAAAAGTTTCACTTTATAAAATGTCTATATTCTTCTATTATAGAGAATGGACAAATTGTTATTCCAATAGTCAAAGGAGTATTTCATATGAGTATATCACAAACAATGAAGCCGATTACTCCTTCTTACGATCCATGGGAAGCGTATATGGACCTTGAAGAGTACGGCAAATTACTATTAACAAACGTTGAGTTTACAACGACAACGTTATGCAATATGCGCTGTGAGCATTGTGCTGTTGGGTACACACTGCAACCTAAAGATCCAAATCCACTTCCAATGGAGCTTTTATTAAAACGATTAGATGAGGTGCCTCATTTACGTTCTCTAAGCATCACTGGTGGAGAACCTATGATGTCAAAAAAATCCGTCGACAACTATGTAACACCACTCTTAAAATATGCCCATGAACGAGGCGTTCGCACTCAAATTAATTCAAACCTAACTATAGATTTAGCCCGTTACGAACAAATTATTCCTTATTTAGATGTGTTGCATATTTCACATAACTGGGGGACGATTGATGATTTCGTTGAAGGTGGTTTTGCAATGATGGCCCGCAAACCTACTTATGAACAACGTGCAAAACTGTTTGAGCGCATGATTACAAATAGTAAAGCTTTATCAGATGCCGGTATTATCGTTTCAGCAGAAACAATGTTAAATAAACGTACATTGCCGCACATTGAAAACATCCATCGTCAAATTGTTGAAGAAATGGGATGTAAACGTCATGAAGTACATCCAATGTATCCAAGTGACTTTGCTAGCAATCTTGAAATTTTAACAAAAGCTGAAATCCGAAGCGCCATTGAACATCTATTAGCTATTCGAGATGAAAACGTATGGATGTTATTCGGAACATTACCATTCTATGCATGTAGCGATGATGAACGTGATTTAGCTACCTTAAAAAAACTGCATGAGAGCAAAAATGTAACTGTTCGTAATGATCCAGATGGTCGCTCCCGCTTAAATGTAAATATCTTTGATGGAAATATTATCGTTACTGATTTTGGCGATATCCCCGTTCTCGGCAATGTACAAACAAATACATTACAAGAAGCATACGACAAATGGTACAGTTCCAAAACAGCAAAATCATTAAGCTGCCATTGTCCAGCTGTAAAATGCCTTGGGCCAAATATTCTTGTCAAAAATAGCTACTATCAAAATGAAGATTTCTTAACGAAAGAAGCGAAGATTACATTGTAAGAAAAAACGTCAGCTGCATATAGCTGACGTTTTTTCTATTGCGGGTATGGTGATGGAATGAATTTAAAGGATAAATAATCTTGAATTGGAATAGCGGCTCCAATTCCTTGTGATGTTACATTTTTAACAACCAATCTCTTTTGATTTCCCTTCAAAACAAGATATACCTCACCAAACGTAACTTTTCCTTTTTCATTTACCGCTGGCACATACGCATATAAATATCCCATTTGTTTCGGACTAATTTTGTACACTCGTTCATGATGAGTCCCATATCCAATTGTGGTTTTAAAAGAAAGGGGCAATTGAACTTTTTCAGAAGCCTTTAACAACATCATAGCTTTCACATCTGAGGAGTCTTTAATAGGCGATGTTAGGTTACCTTCTATCGTTTTTTGAATCTCTTGCTTATAGCGAAGCGGGTGCACCGCCTCTACTCCTCTATTATCATACACGTTACGATTTACTTGTTTATATTCCCAATTCATTGTTGTATCTGTTGATTCATAATGTAATGGCCACTGTCCTAAATAAATTTTCGCTTTATATCCGATTGCGAGTGGTGCATTTGAAATTGAAGTTTCATTTAACATCCGAATTAAATCTGGATTTTCAATTTTAATACTTGATGTTTTTAACAATTCTTGCGCAAGCTTACTTGGTTGCAAACGTGGTAAATCTTGTGTTTCATTTGAATACGTATTATCTTTTGAAATATTTAAAACAGATGAGGGCATCTTAACTTGCAAAGTCGTCTTGGCAAGACTATGACAAGGAAATAATAATATTAGTGTGGCTATTGTTAAAAGCCATATACTGTACACTCTTTTCACCTGTCTGACTCCTTCCTAATTAACAGCATAGAAATGATTTACTTTATTTATTCTTTTCTCTCTTCCTCATTGTTATCCGCCTTTCTTCACAACAAGTAAAAACCAATTCCCATAATAAAATAAGCAGCTAATAAAGTGCCTCCTTCAAACCAATTTGTATCCCCATCATTGGAAATTGCAATGGTTAAAAATACAGCTGTAATCATAGAAATGAGTTCTGGCACTGTAAATACTAATGGCATTTTTACCGTGAAGAACATCGAAAGTAGCACGAGTACAGGGGCGACAAACATGGCGATTTGTAAAGTAGAACCGATTGCTATTTCAACAGCGATATCTACCTTGTTTTTATATGCCATAATAATCGCCGAAGCATGTTCAGCAGCATTCCCAACAATGGCAACGATAATAACCCCAATAAATAATTCTGACCACCCAAAAGATTTTGCTACTGTTTCAAATGTATGCACAAGTGCTTCTGAAACATAGGCAACTGCCGCTGTTGAAATTGCTAAAATAAGCAGTGCTTTTCCTTTTGACCATTCAGGTTCTTCTTCATGTTTTACCTCATCACTGTTATGCTGATATACACCACGATGTGTAACCAATTTAAAAAACAGAGCTGCTAAATACATAATGATCATAATAATAGAAACGCCAATACTTAATTGATGTGTCTTTTCAATATCCATTTTCATTGAAAAGACCTCTGGAATAACGAAAGCAACAACGACTGCAAATATTAATAATGCCGAATTGTGCCTTGCATCATACACATTGAAACTTTGTCTTTTATATTTCAGTCCCCCCACAAAAAAAGAAAGACCTCCTACTAATAATAAATTTCCAAGAACAGACCCTGTTAATGAGGCTAATACAACTTCTATCAGCCCTGCTCGTAAAGCAAAAATAGAAATAATAAGTTCTACTGCATTTCCAAAAGTTGCATTCAATAGCCCACCAATTCTTGGACCTGATACAATTGCTAAACTTTCAGTTGCCCTTCCCATAAAAGCAGCTAAAGCAATAATTGTTAAACAATATACAGCAAACATAATTGTTTGTGGCCAATGCAGCGTTTTTCCTAAAATTGAAAGCGGTACCCCAACAAGTGTCAGTATAAGAAAAATTTTATTAAACATCCTTTCCACCCTTCCATCATATGTCCTCACTACTTATTAGTATTCTCCTAACTGGTTCTATTTCATCACAATTCCATTAAAAAAAGCTTGTTTTGTCGAAAACTTATGATAAAAAAAGATAAAAATGCTGGAACTTTCTAAAGATTCTGTTATATAATAAGTATTAACTTAAGTAAACTGTATTAAAACAGATTGAAAGGAGAATACAATATGAAAAGAGAAGAACGGAAAAATATGATTGAATTTATTGAAAAGAAAAAAGGAATCGAACGTGCAGACCTGCTTTTTATGACAGATGAGGAAGTAGAACACATTTATAATGTAACGTACTTTTTGTACGAAGAAATTGTAGAATAATGCGAAGAAAAACCCACCTTTAAAAGAATAAGGGGGGTTCTCTTTTCCTATCTTTTTATACATGAGAATGATTTTCATGTATAATACTAAAAGATTGGAGGAGTTTTACTATGAGTTCATGGTTACTATTCGCACTATTATCAGCAATTGCTGCAGCTCTCGTATCTATATTCGGGAAAATTGGTTTAGATGGCATTGATGCAAATGTCGCAACAACCATCCGCTCAATCATTATGGCATTATTTATGATCGGAGTTATTGTCGTACAAGGAAAATTTCAAACTATTGGAGATGTTCTCCTTAATAAAAAAGCACTGCTATTTATCACATTAAGTGGTATTGCAGGTGCTTCATCATGGCTATTCTATTTTCTTGCCTTAAAAACAGGGAAGGTTTCGCAAGTAGGTCCTGTTGACAAATTGAGTGTAGTCATCTCAATTCTCCTAGCGATGATTATTCTAGGTGAAAAAATAAATCTCATGACTGGAATAGGTGTTGTATGTATTACAGCTGGCGTCTTATTCATTGCTTTTAGCTAATGAACCGCTTATCATGGGCGGTTTTTTCTTCTTTTTAAATAAAGCCAAACTGCAATTGTTATAAGTCCTGAAATGATTAATATCCAAATTCCATAATGATGTAAACTATATTCAACAAAACGCCACTTCTCTCCCAATTTCCAACCAAGTCCGATAAAAACACTAATCCAAATAAGCGCACCACTATATGCATATAAGCAAAAGCGCCATACAGTTAGGTTGGACATTCCAGCAAAATACGCTGTTAAATGACGCACTCCTGGAATAAAGTATCCTACCATTAAAAGAAATGGACCATATTTTTCAAATAAAATATGTGTTTTTTCAATTTGTTTTTCCTTAATTCGAATCTTGGGACCATATTTTTTCAATACAGGTAATCCGAGCTTTAAACCTAATAAATAACTTAACGTAATTCCAAGCATCGCACCTGCCATCCCACTTAAAAATGCTGCAGGTCCTGACATAACACCCTTTGAAATATTATACCCAATAAAAGTTAATAGAAATTCATCTGGTATTGGCAGCCCGACAATTCCACCAGCTAAAGCGATAATAATCCCAAAATATCCGTATTGTGCGATTAATTCACCAATATGTTGTTCCATTTGGATGACACATCCCATGTACAATCGTTATTCCATATTATGCCCTTTCTCATTTTGTAGCAAACATGGTATACATATTCACTATACATGTTTTTTATCATGAACTCTACTCCTATTCTTTCATTGTTCCTATACATCTCATTTTGCAAAGTTACTAAAAAAATAAAAATTCATAAACGATTTTTTTTGTTACAATAAAAGAAAGTTACTGTTAGCATCGGTTTCACTCTTCAGAAAAATGATATAACTGGCAAAAATATATTTTGGTCGATAAAATGCAGATTCTATCCATTAAATGAAAATGCACCCTTTTTACATAACAAATCATTTTTCTAATTTATATAGGGGGAAATAACATGACCACAGAAAAACAATTCATTCAAAAGATATATTATGAAACATTTTTAACAGAACAAACCTCCACTGATGCCCAAAAAATTCTTGGAGAAGCATACATAAATGAATCCCAAAACGAATTTGCCAACATATCAAATATTCGCTTTGCACAAGGTGAGGTTTATTTTCATCATAAAGACTTTGAAGCTGCCATTTTTAAATGGGAAAAAGTAAATAATGAACTTTCTTTCTGGGCAAAGAAAAATATAGGTGATGCTTATTTTAAATTAGGTTTCCTTTCCACAGCAGAAGAAATTTATACTTCTATTAAAACAGAAGATATAACGCTTACAATGGAAGTTGCTTTACAACTCTTTTCTCTTTATATTGAACAAAATCGATTAGGTTTAGCTTTTAAAACGATTAATGAAGCTGTTTCATTCCAACCTGATTATCCTAATATTACTACAATCGCTCGCTCCTTCTATGAAAAGCAAGAAGATTGGAACAACGCAATTGAACTTGCAGTACATGAAGGGATTCGAACAAAATCGTTACACTGGTTTGATATTTTAATTCATTATATCAATCTAGGCTTCACGAAAAATATGAAACCAGAATATTTTTATGAAGCATTGAAAACTTTATATACAGTTGATCAAGCGCAATTTAAAGAACTCATTTCAGCACTTTGGAATAGCTACCGAGAAGAACCAAACTATTTAGCATGGATCCAAACAGTGAATCATTTATTCTTCCATTTAGAAGTAGGTCCTTCCGAAGACTGGAATGAAATTTCTACCCTTTATCAAGAAACATATTGTAAGTTAATTACAGGCCAGCACTTCATGCATGAATTACAAGGAATCATTCCAGATTTATTAACAAATTGGTTCAGCATCACAAAAAAGGAAAATTCTTTATTTGTTTCCGCTGCGGTATTAGCTTGGGATGAAGTCTCTCCTAAAACTTTAGACTCACTACTTGTAAAAAGTGCTACAGCTATTCTTTCTCATTTAGAAGCCAATGAAAAAATGAATATAGATGATATTTCTGCACTGTTTGAAACAATTGCTACATGGGCAGAAAACAATGATGTAGATTTACCACACCAATTCACATTACTTGTTCGCGGTCTTTCTGACTTACAAGTAAAACAATTTCTGATAACCGGAACGAGCAACTTCGATACATCATTATTTATGAATTCAATACTAGGGGAAGACATATTAGGAGATTACCAGTCGGCTCCTATCATTTTTAAAGACAATGTTCAAACGGAAATAAATGAATTTACAGATTTAACAATTCGAAGTGTTTCAGACGTAAACGCATTTCAAAATATGATGATGACACCTTCTCAAGAAGAAACGAGAAAGAACTGTGTCGAGTTCAAACTACCATGTAGATTTTTAAGAAAAAATAAATTCTCATTCATTGTTACACCTAATTTTAAACAAGCGTTACATATGAAGAATACGGCTCTTGAATATTTGCAAGCAACCGATAGCCTCGTTTATATCATCAATACATCTTCACCATTATCGGATGAAGAACTCGATACATTAGTATATATGCGAGAGCAAATGCCCAATTTACAAATTCAATTTATACGAAATAAATTAGATCCAAATATTCATGCAGAGGCAGAACAGCAAATTATCAATGAAATGGAAAATAAGATACGTGTGCACTTCCCATCAGCACAAATCTTTCCTTATTCACCGCTACAAGAAAATAGTCAGGAACTAAGCGATATAACTGACTCTATTCTTTCGAATATCGCTAAGAGAGATATAACACAAGAACGTATAGAAAAATTGTTATGGTTTATTCATAAGACCATTACATATCTCATAAACGAACGTGTAGAGCTAGAAAATACGTTAGAGAAATCAATTCGTTGGAATAAGCATATTTTAGTAAAGTTAAATGGATTTATGAATAATCTCACTGCAATCCAAGCAGATACAATCCGCTCGATTACAGATTCTTACCGATTAACAAAAGAAGAAATTACACATGATATACATGCTCAAATTCCAGAATTGTTACAGAGTTGTTCTGATCTCGTTCAAGAAGATAGTGATTTTAAATCAGTTCATGAAGAAATAAATGATGCAATGAACGAACGAATTCAAAAACATTTACAACAAGTGCTACTGCCTAAATTTACACAATCGATTCAAGAATGGATTGAAACAGCTCATAATGAGTTTATTCAAGGCCAATCTTACTTAGATGAAATGAGTACAACCTTTAATAAACTATACGAAGAAGAACGCATGCAATTACCATGTGATTTCAAACTTCTAGATGATTGGCGCAGGGATGTTGTAAGAATGACGAACCGAATCAACGTCGATAATATCAACATATTACTACGTTTTACACCAACACAATTTTTCTTAAAGAGTGCTGGAAAACTGTTTGGAAATAAAAATCAACCTCTTCTCTCTAACAAATATAAACAATATATTGAAACGGAAGATTATACAGATGTGGCTACAACGATTTCTACACAATTCTTCCTGCAATTTGAATTATTCGAAAGTGCATTAGAACGCGACATTATGATGTTCTTTAAAGATCCGCTTAGCATTTTAAAACAAACTGTAGAAGCAGCCCATCTAGAAATTGAAGAAGATGAGCATAACTTAACAAAATTAAGAACAAACCCAGAAACGTATCATGATCCGTTAGCTCTATTTAAATTACAGCTATTCCAATATACATTTATGTTAAATAAAAAGGGACATCATGAAGTTCCAACTACTTAAACACGAATCCCCCAAGCAATTCTTTAGAATTGCTTGGGGGATTCTTTCTATTATTTCTATATAATTTTCATATGATGAAAAGGATAATAAATAGCAACCAGTGTTCCTAATACTTGCTTCTTATCAATAAACCCTAAACCATTTCGACTGTCTCTACTAATTAAACGATTATCTCCCATAACAAAGATTTTATTTTTTGGCACAGTAATCGGCCCAAAGTCTTCTGTTAAATTAACAAGGAGTTGCTTAGCATGTTTTCGATTTTTCTCTAAATACGGTTCACGATACACTTGATGATTAATATATAATTGATCATTTTTCATCTCAATTACATCTCCCGGTAATCCAATCACTCTCTTCACATAAAAATTGTCTGTCTTCACTACAATAATATCTTCTCTATCATAGCTTTCAAACCTCTTTGCTAATTTATTAATAATGACCTTATCACCATCTTCCAAAGCTGGTCTCATTGATGCCCCATTTACAGTGGTCGGAAAAAACAAAAAGATTTTTGCTAAAAATGCTAGTAAACATGCAATCGCAAATACTTCAAACAATTCACGAAAATGCTTTTTCTTTTCCATCTCCTTCCCCTTTCTTCCCCATCCATATTCGTTTCTATATGCCTAATAATCCGTTATCTCGCTACAAAAAGGACTACTTCAATCGCAGTCCTTCTACTTTATATTCCCGCATAAATAATACACATTTGTGCAGCAACATATGTTAACCACACGAAAAGTGGGTCATATTTTAGCTTTCTTGCACCTATCTCTGTAACTCCAATCATGAAGTCAGAAATCACAAATAAAAATCCACCAAGCGCCGGTAACCACCACATAGTATGAGCTGTATCATCTAACGCGAATGCAAAACAAGCCATTCCTCCCACCCATACTCCATAAATAAGTGCCCCAAGAGTAAATAACCTATCTTGATTTGGATTCCGCATAAAAAAGAACCACCCAAAGATTAACAAGAAGCCATATACAAATAGACCAATAACAAAACCAGTCCATGAAATACCTGTTTGTAAAAATGCTGTTACATAAAAACAATGCGCAATTGCAAAAGTAACCATCCCCCCTATTAATCGATGCCCAAACGGAATAAGCCCAGCCATAAATAAATCACCTACTGTAGACAAGGTCATTCCAATTGCAATCCATCTACGGTATTCAATAGAAGGATCTTGCAGTAAAATCCATATTGCACTCGCGGTTAAGGAAAAACTAAGTACTAAGCGAACAATTAATGGTAGTGGTCTATTCTCCTGCACTTGATTTGTTTGCACAATGGCATAAATCGCCCCAATAATAAATAAAATAATTTGTCCGGTTAATAAAAGATAAATTTCATTCATAATACGTTCTCCTCAATGAATGACATATATTCTTTAACTTTCCAACGTATAAACTTCAATCATGAACATGCGCTCATTTTGCTTTTAGGAAAAAACTTTTAATTGTCTCTATCCATAATCCAATACTCTCTTCCACATAAAGTGAAACTTTAATCAGTAGGGGTTTTCTTCATCCCCCACTGATTATGAGCCCTCACCAATCGGGCTGTTACGGGCAGCCCTACTCCCACCTATCTTCCTTACTCTTTTCTCTGAATCTTGAGGTGGGAGTCTTACTGCCCTAAAATAGCGGGATAAAAAATAAAGTTCTCTTTATCTTTTTTCGTGATATAACATCTTTTTTCCTGTTTTTTCGTCAAATAGAAAAGAGCTCGTTCAAAAGTATCGCTTTTGAACGAGCTCTTTCTCTATATTTTCGTCGTCGTGAGGCGTCGAGAATTGTCGGTTAGTCAATATCTCGTTTCGAATCGATTATATATTATTTTTTCTCTTCTGTTACAATAAGAAGGAAATGTTATAACATTTTAGCATAGACTCTCCTCATTACTTTTCTACGCTACTTTCTTTTCTTTCTTTATCTTTTGTTCCTTAGGTGTGCAATTTACGACAATAATCCCTGCTGCAACACAAGCTAGCCCATATAATACAAACGAATGAATTGCTTCTCCTAACATCATACTAGATAACAATACGCCAAACATAGGAATAAAGAACATATACATTGACACTTTTCCTACTTTGTTATATTTCATAACTGTATTCCATATACAAAAGCCTGCTGCCGATAAGAATGATAAATAAAGGAACATAAAAAAGGTCTTAGTAGTAAATATAAACGGCATAAATCCAACTTGAAATATACCAATACATAATAACCCAATGGATCCGAAAATCATTTGATATGCTGTCATATATCCAACATCTAATGTTTTACTCCCCTCTTTAGCAAGTATATTCCCATATGAATACATCATCGCTGCTCCAAGAAGTAATAAACTCCCGATTCCAAAATGGAATGTAAAACTTCCATCACTTGGTACATTCACTAAAATTACACCACAAAAACCAATGGAAACACCAATTATTTTTCTTATATTGAGTGCATCATCTTTATACAAGAAATGCGCAATTAAAATTTGAAAAAATGAAGATGTTCCTGAAATAATGGCGCCTTCAATACCGGAACTATAACTTATGCCGATATAAAAACATACATATTGCAAAAACGTTTGAAATAACCCGATTTGCACTACTTGTTTTGTTGTTTCTTTTTTAAAGTACATATCCTTTCCTAACGCTTTAAAAAAGAATAAAAGGATTACTCCTGATAAGAAAAAACGATAACCAGCAAATAAAATTTGCTCTCCTACTTCATGTGGCTGAATTCCGAGTTCGGCATAACTTAATTTAATAAAGGGAAAGGCGCTTCCCCATAAAAATGTCGCTGCAATAGCAGCGATAAATACACCGATCGGATGAGTAAAAAATTTCTCTGTCTTCACTTGTTGTCTTCCTTCCCGATCTTTTTACAAACAATATTCATATATATCAAAGGAAAAGAAAAAACACAAGTTTTTCAATTTTTTGTATAAGTAAAAACATATCATAAAAAGAAAACATGTGCTATAATATATAGCAATTACAACATAATAACTATTAAAATTAATTTTCGTTAAAAGTGCTGCTATCCGTATGGATGGCAGCTTTCGTCGTTTTATAAGGGTTTCGATTTTGATTCTTTTTCTCAATAAGAATTTAAAAGGAGTGAATAGGAATGAACTCAGAAATAAAAACATTACCATCAACAAAAAATGTGTCTCGCTTATCTTGGATGAAAACATTGCAAAACCATTATGAACTCATCTTTGCAATCCTATCAGGTATTTTCATTTTAACTGGCTGGTTATTCACGAAACATGAAATGGCAGCAGTTGGCGTAACCTTTTACATTTTAGCCTATATAATTGGAGGATATGCCAAAGCAAAGGAAGGCATTGAAGATACGATCGCTGAGAAAGAATTAAATGTAGAGATGTTAATGCTCTTTGCTGCTATCGGCGCTGCTATTATTGGATACTGGACAGAGGGCGCTATCCTCATATTTATATTTGCCTTAAGCGGCGCTTTGGAATCTTACACGTTAAACAAAAGTCAGAAAGAAATTTCAGCACTTTTGGACTTACAACCTGAGGAAGCCTTGCGCATTTCAAATGGCAACGAAGAACGCATTCCTGTAGAACAATTACAAGTAAATGATACGATTTTAATTAAGCCGGGTGAGCGCGTTCCTGCTGATGGTATCATCCATAAAGGTGAGACCAATATTGATGAAGCGGCAATTACTGGTGAACCCATTCCAAATGAGAAAAAATTGGGTGATGAAGTATTTGCGGGAACTGTCAATTTACGTGGTGCAATTGAAGTAAACATTACAAAACGTAGCGATCAAACATTGTTCCAAAAAATCATCCGCCTCGTTCAAAATGCACAAAGCGAAAAATCACCGTCACAACTATTTATTGAAAAATTTGAAGGAACATATGTAAAAGGTGTATTGTTTGTTGTTGCCCTTATGATGTTTGTTCCTCACTTTTTATTAGATTGGAGCTGGAATGAAACATTTTATCGCGCAATGATTTTACTTGTCGTTGCTTCCCCTTGTGCTCTTGTTGCTGCTATTACACCAGCAACTTTATCAGCAATTTCTAACGGTGCAAGAAACGGTATTTTGTTTAAAGGTGGTATTCATTTAGAACGTCTTGCTTCTGTTAAAGCCATTGCTTTTGACAAAACAGGAACATTAACACAAGGTAAGCCAAGCGTCACTGACGTATATGTGCGTGAGGGAATAGCAAAAAAAGAATTGCTTTCTATCATAGCAGCAATTGAAAGTCATTCTACCCATCCTTTAGCAGAGGCAATTGTTAAATATGCAAAACAAACATATGACATTACACTCCACAAACCCGAAAATGTAGAAGATGTCACTGGATTTGGATTAAAAGGAATAGTGGCAAACAAAGCTTATAAAATCGGAAAAGCAGATTTTATTGGTGAAGATACAAAAACATTCCATAACGGTATTTCTACTATACTGGAACAAGAAGGGAAAACGGTTGTCTACATTCGTGATGATGAATGTATTCTTGGACTTATCGCTTTAAAAGATACTCTTCGTCAAGAAACGATTGCAGCTATTCGTGATTTACAAAGCATTGGTGTGGAAGCCATTATGATTACTGGAGATCATGAACAAACAGCTAAGGCGATTGCAACGGAAAGTAATATAAAAGAGTATTACGCATCCTGTTTACCAGAAACAAAAGTAGAAACAGTGAAACAACTAAAAGAAAAATATGGAACCGTAGCAATGGTTGGAGATGGTATTAATGATGCCCCTGCATTAGCTACTGCCAGCATTGGGGTGGCAATGGGAGAAGGAACTGATGTCGCTTTAGAAACTGCCGATGTAGTTCTCATGAAAAATGAATTATCTCGTCTTGCTCAAGCTATCCGGTTATCAAAACGAATGAATCGTATTGTAAAACAAAATGTTATCTTTTCTTTAACAGTAATTGCTATGCTTATTTGCTCTAACTTTTTACAATTTTTAGCTCTTCCATTCGGCGTTATCGGGCATGAAGGAAGTACGATTCTCGTCATCCTTAATGGCTTGCGATTATTAAAAGGCAATAAATAAACGGGTCCTCTCACAGGACCCGTTTATTTTAATGGTAACCATTTTGTCCGTTCGCACTACCACTCGTTTTATGCTTCGGATGTGAACTACTTTTTTGTTTCCCATTATTTTTGTTATTATGATTCTTTTTATTATTACTCATCATAATCCCCCCTGTTCCTTCTTATTATGGAACAAGGGTTTACTTTTCATTCCGGGAATTATTGTCACTAGTACGGTAAAAATGAAGTAACCCATTAATTTCTCCACCTAGTAAAATGACCCAAGCAGTCAAATAGAACCACAACATTAAAATGATAATACCACCAAGGCCGCCGTATGTATTGGCATAATTTGCAAACTTGTCTACATAATAGGCAAATGAGTACGACACGACAATCCATCCAACTGTTGCAAATAATGCCCCGGATACAACCTCTCTTCTTTTTAATTTGCGATCAGGTGCAAACGTATATAAAAAGCTAAATAAAGCGAATAACACTAAAAAGCTCGCTGCTAATCGTATAATACTCCATACGAAAGAAAAACTTTCTGATAAACCGAGCACTTTAAACACAGCGGCTCCAATTACTTGTCCAAAAACAGGCACAATTAAGGCGAAAACAATCATAAAAATCATTGCCAGTGTAAACACAATAGACAAAGCTCTTGTTACAATAAAGGAGCGCGTTTCCTTTACATCGTAAGCACGATTAAATGCATTCATCACTGCATTTACACCATTTGAAGCAAACCATAGCATTGATAATAAACCGAATGATAGTAAACCACCATTTTGATTATTTATTACTTGATCTACATTTACTTCAATTAAGTTCATTGCCTCTTCAGGCACATAAGGCTCCAATAAGTTGAGCACATTCTCTGTTTGAAGGTCAATAAATCCAAGAAGCGTGATTACAAAAACAAGCCCAGGAAAAATAGCAAGCAAGAAGAAATAAGCGAGCTGTGCTGCTAAGCCCGCTACATCATCTCGCATCGTTCGATCATATAAATCTTTACCAAACGAATAGACACGATTTCCTCTTGCTTTTTCTAGAAATTTTTTCATTTGTCTTTAAACACTTTTCTTCTCTTCTTTATTTTCTTTTAATTCCACATATGCTTCTGTTTTCTTTTCCTCTGTCTGAGAGTCCTTCATAAGTAACTCACGCGCTTCTTTCATACCACCGTCTTGAGCTACTACTGGCTCTTCTTCCGCTTTTAACTCTTTAGATTTTACAGGAGTAGCCTGAATTTCAATTGTTTCCGGCTTCTCTTCTGAATTGATTTTTTTCTTAGTGAAGATTTCTTTCGTTTCCTTTATTGTATCAACAACAGCTGGCGTTAATTTCTTGATTTCTGCTACTTTCGCTTTTACTACATTAAGATCAGCAAACTCGCGCCCTTTATCTGTAACAGTTTGCATTTTTTCTTTTATCTTCGCATTTTCGCCAATTTCAATCATCTTTGTTTTTGCTTTTTCTGCTGTTTGTTTTACCTTTTCACGATTTTCTTTTTTCAACATAGAAACAGCTACACCTGCTGCTACCCCAATTGCAATATTTCGAGCTATATTATTCTTTTTTGCCATATTCCTTCACCCTTTCTTTTCTTATGTTAGAAAGTATGTCTTTCTAAACTCACTCATATTCCTTGCTCATTGCGAATGAATGTTAATAACTTTGCGCACCCTTCTGTTACAAGGTCGTATACTTCTTGAAAGTTCCCTGTAAAATAAGGGTCAGGAACATCTGTCCAGCCACCATCTGGAACAAAATCGGACAGTCTACCAATATAGCCTCCGGATTTACCGATTTTTTCTAAATCCGCTATATTCTTATTGTCCATGGCAATAATATAATCAAACTTTGTTAAGTCTTCTTTTTCTATTTGACGTGCTTTAATTCCTTCAAAAGAGACTTCATTTTCTGTTAAAATTTTTTGCGTTCCTTTATGAGGTGGCTGTCCAATATGCCAATCTCCTGTCCCAGCAGAATCAATTTGAATCTCATTTTCTAACCCTTCGTTTCTAACAAGTTTTCTAAAAATTGCCTCTGCCATAGGTGACCGACAAATGTTTCCAAGACAAACAAACAATACTTGAATCATATTTGTTCTTCCCTTCTTGGTGCTTTCTTATATATACATATAGTATAAACAACCAATTATTAATTATAAAGGAAATTCCTACTAATTTAATAGGATTGAAAAGTTTCATTAACGAAAATGATAAAAAATGTTAAGATAACCTTATGTTATTTCAAAGGGGGACACTTCGGTGGATTTATCCGTAAAGTCACAAGAAAATGTTGAACATATGGTAGAGGCCATTAAAGAAAAATTGCGTATGGTCAATGCAGGTGCCATGAAAGCTGCGAACTTTGACGAAGATAGGTACGAAGATTTACGCGACATTTACGATCATGTTATGAAGCGTGAAACATTCAGTATTAGTGAAATGCAAGCTATTACAGAAGAATTAGGTACATTAATGAAAAAATAGCGAAGACAGGCTGTGAAGAATATTTCTTCACAGCTTATTTTATAGAATTCCAACAAATTCATGAAATCACTTTATTCCGCATCTCCTTAAGCTAAAGTACGGTACAATGGAGATAGAACCTCATCATAGATTATTTCCTCATACATATCACTACATGTTTTTTTACTGGAGGTGCTGATATTGAATGATTGGTACAATAAACAAAAAGAACACTTACTCTCTGAACTCAAAACAAATGAACAGCATGGTTTAACAGATGAAATCGTACAAAAGCGTTTAAATGAATATGGCCGAAATGAATTGAGAACAAAACAAAAACGAACGTTATGGCAACGTATTTTTGCTCAAATCAATGATATTCTTGTCCATGTCCTTATCGTTGCTGCTCTTATTTCCATCTTTGTAGGAGAATGGGCTGATGCAAGTATTATCGCCCTCGTTGTTGTTCTAAATGCTGTAATTGGCATCATTCAAGAATCCAAAGCTGAACAAGCGCTAGAAGCATTAAAAAAGATGTCAACACCAAAAGCCATTGTCAAGCGCAATGGTAAGCAAAAAGAAATTCCATCTGAAGAGATTGTTCCAGGGGATATTGTGATGCTCGACGCCGGTCGTTATGTTCCTTGTGACTTACGACTGATTGAAACTGCAAACTTAAAAATCGAGGAATCTGCCTTAACAGGCGAATCTGTTCCAGTGGATAAAGATTCGCTTTATCATCCTTCCTTACAACATAACAAGCCAGTACCACTTGGTGATCAAAAAAATATGGCATTTATGTCAACATTAGTTACATATGGACGTGGCGTCGGCATCGCTGTAGGCACTGGAATGAACTCACAAATCGGAAAAATTGCTACGCTTTTACATGAAGCAGAAGATGATACAACACCACTCCAAAAAAGTCTAGCACAAGTGGGAAAATATTTAGGTGTTGTCGCTGTAGCCATTTGTATCATTATGTTTTTCATTGGATTTTTTCAAGGACGGGACACACTAGAAATGTTTATGACCGCTATCAGCTTAGCTGTTGCAGCAATTCCTGAAGGATTACCTGCAATCGTCTCAATTGTTCTTGCAATTGGTGTACAGCGAATGATTAAACAAAATGTAATTATTCGCAAGCTTCCGGCTGTTGAAGCCCTCGGTTCCGTTACAATTATTTGTTCAGATAAAACAGGTACATTAACACAAAATAAAATGACAGTTACTCATTTCTATAGTGACTATGAATATGATCAATTAGAAAATTTAAATATTCATAATAAGGCTCATCGCCTATTATTAGAAAATATGATTTTATGTAACGATGCCTCTTATAGCGTAGAATCTCAAACTGGTGATCCAACAGAAATTGCACTTCTTATTGCTGGAGACACCTTCAACATACAAAAAAATACTTTAGAAAACGAGCATAAACGTATACATGAACTTCCATTTGATTCGGATCGAAAGATGATGTCAACATTCCATCAATACGATCGTGATTACTATAGTATGACAAAAGGAGCCATTGATAAACTTTTACCTCGATGCACGCATGTTTTTTCAAATGGAAAAGTCGAGAAATTAACAGAAGATGATACAAAGCGTATATTAGAAGCCGCTCACTCTATGTCACAACAGGCATTGCGTGTCCTTTCATTCGCTTTCAAACGACATGACACAGAACATATCGATATCGATTCTATAGAAGAAAACCTTATATTTATTGGGCTTGTCGGTATGATTGATCCACCGCGAACAGAAGTAAAAACATCGATTGCCGAATGTAAAAAAGCCGGTATTCGTACTGTAATGATTACTGGAGACCATAAAGATACTGCTTTTGCGATTGCAAAAGAACTTGGGATTGCCAAGCAAGATTCTGAAGTAATGATTGGAACGGAATTAGATCGCATGTCAGATGAGGAACTAGCAAATAAAATACATCAGTTACATGTTTTTGCCCGTGTTTCTCCAGAACATAAAGTAAAAATTGTCAAAGCTCTGCGTGCAAAAGGAAATATCGTCTCTATGACTGGTGACGGTGTAAATGACGCTCCTTCTTTAAAACAAGCCGATATTGGGGTGGCAATGGGAATCACAGGAACAGATGTTGCTAAAGGTGCAGCTGATATGGTGTTAACAGACGATAATTTTTCTTCCATTGTGAAAGCAGTTGAAGAAGGTCGAAACATTTATCGCAATATAAAAAAAGCAATTCTTTTTCTTCTTTCTTGTAACTTCGGGGAAATTATTGCACTTTTTTTAGCTATATTACTTGGATGGGCAACACCACTGCGTCCTATTCATATTCTTTGGGTCAATTTAATCACTGATACACTTCCTGCTTTATCGCTCGGTGTTGATCCGGAAGACCCTGAAGTAATGAAAGAGAAACCTCGCGGGGCAAAAGAAAGTTTATTTAGCGGAAGCATCCCTTTTCTTGTTCTAAATGGTATTGTAATTGGAATGATGACTTTAACCGCCTTTATTGTTGGTGCAAAGCTCTATACAGGGGATACAAATCTTTTTCCTCTTTTCCCAACTTATATTCATGAAGATGCTTTATTGCATGCACAAACAATGGCTTTTGTTGTATTAAGTTTTTCTCAACTTGTTCATTCATTTAACTTACGATCACGTACAAAATCTATTTTCTCAATTGGACTCTTTACAAATAAATACTTAGTTTTCTCACTGCTAATCGGTGTCGCTATGCAAGTGTGTATCATCTCGATTCCACCTCTTGCAAATCTATTCGGCGTACATGCTTTAACATTAAAAGATTGGGGATTTGTAATTTTTCTAAGCATAATCCCTCTTATCGTTAATGAAGTGATAAAATTATTCAAGAAAAGCGAAAAAGCGATGAGTTAAATTTCTCATCGCTTTTTTGTTTATCCTCGTAATTCTTTTTTAATATTCTCTGTAAGCTCAGCCATACGCTTACGTCCTTCTTCACGTTCCCGCTTATTTTGTTCTTCAATTTGCTGTGTTTCTTGCATACCCCTTGAAATAATATTCCAAGTTTCTTCTAAAGTCTCCATTTTAATACTCGAAGACCCAGATAACCTTGCGACCTCTACACTTTGTGTTGCGATATTTTGAGCATTTTTCTTAAGAAGTTCATTTGTACGACGATCCAGTTCTGCCATTGAATCCGCAACTAGTTTTTGACGCTTCGCGTTCACAGCTTGAATAATTCCATTTTTGAAGATTGGGATTGTAGTAATGAAGGCTGTATTGATTTTCCCAATTAATTTATTATTACCACGTTGAATCATCCGAATTTGTGGTGCTGTTAACAATGCGACCATACGAGCTTTTTCCAAGTCATCGATACGCTGTTCTAAAATTTCAACAGAGTTTCTAAGAGAGTCTAACTCGATTCCTGCTAATTGGTCGTTATTTTGTACCCGTTCTTCATACATAGGAATTAATTCTGTATTTAAACGTTCTAACAACATTTCGCCTGCTACTACGTACTTTTCTAAATCTAAATAGTATTTTAAATTTTGATCATATAAACCGTCTAGCGTACCGATTGATTTTTTCATTTCATCTTGATACTTCGTAATTTCCACATATACTTTGTCAATTTCGCGACCCATTGTTTGATATTTACTAAAGATTTGTTCAATCAATTTATCTGCTTTTTTAAACATGCGAGAGAAAAATCCACCCTTTTCTTCCGCAAAATCTTTACTATCAAATTTATCCATAATTTTACCAAGTTGTTTCAGTAAATCACCGGAATCTTCTATCTTTGCTAATGACATTGTATGTAAAATTTGATCGGCAAAGCGAGAAATTTCCATTGAAGGCTCTTTACCAAGTTCAATTAATTCCAGCTGATCTTTAATATCAATGGCATTATAAATACGTTGAACTTCTGGATCCTGTCTAAGTTGCATGCGCACATCTTGTGCCGTTTGTTCCGTTAATTCTGTTTTAGAATCAAGTATGACTGGATTATTCATATACAATTCTCCTTTTCCTTATAAAAATGGACGAAATAGCCCTTTAATTGTTTGTGATAAATTTTTATAAGCTGATGCACCATGAAATTCAAGATCAAAATTCACTTCCTCAAGCCAATGGGAATCAAATGCCGCTTCTGCAATATATGGCTCAATATCATTTCTTCCCGTTGGATTAAAGTGTAGTACATCAATACCAATTTGGTTTAAAAATAACAATAGCGCTGCATCAGAACGTGTTAATTCCCCACTCTTCTCATTGTTAAATATAACAATTTTTGGCACTTCTTGTGAATAATCGAATTTCTCAAGAAGCTCTAAAATGTGAGGTGGAATTTGAGAAAGTTGCGCAAAAACATATAATGCAACATCTTGTTTTGTTTCTTTTCCAATTGGTTTAAATAGATCGCTTTCGCATGTATGAATAATAGCTTCTGCGATACCATGCTGCAATCCTTCAGGCAGGCGTTTATGCGGCCACCAATGACTATTCATAATTTGATCTGGATGTAATTTCCCGGCTCGATCTAATGCATCTCGATAATGAAATTGAAAGTTAGCCTTTTGTTCTTTTGTAAATGGAAATCTATTAATTAATAGACTATTATCAAACGACGTAACAGCTTTTAATCGCTGAAAATATTCTTTTTCACTTTTGGAAACCCCTGATATTTTTGCAAATAGAGAAGGAATATAAATATGTTTATTTTCTATAAAAAATGTCGGACGGACAAATGCCTTTTCTTTTGTAAGAATGAAAAGTTCATCATATGTTGTCTTGAGTGTACGTGCTACCGGTGTATACATGCGGAATTGCCACGGTTTGTATAAGAGCGAATTATCATGATGAAGCACTTGTTCAATTTCCTTTGATGCTTGATATGCCACTGTTGCAACACGCTCACGGCGGCGATTTGGAAATGGCTCTAACGAAATTCGTCCTGGATGAGAGAATACAAAAGTTCGCCCCTCTTCATCAATACTTTCCAAAGCATCTTTTCCTTCTGGATGATAATATAAAACGTCACATCCGAGCAGAATAAGAAAATATAAAAAGTAGATGCGACTCTCTTTTGCATCACCATACCAAATAATACGCGGCATTTGTTTTTTATAATGAATTGTAGAGAACCATTTAGCTACATAATTTTCACTTAATTTGATTATATCAATTAAGAAGCGACGGAATCCTTCTGTTTTTAATGATTGATTATGTTGCTTCTCATATAACTTCAATATAGAAATAAACGTACTATGTATATAGTGCTGTAAATCTGGATTCTCTACTTTTGGTAACAATTGCTTCCCCGATAAGTGTGCAACAAGCCGATTTACAGTAAGCCCATTTGGCGTTTCTTGATGCACAGCAAATATCTCTTGAATATAACGAAGTTTTTCGGAATCAATGACTTTATCTAAATTTTGTTCATACAATACATGAATTCCTTTTGCTTCACTATAATCATATAATTCATTAAAATACTCATCAACATCATTAGGTACTCCAAGAATACGACAAGCTATATAGCTAAATTTCATTTCATTTTCTGTTAACTCATATTGTGGACGTTTTTCTAAAATTGTTTCGAATAGTTGCAAATGAACTTCTTCTTTTAAAGGGTGTGGATGAAGTGTAAAACGCGAAAACATGAAGGTTCACCTCCAAAAACATTTACTGTTAAAAAGATTCATTCGTTTATTTCTTTATTATACCATTTTTAATTATAAAAAATGGGCGCTCGTATAACGAGCAAACCCAAGTCAATCATTTATCGTCTTCCTTCGTAGCCGCAACTTCTTCTCTGGCTTGTCCTTTTCGCATATAATGCAAAATAAATGTTGCACCAAATGCGATCACTAAAATCATAAAGAATAACCAGTGCGGTACTTCAATATGAATCACAGATAGTAACATTTTCGCTGCAATAATTAAAATTAAAATATACGCTGTCGATTCAAGCTCAGGAACACGTTCTAATAATCTTAAAAATACGCCTGCAATACCACGCATCATTAAAATACCCAGCATTCCACCTAATAATAGAATCCAAACTTCATTGGATACACCAAAAGCTGCAAGAACGCTATCTACTGAAAATGCAATATCCATAAGCTCAACCATAACAACTGTTCCCCAGAATACACCAAATATTCTAAAGAGAACGCTATTTTGGTTCATACCATGAGCTTCTTCTTCACTCTCACCTTTTCGTTTGTCAATAAAGTACTTGATAGAAAGCCATGCAAGGTAAAGGGCTCCAAGTACTTTCACCAACCATAATTTAATTAAGAACATCCCGATTCCAATTGCAATAAATCGGAACGCATATGCACCAATTAAACCATAAAATAATGCTCTTTTACGCTTCTTTTCTGGCAAGTGTTTTACCATTACGGCTAACACTAGTGCATTATCAGCAGATAATAATCCTTCAAGTACAACAAGTGTACCAATTAAGCCCCAAGATACTGGATCTTGTAATACTCTAATCCACATATCCAAATCGAAAAATTGGGCATACGTATCAAGGATTCCTTGTAAAACGCTCATCTTACCATTATCCCCTATTCTTTGCTAGATTTATAGAAAGGGCAAAAAGAAGGAAACGAAGTTCGTTTCCTTCTTATGCATCCAAGCCATACGCTCTTACAAGCGCACTTAATCCGCCTTGGAATCCGCTTCCTACTGCATTAAACTTCCATTGTCCATTATGACGGTATAATTCACAAAAAACAACTGCTGTTTCAATGGAGAAATCTTCCCCTAAATCAAAACGTAAAATTTCTTCATTTGTTTCTTCATTTGCTAAACGAACAAACGCATTTGCGACTTGTCCAAAGTTTTGATTCCGATTTTCCGCATCATAAATTGTAACTGTAAAAGCTATTTTTTGAATATCCGCTGGAACTTTTGTTAAATCTACAATAAGTTGCTCATCATCGCCTTCTCCTGCACCTGTACGGTTGTCACCTGTATGTAAAACAGATCCACAAGGAGACTGTAAATTATTATAGAAAATAAAATCTGTTTCTTTCGTACATTTTCCGTTTGCATCTAGTAAAAAGGCTGAGGCATCTAAATCATAATCAGATCCACCATCATATGCCTTAATATCCCACCCAAGGCCAATTATTGCTTTTTTTAGACCAGGGCTTGTCTTACTCAAATCAATTTTCTGTCCCTTTTGCAACTGAATCGCCATCGATCTTCACCTCTATTGTCATTCTATATATGATCTACCTCTTGCCCATGAACGTAATTACTCTACATCTAATCCAAAGTTATTACATAATGCACCTAGTCCGCCTTGGAATCCACTTCCTATCGCATTAAACTTCCATTCGCCAGCATGACGATATAATTCGCCAACAACAACCGCTGTCTCAATCGAGAAATCTTCTCCTAAGTCATAGCGGATTAATTCAGCGTTCTTTTCTTCATCTATAATGCGTACGAAAGAGTTAGACACTTGTCCAAAGTTTTGATTGCGACCTTCTCCATCATAAATAGTAATTGTAAAGCAAATCCGCTCAATACTTGCAGGAACGTTCTTTAAATCTACTTTAATTACTTCATCATCGCCTTCTCCTTCGCCTGTACGGTTATCTCCTAAATGTTGTACAGAACCATTTGCACCCTTTGGATTGTTATAGAATACAAAGTCTTCCGCTCCGGAAACTTTTCCATTTGCTCCTACTAGAAAAACGCTAACATCTAAATCAAAATCATATTGTCCATCATAACGATTTGTGTCCCATCCAAGACCTACAAGCACTTTAGATAATCCTGGATTTGTTTTTGTTAAATCAACCTTTTGTCCTTTTTTTAATGAAATAGATGCCATTTATTCTTCCTCCTTAAACTCCATTACTGATAACGAGATACAATCTCACTTAAATTTTTATCTTGCGTACCTTCTCCAACCGCAGAGAATTTCCACTCATTTCCATATCGATACATTTCACCTGCAATTAATGTCGTTTTCCCACCGTAATTTTCAGATAAATTGTAACGTGCTAATTCTTCACGCATTTGCGGATTTTGAATACGAATATACGCATTCTGAATCATTCCAAAGTCTTGACGACGATTCACACAATCATAAATATTTACAACAAACACTAAACGATTAATACGGCTTGGAACTTTATGCAATTCTACGAAAATCGTTTCGTCATCGCCTTCTCCTTCACCTGTTAAATTATCACCTGAATGAATAATACTCCCGCAAGCAGAAAGCTTATTCCCAAAATAAACGAGATCATTCTTATTTACAAAACGATCATTTTCCAGCATAACTACTGATGCATCACAATCGATGTTTGGTTTACTGCCAAATAAGGAAGAGAGAAATCCACCTGATTGTCCCACAGGATCCCATCCTAAACCAACCTGTAGTTTTGCTACTTTTGGTTGTCCCTTCGTTAAATCAATCTTCTGTCCTTTTTCTAAAATAATAGGCATGAAGTTTCTTCCTTTCTACAAGATATTCTCCCGGAAAGGGAAAATATTGTATTCTTCTCTTATATTGTAGCATTTCTTGTCGACTGAAAAAAAGAATAAATTTTCAATTATTATGAAAACATTTAGGCTATTTATTTAGATGAATGTAATAAGTGGTAAATCGCTCCAATCATCCCCGCATGATTACCGTTTTGCGCAATCTCAATCTCGCACTGTTCATAAAACTCTCGATTCATATATTCTTTTACTTCTTTTTTCACTTCTTCTAAAAAAACATCCCCTCTCGCAGTAACCCCTCCCCCAATAATGATTGCTTGTGAGTTAAAAATATAAGCAAGGTTACTAATTCCAATTGCTAAATGCTGAAGGAATTTTTGAACGGCTTGCGTTGCTTCTTTATCATTCTTATCGTATAGCTCAAAGATTTTTTTACCATCCCACTGGCCACCACCTTTATATTGCTTTACAAGACGAATTAATCCTGAAATAGATGCAACTTCTTCAAATCTTTCCCCCTCTATTCGCATATTCCCCCATTCGCCCGCACTAAATGAATGACCACGATACAATTTCTCATCAATGATAATTGCACCACCAACTCCTGTACCTAGCGTAAGCATAATAAAGTTTGCTCTTTGCTGTCCGGCTCCCTTCCATTTTTCTCCTAATGCTGCACAATTCACATCATTCTCTATAGATACAGGGACATTCAATATATTTTGTAATCTCTCAATAATAGGAATGCCCGCATAATTTGGTATATGATCTATTCCGCCCGTTATGATTCCTTTATGAATATCGACAATTCCAGCTGTACTAATGCCGATACCAGAGATATCGTGAAGTTTCATTAAATGATGAGATAAATGAATCACTTTTTGAACAATCTGCTCCCCGCCTAAATGAATTTCTGTCGGAACTGCATGATGTACTAACACTGTTCCCGCTTCTGACACCACTCCATATTTCATTTGCGTACCACCAATATCAACTGCAATATAATGTTTCATTTTATTCCATCTCCCAGTATCCTTGCTTTTCTATACTTAATTATAACGAATCAAATTTCATATAAAAAAAGGATCTTCATTCTATACGTAAGATCCTTTTCCAGACTGAGTCATATATATTAATATGCTTTTCCCCAATAAACTAGATTGTTCGCTTTTTTGTTGCAGCATACACATTCTTCCGCTAACTGCTCTTGTTCAAATGGTATGCAACGCGATGTAACGCCTACCTCTTCTTTTAGTTTTTCTTCACATGTAAGGTCGCCGCACCACATCGCTTTAATAAACCCTTTCTTTGCATTAGCTACTTGCTTCATTTCATCAAAACTTGTAACGCTGTATGTGTTTGCATTACGAAATGCCTTTGCTTTCTGAAATAAGGAATTATGAATTTCATTAAGTAACGATGTAATCCGCTCTTCTAATTGATCTATTGATACACATTCTTTCTCCTTCGTATCTCGTCTAACAAGTACTACTTGATTTTTTTCGATATCTTTTGGACCAACTTCTAAACGAATTGGCACACCTTTCATTTCATACTCATTAAACTTCCATCCTGGTGTTTTACTACTCGCATCTACTCTTACACGTGCAACTTGTTGAATTCGCCCTTTTAGCTCTGCTGCTTTTTCTAATACCCCTTCTTTATGCTGAGCAATTGGCACAATCATCACCTGCACTGGTGCAATTTTTGGTGGTATAACAAGTCCATTATTATCACTATGAACCATAATAAGCCCCCCAATCATTCTTGTTGATACGCCCCAAGATGTTTGATGTACATATTGCCATTTTCCATTCCGATCTAAATATTTAATATCAAATGCTTCAGAGAAATTTGTACCAAAATTATGAGATGTTCCTGTTTGAAGTGCTTTCCCATCGTGCATTAAGCTTTCAATTGTATACGTCGCTTTTGCTCCTGCAAATTTTTCCTTTTCCGTTTTCTGCCCTTTAATGACTGGAATTGCTAAATACTCTTCACAAAACGAAGCATATACATTCAAAATATTTAAAGTTTCCCTTTGCGATTCCTCTGCCGTCTCGTGAATTGTATGACCTTCCTGCCATAAAAATTCAGTTGTCCGAAGAAATGGTCTCGTTGTCTTTTCCCACCGAACAACAGAACACCACTGATTATATAACTTTGGTAAATCATTATAAGACTGTACAATTTTTGAGAAATGCTCACAAAATAATGTCTCCGATGTCGGGCGCACACAGAGTCTTTCTGCTAATTTCTCGTCTCCGCCATGTGTAATCCATGCTACTTCAGGTGCAAAGCCTTCCACATGGTCCTTCTCTTTTTGAAGTAAGCTTTCTGGAATAAATATTGGCATATACACATTTTCATGACCGGACGCTTTTAATTTTTCATCCAACACTTTTTGTATATTCTCCCATAATGCATATCCATATGGACGTAAAATCATACAACCTTTTACACTTGAATAATCAACAAGTTCGGCTTTCTTCACAATATCGGTATACCACTGAGCAAAATCTTCCTCCATTTTTGTAATGGCTTGCACTTGTTCTTTTTTCATATTTTTCCCTCCTTTAAAACATAAAAAAGCCCGTGTCCCGAAATAGGGACCGAGCTTTTGCCGGCGTTACCACCCTGATTCATGTACAAAAGTTGTACATGCTCTCTTTTTTGATAACGGGAATTTCCCGCCGCATATGCAGAACGCAAAGGTAGGTTCCATATCGCCTTTTTAAGAATCTTTCAGCCAATGGATTCTCTCTCTGAGAAAAAGATGAGATATGTACTAGTCCTTTTTCATCGTTATAACAAGATAAATTTTTCTATCATCATAATATAAATCGTATTTTAAAACAATAATTAATTTTCTTATTTTTCTTATTCTTTTTATTCTCTTCTACGTTTATACTTAATCTATACGGATGTATTTCCAAAAAGCTTTAAAAACTGATGAGCGATCATACCAATAAGTGTTCCCAATAATATAAAGAAACATGCTATACCGTACCCCATTCCTTTCCATCCACCAATAACAAAAATTGTGACTAACAAAAAAGCTATGCAAAGAAGGATTACGACAAGTGCAAATATAATATCAAATGATTTTGCTGGAAATAATTTTTTTAGTAAAAATGAAACAGTAAATACGAGAACAATGGTCATCGCTCCAATAATATAAAATACCTCAAATCCATCCATTTCATTCCTCCTTTCATTTACTTTCGTACCCCTATTTTATGTTTGATTTTTCTGAAAGTAAATATTTGAATTCTTTCCTACCATCTTTGTAACCTACTTTTAATAGGAGTATAAACAAATGCAATCTTGAGGAGGGGAAAACGACAATGAATACAGCAGCACCCAATCATGTCATCATTTTATCTTTTGATTGTTTATCAGCTTTAGATTTTCCTATATTACAAGAGCTTCCCCATTTTCAATCCTTGATGCAGCGAGGAGCAATCGCCAAAAAAGTGGAAACAATTTATCCTTCGTTAACATATCCAAGCCACGCTACGATTGTAACTGGCAACTATCCTAGTAAACATGGCGTTATGTGTAATACTTTACTTCAACCAGGGCGAGAATCACCAGATTGGCATTGGTACCGTCGTTCCATTAAAGGAACAACATTATATGACGAAGCACGAAAAGCAAATTTAACAACAGCAGCACTTCTATGGCCCGTTACGGGAAGAGCAAAAATTGACTATAATCTACCAGAAATCTTTCCAAATAGACCATGGCAAAATCAAATTTTAGTTTCATTATTTAGCGGTAGTCTCCTTTATCAACTCGAACTTAACCATCGTTTTGGTCATATTAGAAAAGGATTATCACAACCAGAACTTGATGATTTCGTTCTTGCTTCCGCTGTTTATACGATTCAAACGAAAAAACCTAATGTGATGTTTGTCCATTTTACAGATTTAGACACGCAACGTCATTATCACGGATTTCGTTCTCCTGAAACAGAAGCAGCTATCAAGCGGCACGATGAACGGTTAGGAAAAATAACAAAGGCTTTACAAGCAAGTGGGATATACGAAGAAAGTACCATTATCGCACTCGGTGATCACAGTGCTCTAAATGAAAGTAAAGCAATTCAATTAAACGTTCTCTTTCATCAAAAAGGACTCATTTCTATTAATCGAAGGGGCAAACTCACGCATTGGAAAGCATATTGTCAAAGTTGTGACGGTTCTGCTTACGTGTATGTACAAGATAAAAATGATATAAAAACGATTCAAACTGTTCAACACCTTCTTGAGACTCTTCTTCAAAATAAACAAAATGGGATTGAATTTATTCTTCATGATGAAGCCGCAAAAGAATATGGCGCTGATGGGAATTGTCTTTTTATGCTAGAAGCTCAGGAAGGTTATTATTTCACTGAAAGTTACACCGGAGCCTTTATAAAAGAAATTACAAAGAACGATGTAATTTCTAATAAAAAGTATACATTCGGCACACATGGTTATTCTCCTACAAAACCAAACTATGAAACAATCTTTATGGCGGCTGGAAAAGGAATTCGACAAGGAGTCATCATTCCATATATGCGACTTATTGATGAAGGACCTACCATTGCACGATTACTTGGATTACATCTTGGCAAAACAGATGGAATTGTAATAGAGGATTTACTGCAATTGTAAAGAAAAATGTGTATATGTAAAAATTATGTAAAATTCATCTCTGTTTCTCTTTTTATCCGTTATGTTTTTGTACACTACTATTAGAACATACTAAGGAGGAACATTTTATGGAAAAAATGTCTCGGCAAGAAAAAAGCTGGATATTGTATGACTGGGCCAATTCAGTATATTCACTTGTCATTACAACTGCACTCTTTCCTATTTACTTTAAATCTGCGGCAAAAGAAGCTGGTTTACCCGGTGCAACATCAACAGCATTTTGGGGATATGCAAACTCTATCTCTACACTTCTCATTTCTATACTTGCACCAATACTTGGTACCGTTGCCGATTATAAAGAATTTAAGAAGCGCTTTTTCACCTTCTTTTTCGGTCTGGGCATTCTATTTACAAGTATGCTAGCTATCGTTCCTACTTCACAATGGCATCTATTACTCATTTGTTATATGTTCGCTTTAATCGGATTTGCTGGTGCAAATATCTTTTATGATGCATTTTTAGTCGATGTTACATCAGAAGAGCGGATGGACCAAATTTCAACGCGCGGATTTGCACTAGGCTATATCGGAAGCACCATCCCTTTTATCGGTTGCATTGCTCTTATTATGTTAGCGCAAAAAGGAATCATTCCCTTATCAGCAGGCATAGCGAGTCAAATTTCTTTTGCGATTACAGCCCTTTGGTGGGGACTATTTACAATTCCAATGCTAAAGAATGTAGAACAAAGACACTATATTGAAAGAGAATCAAAACCGATTATTATGAGTTTTAAGCGTTTAGCAAATACTTTTAAAAACATAAAACAATATCGAACCGTCTTTATATTCCTACTCGCTTACTTTTTCTATATCGATGGAGTAGATACGATTATTACTATGTCGACAGCTTATGGAACAGATCTTGGTATTAGCGCAACAAATCTCCTTATCATTTTATTTGTCACACAAATTGTAGCTTGCCCATTCGCTTTATTATATGGAAAACTCTCTGAAATGTTTACAGGAAAGAAAATGTTATATTTCGGTATCATCATCTATATTATTATTTGTATATATGCTTATTTTCTAAAAACAACGTTAGACTTTTGGATTCTTGCTATGCTTGTCGCAACTTCTCAAGGAGGGATTCAAGCATTAAGCCGTTCCTATTTTGCTAAATTAGTACCGAAAGACTCCGCAAATGAGTTCTTTGGGTTTTATAACATTTTTGGTAAATTTGCTGCAATTATCGGTCCCGTACTCGTCGGTGTTACAACCCAATTAACCGGAAAAACAAATACTGGTGTATTAAGTATTACGGTTTTATTTATTCTAGGGGGCTTCATACTAACACGCGTACCTGAACACACTACTTCCGTTACACCACCAACGCCAAAATCAGAAACATTATAATAAAAAAGTTGCCCTTTTATAGAAAGTGGCATTTTTTAGTTTAAAAATATACTTTCAAACCATGTTCGAAGCGCATGAATCATTCCAATTTTAACAGCAAGTTTAATAACAAAAGCACCTCCTGCAACCATTAAAAAGAATGCTAGCTTTCTTTTATTTTTCACTTTCTGTTTCTTCTCCATGTTCTCACCTATAATATTGTTTTTTCTTTATTTAATAATATAATTCATTCTACGCTATGTGCAAATGAACTAATCAAACGTTTGTTTAAAACGAAATATGCGCCCTTAAAAAGTGGAATAAAACAAATCCATTTACACGTCAATCATATACACACAAGTACCACTAAACTTACCCCTACTACAAATATACTACACTGACTTTATTTTTTCTCTTACCGCTTATACGTTCCTAATCTTCAACAAGCCTAAACGATAATACTAGACTCAAATCATATCGATATTTTATACTTTTCAGCTACTGCTCCTTGTGGAGTATTGTATTTCATATCCAATTTGTAAATTTAATTTTTCCTATTCTTTCTCTTAGTCTGCAAAATTATTTTTACACTATCAATATATATTTATCAAAAAACTCCAAATAAAAAGGGCGTAAATCGCCCTTTTTATCCTTTATTCAAATGAACTTTTAACACCATTTTGCTTTGTACTTTCCATTTGATTTGTCACTTTCGCACCACTTATATTCATACGTAAAATAGGTAAAATTGCCATTAAAATGAGTAGCATTGCTATACAAAAGACAACAATGATTGAGGTTACTTCTTTTAACCCCCCAGCAAATGCATTCCCCATTAGCATAGCTCCCATAAAAATTGGAAGAATGGTACCATTTACACGTCCAACCATATTTTCTGGTACAAGCTGAATCATAAGTGTGCCAACAACAATATTAACACAAGCTAAACAAATTCCCGTTCCAAACCTCATGAAGCTAGTCAACCAAAATGATGTCGATACCCCCTCTACGAGAAATGATAGAGCTAACACAAACATACCAAACACAAACGTTTTCTTCGGATGTACCTTAGAAGCAAATATAGCAGCAACACCACCTCCAATTAGCATTCCTATTCCATCAGCAGCTGCTAAATATTGAACGGCTTCCTTCTCTAATCCTAATCGTTCAATAACGAGAAAAACTTCTAATGGATTCGTTAATCCAACCGCTAAACCGATAATCGCAAAAGCAACTGTAATCATACATAAATTTTTCGTTTGAAGAACGAATTTCCATCCTTCCTTTATATCACTTCCTAATGTACGCTCTACTTTTTCCTCTTGTTCAATCCATATTGGTAAAAAGGACAATGTCAGGGCAGATAACAAAAAGAGTCCAATTAAGCTATATAACGCTGTAAACAACCCTAATTGTGTATAAACAACAGACCCTATAACTGGACCAAAAATGAGAAACAATGACTGTAACGTTTGATTGAATGCAATCGCATTTGAAACATACTTTTCTTCTACATAACGTTTAAAAATTTTTGATGATGAAGGCTGAGAAAATTGTCCAACAATCGCTGAAACAAGCGTTGCAAAAAATATAGCCTGCCAATAATCCATTTTTAACAATACAACAATGCCTATAATGGAGCATACACTTAATATATCTCCAGCTACCATTGTTCGGTTCGGATTCCATCGATCAGCTAGTGCACCGCCGACAAATGAAAAAATAAAAATAGGTGCATACTCCATAACCGATAATAATGAAACTGAGATAGGATCGTTGTTCGTCCTTTCCATAACAAAATATAAAAGTGCCATATTTCTTATCCAAATAGCAAATTGTTGCAAAACATCAGATATCATGATTAATAAAAAAGCGCGATTACTAAATAAATTTTTCATTTGAACCCTCCTTATAAACCGACCGTTCGGTCTATTTTTTTATAAGAGAAAGACTACTGATTTAAGAATCAGCTGCCATTCCTTGTAACAATACATCAATCGCTTTTTTATAAACTCGTTTCATCTCTATAGGATCAAGTTCATAGTAAAGCACACCAAGCCCAGACAGTAAACCATTTACAATATACATAAGATCACGAATATTATCCTGACGAAATTCCCCAGATTGGATTCCTTCCTCAATTAATTTTTCAAATACACCATATGATGCTCTTGCTAAAGCGAGCATTTCATCTAGTACTTCTTTACTCACCACTTGGCTTGTAGAAAACTCTTCTACCGCACTAAAAATCGGGTGTTGTGTATCTTCTACATGAAATTCCGCAAGACCATATAATTTTTCAGTGCTCGTATGATATTGCTTTTCTTTCACACTCCACTTCTCAATCCAATCATACGTATGTTGTTTGACCACAAATAAAAATAGTTCTTCTTTGCTTTTGAAATGATAGTAAATACTTCCTTTACTGCGCTCTGTAATTTCACAAATCTCTTCCATAGATGTTGCAGCGTAACCTTTTTGCGAAAATAATTCTTCTGCTTTGTATGCGATTTCTTTTTTTATTTCTTCTGCACTTTTTCTCATATTTCCCTCCAACAAACCGACCGTTCAGTCTAATGATAACAAATATAAAATCTTCATTGCAAGGTGATATTTCCTAAATTCAGAAAAAATATTTTTTAACAATTTCATAGCAGTTCATCTTAATTAATCAAACGTTTGTTTAAAAAGAAATACACTCATAAAAGAGCGTATTTCTAACAGTCTCCACCACCGCAGCAGCCGCCATCGCCTCCGAAAGAACTTCCACAATCATGGGAACTACCGCTATCATGTGAAGTTCCGCTATCAGATCCTGCAAACAAAACGAGCGGAGATGAGGTATGAGTAGATGAATTGTCCCCATTTCCTGTTTTATGTAGGTTTACTTTCTTACTATTTGAGCGAACTGTTTTTACAATCATTCCAATTAAAATGATAAATAACAATGCTGCGATTGCAAATCCCATTTCAATTTCCCCTTTCTATTACAAACCACTACATGTTTCATGTCTTGCTCTCTTACCGTAATTTATGCAGGATTTGATTTTGATACATACGAAAAGCCGAACTTCCTTTTATTTTTCTTTTTTCCATTAACTGTTGAAAGCGAAGTGTTTTTTCCGTTAACTCTTCTTTTAACTTTTTCTTTTCTGACTCATCATAACAACACGCAATCAAGTCCTCTATTTTTAATATATCCTTTTGTAACTCCATCTCCGGAGGAATCATATGCGCATTCTTCAAAATTTTATAACTCATTCTAAGTTCTGGAGGTACCATTGAAAGATCTTCTAATTGCAGTGGTTTTCCCTTCCCAGGTAAATCATTCAGATCACCATTATGAATTGCTTGCCGAATTTTTTCCTCAGCAATATGCAAGAAAACATCCACACTCTCCCCTCCTTACATCCTTTTCCTATTATGTTACAGGAACATACAAAGAATTGCCATGTCATAATATCTCTTCTCTAAACAATTCTTTCTCAAATGATTCTCTAAATCCCTTTATTTTCAAGTTTTATTCTCCCTACTGTATGCATACTTCGCTTACTGCACTCCTTTATATTGAGAAAGTCTTTTTCCAAGCAATAAAACGTTTACACTCAATATGGTGTTTGCTACGATGAAATTAACCTCTCTTACTTGTATAGACCTCGTGATGTCTGTTTGTTTTTGTTAATCGGCAATTTTGCCATTACACATATTTCAATTTTGAAAGGAGAAATGATAATGAGGATAAAAAAATGTTCACTCTTGCTTCTGTCTCTACTACTCTTCTTGCCTCTTTTTCTTACAAACTTTATAGCTCCAAATTTCGCATCAGCAGATTCGACATCAACAAACAAAAAAATTGTTGGATATTTCCCTTCGTGGGGAATCTATGGCCGCAACTATCAAGTTGCCGATATAGATGCTTCTAAGCTCACTCATTTAAACTATGCATTTGCTGATATTTGTTGGAATGGCAGACATGGCAACCCTTCTACACACCCAGATAACCCTAATAAACAAACTTGGGCATGTAAAGAATCTAGTGTCCCACTACAAAATAAAGATGTTCCAAACGGTACGCTTGTATTAGGCGAACCATGGGCCGATGTCAATAAATCCTTTCCAGGTTCAGGAACAACATGGGAAGATTGCGATAAATACGCTCGCTGCGGGAATTTTGGAGAGTTAAAGCGATTAAAAGCAAAATATCCACATTTAAAAACACTTATATCCGTTGGGGGATGGACTTGGTCTAATCGCTTTTCAGACATGGCTGCTGATGAAAAAACGAGAAAAGTATTTGCCGAATCTGCTGTCGCCTTTATTCGAGAATACGGTTTTGATGGTGTGGATTTAGATTGGGAATATCCAGGCGTTGAAACAATTCCAGGTGGGAGTTACCGTCCCGAAGATAAACAAAATTTCACACTACTTCTCCAAGACATTCGAAATGCACTCGATAAAGCGAGCTCTGAAGATGGAAAATCCTACTTATTAACAATTGCTTCAGGTGCAAGTCAGCGCTACGCTGACCATACAGAGCTTAAAAAGATTTCCCAAATTGTAGATTGGATTAATATTATGACATATGACTTTCATGGAGGATGGGAAGCTACTTCCAATCATAATGCTGCACTATATAAAGATCCTCAAGATCCAGCAGCTGATACAAAATATTATGTAGATGGTGCAATAGAAATTTATAAAAATGAAGGTGTCCCAGCAGATAAAATTGTACTAGGTGTTCCTTTTTATGGTCGCGGTTGGAAAAGTTGTGGGAAAGATAACAATGGACAATATCAGCCATGTACACCAGGTAACGATGGAAAACTAGCTTCTAAAGGTACTTGGGATGATTATTCTACCGGTGATACAGGAATATATGATTATGGTGACCTAGCAGCAAACTATGTAAACAAAAATGGCTTTGTCCGTTACTGGAACGACAACGCTAAAGTGCCATACTTATACAACGAAAATACAGGAACATTTATTAGCTATGACGACAATGAATCTATGAAACATAAAACAGATTATATAAAAGCAAAAGATTTAGGCGGGGCAATGTTTTGGGAATTAAGTGGAGATTGTCGTAAGAGCTCAAAGTATGACTGTAATGGTCCAAAGTTACTTGATACATTAGTCACGGAACTATTAAGGGGGCCTATTCAGCAAAAGGATAACGAACCCCCAACAACTGTAAAAAATATTGTTGTGACCAACAAAAATGCCAACTTCGTACAACTAAGTTGGACAGCATCTACTGATAATGTCGGTGTTACCGAATATGAAGTTCGTTCTGGAGAAGAAAAATGGACAACAACAACAAATCACATCACAATTAAAAATTTAGCACCAAACACAGAATATGCTTTCTCTATCATTGCAAAAGATGCTGCTGGAAACCAATCACAGCCTTCTTCTATTACTGTTAAAACAGATGACAGCAATACTTCGCCCCCAGATGGTACTGAGAATGTGAAATTTACAGTTACTTCTAATTGGGGTAATGGTTATAATTTCTCTATTACAGTTAAAAATACTGGAACGACACCTATTAAAAATTGGAATTTAGAATTTGATTACAACGGAAATTTAACACAATTTTGGGATTCGAAACTGATTCGTAAAGAAAATGATCATTATGTCATAACAAATGCTGGCTGGAATAGTGAAATTCCTCCGGGTGGCTCTGTTACAATTGGTGGTGCCGGAACAGGCACTGTAGCAGATATGTTAAATCCTGTTATACAAACAAATTAGTTTGAAGTTACTCTCTATTTATTGAACTCCCCCATCTATCTTTCTAAGAATCCCTGATGGGGGAGTCTTATTTTTAATACCTCTCCACGGTTTGTTATTCACTCTAATCAGTTGAAGTTATTCGTATATTTACTATGTCCCTGTCTCGTTATAAATCTATTTCAAAACAGATCCTGTCTTCATACCTTCTCACCTTATTGTATTCCGCTATTTGAGAGCAGTAAAACTCTCGCTGATTAATCATTCCTCTCCCAGATTCCTTTCATTTAGCATGGAGACGCTTTCCTTTTCGAACAAAAACAAGTTATCGTTATATTATGTTTCTAATATGAAGTTTATGTGAAGTTAGATTGAAGTTTACATGAATTTCCTTTTAAATCTCTTGTTTTTCTTTATTCACCACATTATCCTGTAATTATAGGGACAATCGTTGTTCCAATTTAAGCTATCTATACATATAAACAAAGATAGTAGCCTGTTAGGGAAAGGCATCTATAAATAGTTATAAAATAGACAATATGATAGAAAAAGCACGCTTATATGCGCACCATAAGCGTGCTTCTTCATATAATTCTCATGTAAGAGTTCTCCAAAATCATGTTAATCACAGGGAAAAGGCATTCACTATAAATGTGAATGTTTTTCTTTTGTCGAGCTTCTATTTCTCTAAAAAATAACAAGCCTCTGAACATCTCACATTCAGAGGCTTTCTTTATTTCTTCATATACGGAGCTAATATCTTTAAAATTTCTGTTTTATCTTCTTTTAATTCAACAGATGTTAACATATCCATTGTTCGCGGACGAGGTAAATGAACGTGTACTTCACCTACAATAGTTGCTGGTCTTTGTGATAAGATGAATACACGATCAGATAATAGTATCGCTTCGTCTAAGTCGTGCGTTACCATTACAATTGTTTGTTTCTCTTGATGCCAAGAATCTAAAAGCCAGCGATGCACTTCCATTTTTGTAAAGGCATCTAATTTTCCGAACGGTTCATCAAGTAACATAATAGGTTTCTCACATAAATACGTACGGAGAAAGCTAATCCGTTGCCTCATTCCTCCAGATAATGAGTCGGGATAATGATCTGCATATTCAAACAACCCAAATTGTTTTAATGCTTCCATCCCTTCTGCTAAACGCTCTTGCTTAGACTTCTTTCCCTCAATTTCTAATGGCAATACAATATTCTGCAAAGCTGAACGCCACGGAAGCAATAAATCTTGCTGCGGCATATAACTTACACAATCTTGTGTTTGTACAAGCTCATCATGATACGTAATCTCACCGCTCGTTGGATCTTCAACACTTGCGATCATATTAAGCAATGTACTTTTCCCACAACCGCTCGGGCCTACAAATGATACAAATTCGCCTTCTTGTATAGAAGCATGAATATTCTCTAATACATTTTTACCATCGAATGCTTTCACAACATCTTTTATTCGTAATCCACTCATTTTTCACTTGGAAGGAATTCATTTGTAAAGGCATCTTTTACATCAATTTTCTTTTTGATTACCTTATTATCGTATAAGAAATTCATGTAATTTGTCCAAACTTCTTCCTTCTGTACTCCCCACACTTTTGCATCATCTTGATATTTTGTACTTAACCACTTTTGACTTTCTTGCACTAACTCTTTATTAATATCTGGAACATTCTTAATTAAAATATCAGCTGCTTGTTTTGGTTCCTGAATTGCAAAATGATATCCTTCTGCTGTTGCACTCATAAACTTTTTCACAACATCTTTATTTTGCTTTATGTTCTTTTCACTTGTAATAAGAACAGGGCTATAAAAATCTAGTGCTGGATCTAAATCTTTTACCATTATTGTATTTAATTCTTTTCCTTGACGTTTCGCTTCAATTCCATCCCAGCCATAATAAATCCATTCAAAATCAGCATCACGACCAATTGATTTGAAGAAGTCTGTTTGTCCAAGCACAATTTTTTCTACTTTACTAAAGTCTGCTTGATGTTTATCCATAATGGTTTTTAAAGTTGCTTCTTCTGCTGGTGCACCCCATCCTCCATAACGCTTTCCTTCAAAATCTTTTGGTGAAGTAATATTATCTTTTTTTAAAGAGGCAAATGCCGATGTGTTATGTTGTATAATTGCTCCAATTGATACAACTGGAATCCCTTCCACACGTGCCGATGTAACATTTTCTTGATAGCTCACACCAAAATCAGCTTTTCCAGAAGCAATCATTTGCTCTGCTGATACATTATCACCAGGCTGTATAATTTCTACATCTAAACCTTGTTTCTTATAATAATCTTTTGTTTTTGCTACATATAAACCAGTATGGTTTGTATTCGGAAACCAATCTAAAACAACTTTTACTTTTTTCTCTTTGTCACCGCTCTCTTCTTTCTTCACTGTATTACAGCCGACAACACTTACTGCAAGCAGTGTTGCTAACATGACTTTTAAACTCTTTTTCATTTTTTGTCTTCCTTTCTATATATCCATGGTGCTGTTATTCTTGCCATAAATTCTACGATAGAATATAAAAATAACGTGACGATTACAACCATAGCCGCTATGCCAAATACACGAGCAGTTAAAAATGACTTTGTTGCACGGGTTAACATAACCCCTAATCCTTCGCTTGCACCAAGCCATTCACCAATAATTGCCCCCATCACACTATATGTAACAGCAATTTTTAAACCTGAGAAAAAATATGGAAGCACAGCAGGAAATTTTACTTTTTGATACATTTGCCATTTTGATGCACGCATTGTTTGTAATAATTTGAGCATATTTTTATCTACTGTTTGAAACCCTTCTAAAATACTAAGGGCAATGGGAAAGAAACAAACGAGAATAACAACCATCACCTTTGGTAGCATTCCATATCCAAACCAAATGATAAATAAAGGTGCAAGCACAACAATTGGAATAGTTTGTGAAATGACAAGTAACGGATTCATAAGAAGACGAAAAATCGGGATAACATCCATAATAATAGCAATACTTGTTCCAAGTAGAATTGCAAAAAACAAACCGCTTATCACTTCTTGCAACGTCTTTGTTATATTTGGAAGTAATAGCTCTTTCATGCCAATTAATTCTTGTACAATTGTAGAGGGCTTTGGCAATATCCATGGTTCAATGTGAAATAATGAAACAGATCCTTCCCATATCGCAATGAGAAGAATCAGCCAAATCGTTGTAATTACGAAATTAGATCGCTTCTGTTTTGTCATATTCATCACGATACTTCCATACTTTTTCATCAATTGTTACACCTGTACTTGGACGATAGTGGATTTTAATAGAAGTAATCACTTCTTCTGCTCCAGCATCTACACAAGCTTGTTGTGCACGTTTTATAATATCAAGAAGTTCATCTAACTCTCCTTCCATCGTTGTTTCCATCGCACCTACTTCATAACGAACACCTGATTGTTGGACAACTTCAATTGCCTTATCCACAACTGCATATAAATCTTTTGTTTTTGCTTGTGGTACCACTGAAAATGAAATTGTAACTTGTTGTGACATGCTAAAATCCCCTTTGCAAAATAATATGTTTGAAAACAAGAAAAGGCTTTCCCACTATGACGTAGGAAAGCCTTGTATGCAAGTTATTATAAAATAACATATGCTACATTTCCTTAAGCAACTCCCTACGCTGGCATTATCCAGATCAGGTTGAGGGTCGATGTTCCTTTACATCCTCTCAGCCACTTGGCTCCCCGGTCCTTAATTCGTTTTCATTGTAGCATGATTTATTTTATTGAACAAACAAAAGCATGGTATATCTTATCTGTTATTTTTCTATGTTTGGAAAATACCCCACTTGTTTTCCATGTGCTAATAGCTTCTGAATAAACTGTTTGTCAATGACTGGCACTGCAATTTGCTTTTTCTTTATCCATTCATTTGTTCTTTTTGTACCTATTACAATTTCAGACTGCTGCGCTCCATCGCCAGCTACTTGTGAAGCAATCAATTCTGCTATCTCCTCATCCTCTTTCGCTAACTGTAACCCTGAATCTACATATTGCGAAAGCGGAACAACTTCTAAATGATGCCCACATTCTATCATTAACTGCACAAAATGTACAAAGTCAATCGGATCTGGATGACAAATATGCAATGTTTCCCCTATAATTTGAGAATCTTGCATATACGTCACAATCGATTTACTTGCAAAATCAATTGGAGCAAAGTCCACTTTCCACTTCACGTTTGGCGCTTGTCCAATTAATAACATCGTTTTAATGAGACGATAAAATGCATTTCCTTCAATATTTCGTTGAAATACTCCCGTTTCGGAATGGCATGCTAAATTACCAGCGCGATAAATATTCCCTCTCATGCCACGACTCATTGCTTCACGAACAAGATTTTCTGCCTGTAATTTACTATTGGAATATACATTCTCTAGCTCTACATTATACTCAAAATCACCGCGTTTTTTATACGTATCCCATTGTTCTACTGCTAAATCGATTGGAATACTAATCGTAGAAATAAAGTGGAATGCTGCTCCTTCATCGGCTAATGCAAGCATGCGCTTTGTCCCTTGAATATTTACATTTTCAAATTGCTTTACATCACCGAAATGTCTTACATCCGCCCCGCAGTGAACGACTGCATCAACTTTAGAACGTATCGCTATAAACTCTTCCTTACTAAGCCCAAAGTATTCTTCACCAAGGTCACCAGGAACAGCTGTGATACGTGCCAGAGCTTCATTTGGAATATCATGAAAATAGCCTGTTAAAGTTTCAATAATTCTTTGCTCTACATCTTTTTTAGGTCTTACTAAACAGTAAATATGAGCTGAAGTTTGCTGTAATAATTCATATAGGATATGTGATCCTAAATAACCTGTTGCTCCTGTTAAAAAGACATTTGAAATCCGGTTATTAGTTATTCCTTCCGTATATTGAATCGCCTCTGGTTCATGTATCCATTTATATTCATGAAATACATTTTCTTCTCGGGTTAACTCCCTTTGTATTCGCGCTAACTTATACACTGTTTTTTCCTTAAAGAAGTCTTGAATTGTTAAATGCGGAAAATCTTCTTTTAACAATGTTAAAATACGTAATACTTTTAATGAATGCCCACCAATAGTAAAGAAATCATCATGTACACCAATTTTGGAAACTCCTAATACTTCTGCCCAAGCCTGTGCGATGACCTTCTCCGCTTCAGTAGATGGTGCCACATATTCTTGTAGACGAGTCGGCTCATACGCTTCTTCTAGTTGTCCTAGTTTCTTAACATCTATCTTCTTATTTGGTGTAAGCGGTAGTTCATCAATATAAATTAACTTAGACGGAATCATATAATCTGGTAACTGCTCTTGTAACTTGTAAATGAGTTCTGGTATTTCTTTTTTCGTTAAAGTTGTATAAAAAGCAATCAAATATTGACTTCCTTCTTTACTTTTCTTAGCAAACACAATATTTTCTTTTACATTATGATTTTGAGAAATTTGATTTTGAATTTCTCCTAACTCAATACGATGTCCTCTAATTTTCACTTGATCATCTTTTCTATGTAAAAATTCAATATTCCCGTCTTCTAAGAGTCTAACGATATCTCCAGTTTTATATATATTAACAATAGGGTTGAATGGGTTTGGAACAAATGCTTCTACTGTTTTTTCCGGTTTATTAAAATATCCTTTTGCTAGTCCTACTGACTCTATATGCAGTTCGCCAGGTACACCAATTGGACAAAGCCTCATATTCTCATCCAATATCATAATTTGATAATTCGCACACGGCTTACCAATTGGAACACTTACAATATTCTCATCCAACTGACTCGGAATCGGATAAGTTGTTGTTACGACTGTACACTCTGTCGGTCCGTATACATTATGAATTTGAATATTTGTTCCAATTCTTTCTCTCCACAATTTAATTACCTCGATCGGTAACATCTCTCCGCCAATCGCAATCCGTTTCAATGAACTCAGCTTATATATCTCTTCATCTTCTAAATAAGTTGCTACTTGTCTTACAAAAACTGTCGCTAACGCTAAAATAGAAGTTGCTTTTACTTTATGGATTGCATTTGCAAATGCTTCTACTGATAAACGTTCTTCTTCTAATAATACATATAAAGTGCCTCCGCAAAATAAAGCAGCAAATAACTCCCATACAGAAGCATCAAAGCTAAATGAAGGAAACTGTGCAAATACATCCTCTTCTGTTAATTCATATTGTTGTTGCATCCAAGTACATAGATTGACAACACCTCGATGAGCTAACATTGTCCCTTTCGGATTCCCTGTCGATCCTGATGTATAAATCATATATGCTATATCATCACAATTGATAGGAAGCTTCACATCATTCACTACATAATTCTCACTATCATAAATTGAGATTGCTTGAATACCTTTAGATGTAATCTCTGTTTCTTTTGTTAAAATAACTTTCGCTTTACTATCTTGAATAATATACTCAATTCTACTTTCCGGATAATCTGGATCAATTGGAACATATGCCGCATTAGCCTTCAACACAGCTAATATACTTATCACGGTGTCGATACTGCGTTTCATAAAAATCCCCACATAATCTCCTGGTTTCACACCATTTTGTATTAACATGTGAGCTATTTGATTACTTCTTTGATTCAATTCTTGATACGTTAAAGCACCTTCTTTAGAAGATAATGCAATACGATTTGGAAATTGCTCAACCGTTTTATAAAACATCTCGACAATGCTTGTTTCTGGATATGTTGCTTTCGTATTATTTATCTCATTATAGAGCGCTATCTCTTCATCTGTAATAATATGAAAATTCTCAACAAGTTCATCCCTATTCTGTAAGGCGTGTATGAATACTCTCTCTATTTGCCTCATATAGCGAGCAATCGTCTTTTCCTTCCAGATCAAACTATTAAATATTACTTCTACACCTTGCTTCTCTTCCGTAAGGACAAATTGTAATATATCATTCTCCTGTGAATGATAGTATGTTTGACCAATAATAATAGGTGAAATTCCAGATAGATTATAATGCGCTTGTAATTCTTGTATGTCTGTCTCATCCATCGCTTGAATTTGACCTATTTGCTCAGCAATCTGTTCTTTTAAAGTTTTATAAGAAAGGAAATGAGAGATTTCGATCATAATAGGAAATAGTTGTTCCCTTTCATGATACAAAACAATTATATGTTTCTCATTAGTAATATGATGTAACCACATTATACTTGCTCCCAACAGATCAACCATATGAGCTGCTATTGGAAACAATATTGTTTTTGTCTCTACTTCTCCTTCTAGATTTCGGAAATCCATAGGGATTCTACTTTTTCCGTTTATTTTTTCTAGAGACTCTTTAATTTTTTCATTATAGGAATTTGTTAATACTGCTTCCATTTCATTCACTTCCCTTACTATCTACACCTTGTTTATACTCTATTCGCTTTTAAATTCACCAATCAATTCTTGTAACTCTTGAGCAAGCCAACTTAAAGATGTTGCTAGCTCAGCAATTTCTTGAACAGACATCTCTTGCTCTTTCATGCTTTCTTCTACGTGATTACTACTTTCTGCATATGTCTTAGCAATATGAGATAAATGATTCACAACCTGCACGATTCCTTGACTTTTTTGTAAAACATCACTTGAAGTACCTGAAACTGCTTTCACTTGATTTGTAACAGACTGCGCTGATTTTGAAATTTTTTCAAAGAACTCACCGCTACTATGAACAAGCTCAATTCCTGATTCAACTTCTTTTGAACCTTTTTGCATCGAAACTACAGCTTCTTCCGTTTCTGCTTGTGTTTCTCCAATCAATTTGGCAATATCTTTAGCTGATGCCTCTGTCTGCTCCGCTAATTTACGCACTTCATCTGCTACAACTGCAAATCCTCTACCAGCTTCTCCAGCTCGCGACGCTTCAATAGAGGCATTTAGAGCAAGTAAGTTTGTCTGATTTGAAATGCCTGTAATTACTGTTACAATATCGCTAATTTGTTTTGAACGATTTTCTAACGAATAGATAATAGAAGATAAATCTTGAACCGCACTTTGAATTAAATTCATTTGTTTCACAATTTGAGAGATAACTTCATTTCCTTCTAAAGAATGTTTCTCCATGCTTTCAGATGCACTTGTAACATGCTTCGCAGCACCTGTAATTCCCTCAAGGCTACTGCCCATCTCATTTACAATATGCAAACATTTTTGTACGGAAGCCTCTTGAGACTGTGCTCCTTCATTTAATCCTTCTATAGAACTTGCAATCTCTTGAACAGCCATATTGTTTTCTTCTGTACTTGCCGATAACTCTTGTGAAGAAGAAGAAACTTGTTCTGCTGTCTGCTTTACTTTATCGATAATTGCTTTAAATTTTTGTATTGTCGTGTTGAAATAAGCATTAATAATTCCGATGTCATCTGATCGTTCCCGCAATTGAATATTTAAATCGCCATCTCCTACTTTTCGTAATCCTTCACGCAACTCATGTAACGGCGCTAAAGAATTACGAACAATAAAGAATTGAATTACAATAGCAAGCACTAATGATATACTCATAAAGATTAAACCTTGTATGATAAATTTTTGTTTTGTACTCGGGACAATCGACGCATCTACATCCGCTGCTACAATTGCAATCATATTTTTTTCTTTATCCATAATCGGCTCTAATATCGTTACCCATGAACCAAGCTGATCTTCATATACTTCTGTCATTTGTGCTTTCTTTGTATCCATTACTCTATGGTATGCATTCATCCAATGAGCCGGCATATCGTAATAATCACCTGGTTTCACAGCTACAGATTTAGCTAATTCAGTATTCAATCCGACAATTTGTGGCGCATCTTTTTCATTTGTTTTTGCCCCTGTAATATATACTTGCCCAACACTTTTCAAATCTTTTGCCGCTTTATCGAGCTGCTCTGTAATTCTTTCCTTCTTCACTCTTTGACTTGTAGGATCTTCTGCAACCTCTCTAATCAATTTCTGATCTAGTTCATTTAATACAACATCACCTGTTTCAATTGACTGTTTTTCAAATAAATTCATCATGTTATTTTGGAACATGTTAAGACTTAATACCGCCATACTTCCAACAAGCGTAAAAATAACCAAAACAGTCAACAAGACATTTTTCTGTAAAAATGATAGCTTATGCCAATATTTCCCCATAAAAGTACTTCCTCCTTATTTTTTATATAGTTAAATAATATAATATTCCAGTCCCTAAATTGATATTATTTCTCATTTAAGGACACGTAAATAAAAAAAGACCAATGTCAAAAATTGGTCAAAACTACCCTAATCTATTCGGCAACTGACTCACTTAGCCTTCTCTTAACCTTAGGCCCTACAGTTTTGTATCCTTATGTTTCCACAAGTTTGCCTTTCTCGCTCAACGAGTTGAATAATATGGGAGTTTTATGAGAATTAACTATTCCCTTTCACAGGTTACAACATCATAATCAAAATGTCTACTTATTAAAAAATAGTGATATAGTATTTTTTCAAAATACTTTCACGAAAAGGATGAATGTTCCTTTTTATATGTTATATAATAAAAAATGTTTAGAAATAAGGGGTTTTCTTGAATTATTTCGATTTTTTCATTCAAATTAAATTATTCAAAAATATTAACCCATTAAATTTCCGGAGGTAGTTTATTATGTTTTGGTTACAATTTCTTACCTTACTACTCTGTATTTTCATCGGCGCACGCCTTGGTGGAGTTGGCTTAGGAGTGATGGGTGGCGTTGGTATGGCAATACTTGTATTTGTCTTTCACCTACAACCTACAGCGCCTCCAATCGATGTAATGCTAATGATTTTAGCAGTCATTACAGCTGCTGGTGCTCTTCAAGCAGCTGGAGGAATGGACTACCTTGTCCACCTTGCTGAAAAAGCATTGCGGAAAAATCCAAAGCGTATTACATTTTTTGCACCTATTGTTACTTATTTATTTACATTATGTGCTGGAACAGGCCATGTTGCCTATTCTGTCCTTCCCGTTATCGCGGAAGTTTCACGCGAATCAGGTGTTCGCCCTGAGCGTCCAATGTCAATCGCTGTAATTGCTTCCCAACAAGCCATTACAGCTAGTCCTATTTCAGCAGCAACTGTTGCACTTCTAGCAATGCTAGCTGATTATAAAATTACGTTATTTGATATTTTAAAAGTAAGTATTCCATCTACTTTTATTGCTTGTATGCTAGCAGCTTTCGTTGCAAGTAAAATGGGAAAAGAGTTAAAAGATGACCCTGAATATTTAAAGCGATTAAAAGAAGGTATGATTCCACAATTAGAAGAAAAGAAAGAGTTCGTCGGTACAAAAGGAGCAAAATTATCTGTTATCCTTTTCTTATTCGCAACTGTTTTCGTTGTTCTCCTTGGTTCATTTGAAGCACTGCGACCAGGCTGGACAATCGATGGAAAATTCGTTCACCTATCGATGCCAAATGCAATTGAAATGGTTATGCTAACAATTGCCGCTCTTATTATTATTTTATGTAAACCAAATGTGGAAAGTATTGTATCTGGTAACGTTTTCAAAGCTGGTGCTACAGCTGTTGTTGCTATTTTTGGTATCGCTTGGATGGGCGACACGTTCTTTAATGGTAACTTACCTTTCATTCAAGGATCTATTCAACATTTAGTAACAAGTGCACCATGGTTATTCGCTATTGCACTATTTGTTCTATCTATCTTATTGTATAGCCAAGCAGCTACTGTACGTGCTCTTATGCCACTTGGCTTATCGCTTGGTATTTCACCAGCACTTCTTATTGCAATGTTCCCTGCAGTAAATGGTTACTTCTTCATTCCAAACTACGGAACAATCGTTGCTGCAATTAACTTTGACCGTACAGGCACAACACGTATTGGTAAATATGTACTAAATCATAGTTTTATGATTCCTGGTCTCATCGCAACCTTTGCTTCTATCGGTATCGGAATGTTACTTATTTCGATTATGTTTTAACAAAAAAGCGCATCACTTATTCTATAAGTCATGCGCTTTTTTCCATTTAATCAAACGTTTGTTTAAACGAGTACCTTTGTTTTATACAACCCTCTAACTAAACTCTTCTACTCTATACTAGGCTCCAATATATATTGACTTACCTCTGCTAATAACTTTGGAAAATCATCTGGAAAAAAGTGCCCTAATCCTTCTCTTACAATACATTTGCACTCAATATTATATGTTTTAAATACATCCATTAACTCCATCGTTTTCTCATATAAGATGAGAAAACAACCGTTCAACCCCCATCTTTACTTCTTCACTTGATGTACGAATGCTTTCGCACTGTCAAAGGCTGAACTCGCCAAACTAATAGCTGAAATAACCGAAACACCATCTGCCCCTGCTTCTATTACAGAAGAAGCATTTTCGATTGTAATTCCACCGATTCCAACTATCGGTATATGAATACCTTTTTCTCGAAAATAACGTAATCCATTTAATCCTTGAACTGCTTTTGTATCTTTTTTTGTGTTTGTTGGAAAAATAGGGCCTACTCCTAAATAATCCGCACCATTTGCAATGGCAAAATGCGCTTCTTCTATTGTATGAGCAGACACTCCAACAATTTTATCGCCCATTTTTTCACGGACAACTTCAATTCCTTCATCATCTTGGCCGACATGAACACCGTCTGCATCCAGCTTGAGCGCTAAATCCACATCATCATTCACAATAAAAGGAACACGATACTCCTTACATAGCGCTTGTAACTGTTTTGCAAATTGGATTCTTTTTTCTCCAGTTAGAGCTCCTTTTCCTTTTTCCCGAAATTGAAAAAGGGTAATGCCACCATCTAGTGCTTCTTTCATTACTTGTAATGGATCTTTGTGACAGTTATTGCTCCCCATAATAAAATATACTTGCAATAACTGAGACATCTTTTCTGTTTCAGTGCGCGCCATCTCTCTCATCTCCCTAACGAACTTCTTCCATTTTTCCATATTGTTCAATATCGCTTACGGTAACATTTGCTAATTGATTTAAGAATTCTATTTGGAAACTGCCTGGCCCTTGATCTACTGTTTTACTCGCAGCAATCTCCGCTGCTACTCCATAAAACGTTAACGCAGCAACCGCTGATTTTACATAATCTTGTTCAACTGCTGCAAATGCTCCCATTACTGAAGTTAATAAACAACCTGTTCCTGTCACCTTTGTTAAAATTGGATGACCGTTACGAATTATAACCGTTCGCTTACCATCTGTGACAATATCTTCTTTTCCTGTAATTACTGCGACTGTATCTAGTTTGTTCGCTGCTTTTGTTGCAATTGCTACAGAATCACCATCTCCAGTTCCAGCATCCACACCTTTAATTTCCCATTTTTCATGAATAACATTCGCAATTTCCGCTGCATTTCCGCGGATCATTGCTAACTTTATTTCATTTGGTATATGTCTTGCCACTTCTGTTCGATACAAAGTTGCTCCGGCCCCAACTGGATCAAATAATACTGGGACATGCTGTTGATTTGCTGCTTTTCCAGCAATGAGCATTGCTTCAACTTCATTTGGCCGGAGCGTACCCATATTTAAAACGAGCGCCCCTGCAATGCTAGCCATCTCTGCTACTTCTTCTTTTGCATATGCCATGACAGGTGATGCTCCTAACGCTAGCAAGCCATTTGCTGTAAAGTTCGTTACAACTACATTTGTAATATTATGCACGAGTGGATTCGTTTCTCTTACTTGTTCCACCACTTTAGCAATTTCTGTTATATTCATCGTTTCATCTCCTCCTCGTTTCATAATGGGAGATACACAAAAAGACACTTCGCGTATGCAAAGTGCCTGAACATGTGTTTTACACTCTCCCTACGCTGGCATTATCCAACAGGTTCTAATGGTCAACGACAGATTAGTCGTACTCTCAGTCTGCATCCGCAAACTCCCATGTGTTTTCTTATTCATCTACTTCAAAGTCTACTCTTATTCTAGTAAAATAACAAGTTCTTTCCTTTCTATATGAAAAGTGAATTAAAAAGAGAGCATTCGTCTTTGTATTGCTTTATACCGAAGCGTTATGTATAGAAAAACAGCGATAGGAGCGCAGCCTATCGCTGTTTTTCATTCTATTATTTTAAAGCTTTAGATACTTCTTTTACCATTTCTGATACAGACTCAAGTCCGCCACCAGATAGGTACCAGTAGTTTGGATCTAAATAAACTACATTGCCATCTTTCACAGCATTTGTTTTACTAACGATTTCGTTTTCCACTACTTGTTTTGCAGAAGATTTGCCGCCAACAGCAGCACCTCTATCTACTACAAATAAGTAATCTGGGTTTTTCTCTAAAATATATTCGAATGAAATTTTATTACCATGTGTATCAGCTTTAATATTTGGGTCAACAGGAGTTACACCAAATACATCATGGATAATACCGAAGCGAGATTGTGGGCCATATGCACTTACTTGACCATCATTCGCTAAAATGACTAAACCTTTTTTATCGCTCTTCTTAGCTTTTTCATTTAATGCTGCTACGTCTTTTTCAACTGCTGCAATTTCTTTTTTCGCTTGTTCTTCTTTACCGAAGATTTTTGCTAATGTTTCAACATTTTCTTTAAATGATTTCATGTACTCTTTTGCATTTAACTCTACATAAATTGTTGGAGCAATTTTTTCAAATTCTTTGTATGAATCAGCTTGTCTTCCAGAAATGATAATTAAATCTGGATTCATTTCGTTAATTTTTTCGAAATCTGGCTCTTTTAAGCCACCAACATTTGTATATTTTTTATCTTTATATTTTGAAAGATATGATGGGATATTTTTCTGTGGTACACCAGCCACATCAACGCCTAATTTATCTAAAGTGTCTAATGAACCAAAGTCAAATACTACAACTTTTTTCGGGTTTGTTTTAACTTTTGTTTCCCCTAACTTATGCTTGATTGTCATTTCTTTCGCTTTACTTTCACTAGCTTCTGTCTTTTTATCAGTAGAAGCATTATTGCTACATGCTACAGCCATAATAGCAAGCATGAAAGTTAATAGTAGCATTGCTAACTTTTTCATTTCAATCACCTCTATAAAATTTTTAAAATTATTTTAACTGATCGTGCATTTGCACAATCAAAAATAACTTCCTCTTATGAAAAATAAATACAAATATTATTTCCAGCTATTTCTTCAATGTGGATATCCATATCATAAATCCCCTTTAAAACTGCTGGATTAATAATTTCATTTGTTGGCCCTTCTTTCATGACCTTTCCATCTTTCAAAGCAACAATACGATCGGAATAACAAGAAGCAAAATTAATATCATGAATTACAATTACAACTGTTTTCCCTAGTTCTTCAACTAAGCGTCTCAGTACTTTCATAATTTGTACAGAATGCTTCATATCTAAATTGTTAAGTGGCTCGTCTAGCAAAATATATTCCGTATTTTGAGCAATCACCATAGCGATATACGCCCGTTGTCTTTGCCCACCACTTAGCTGGTCTAAATATTTATGCTGAATATCCTCAAGCTCCATATAACGAATTGCTTCCTCAATATGTTTCTCATCTTCCTTTGTCAAGTTTCCTTGTGAATATGGGAATCTACCAAAGCTTACTAATTCGCGAATCGTGAGGCGCAAATTAATATGATTCGTTTGCTTTAAAATAGAGATTTTTTTCGCAAGGTCATTGCTATTCCACTCACTAATCTCTTTATTCTCTATATAAATTTCACCAGCATCTTTTTTTAATAATCTGCTAATCATGGAAAGCACTGTACTTTTTCCCGCTCCATTTGGACCGATGAAAGACGTGATTTTTCCTTTTGCAATTTTAATCGAAACATCTTCAACAACGTTTTTGTTTCCATATTGTTTTGATATATTTCTTACTTCTACCATGATTTACTCTCCTTCAATAGAAGATAAATGAAGTATACGCCCCCAACAAAGTTTACAATGACGCTTAAAGTTGTATTAAATTCAAATACTCTTTCAACGATCAATTGTCCACCTACTAGAGCGATAATACTAATAAAGATAGAACCCATAATTAAATATTTGTGTTTATATGTGTACAAGAATTCACGCGCAACGTTTACTACAAGTAATCCTAAAAATGTAATGGGACCAACTAGCGCTGTAGAAATAGAAACTAAAATTGCGATAACAATTAAAAGTTTTTTTACGACTTTGTCATAATCTACTCCTAAGTTAATTGCTTCTTCTCTTCCAAGTGATAATACGTCTAATAGTTTCAATTCTTTATATACGTAAGCAACCACTACTATAATCCCAATAACGGATACTGCAAGTAACTCTGTTTTCACGTTGTTAACACTTGCAAACATTTTTCCTTGCACAATTTGAAATTCATTCGGATCAATAAGCACTTGCATAAAAGAAGACAAACTTTGAAAGAATGTCCCGAATATTAATCCGATTAAGAGTAAGAAATAAATATTATTTCCTTCTCTTTTAAATAAAAATTTATAGAGAAACAGTGAAAAAATCACCATTAAACTAACTGATATAAGAAAGTTCACATTTGTATTCATCATCGCAAAATGCTGTGACCCAAATAAAAACACAACAAAAGTTTGAATAAACATGTAAAGCGAGTCTAACCCAATCACACTCGGTGTTAAAATACGGTTATTACTAATTGTTTGGAAGATCATTGATGAAAACGCAATAGCTCCACCTGTTATGATCATCGCTAACAATTTCTTCGCTCGTCTTGGTAACGCATAATCTAGTGTGTTCATATTTAAGTTAATGAATAAAAAGATTCCAATGGCTATTACAGATACAACGGCAAGTACTGCCAACATCAACTTATAATTCTTTTGTTTTCTATGCTGCATATGCGTTTCTCCTCATTAATAAATAAAGGAAGATTCCGCTTCCGATTACTCCTACTGTAAGACCAATCGAAATTTCATACGGATAAATTACGACCCTACCAAGTATATCGCAAGCTAGTACAAAAACAGCTCCTAACAAGGCAGTATGAGGTAAACTATTTTTCAAATGATCTCCGCGATAAATTGAAACGATATTTGGAATAATAAGTCCTAAAAATGGAATCATCCCAACAGTTAAAACCACTAGTGCAGAGATGAGAGAAACGATAATAAGCCCAATATTTAGCACCCGATTGTAATTCATTCCTAAATTCGCTGCAAAATCTTCTCCCATTCCAGCAACGGTAAAACGATTTGCATATAAAAAGGCGATGATTACAAGCGGAATACTGAAATATAAAATCTCATATCTCCCCTTCATAATCATTGAAAAGTCGCCTTGTAGCCACGAATTAATATTTTGAATTAAATCATATTTATAAGCAAAGAATGTTGTAATGGAACTAATAATGTTCCCAAACATAATTCCAACAAGCGGAATAAAAATAGCATCCTTAAACTTAATTCGCTTTAAAATTTGCATAAACAAAAATGTACCAACTAACGCAAAAATAAATGCGATAAACATTTTTTCAAGCGGGCTTGCTGTCGTAAAAAGCATTAACGAAACTAAAACGCCCAACTTTGCACTATCCATTGTTCCCGCAGTTGTTGGAGATACAAATTTATTTCTGCTCAGTTGCTGCATAATTAAACCACTTATACTTAAACTGACACCAGCAACAATAATACTAATGAGACGTGGTAATCTACTAATAAATACAATTTGCATTTTCTCTTGATTCCAATGCAAAACATCTGTTAGACTCACATCTTTTACACCAATAAAAATAGATGCAACCGATAAAACAATCAGCATGACAAATAAATATCTTTTTTTCATAATGTCTTCATGGTACAGATTATGTTCTGTCGCCATCACTTGATTTCAAACAGATTATAATCCTATCATTTTATCCCCCTCACCTATTTATAGAATGATAGAAATCATAATTTCAGCAACCTTTTCGTTTCTTGCCACGAATTGTTCATCATAATCCAACCTCTTTTTTATATGTATAAATCGGATTTATCTGACATTTCGGCAATGTTATGGTAACCTTCTCTTAATGATAATGAATTTCATTCGCGATGTCAACGCATAACTTATGATACAGTGAGGTTGTAAGCAATAGAAATCCCCTCTATACTCTACCGATTATCCCTACTAATCAGGCTGTTACGGGCAGTCCTACTCCCCCCGATTCTTGAAGCGGGAAAATAGCGGGATAAATAGATGAAGTTGTATTCAAAACAGCACGTGGTAATTACTCCAAAGCAGTTTCATAAGGTTTATAGAGAAAATAAGAAATGAAGACAAGAAGTAGAAATTCTTAAATCAGCTCTGTCCATTATGACTAGTAAATAGAAGGTGTTTCTTACTGTTCTTCTTGAAAACTGTGGTATATTAAACGGTATATAGTTAGTAAAGGAGTTTGAATACATGGCAAAGAGTGTAGTAATTGCTGAGAAACCATCAGTTGCACGTGATATCGCAAAAGTATTAAAGTGCACGAAAAAAGGAAATGGGTTTTTAGAAGGTGACAAATATATCGTGACTTGGGCTCTTGGACACTTAGTGACGCTTGCAGACCCTGAGGCTTATGATAATAAGTATAAAACATGGAATCTTGAAGATCTTCCAATGCTTCCAGAACGTATGAAATTAGTTGTTATAAAACAAACGGGAAAACAGTTTCATGCTGTGAAACATCAACTTAGTCGAAATGATGTTCATGAGGTGATTGTGGCTACTGATGCAGGAAGAGAGGGAGAATTAGTTGCCCGTTGGATCATTGAAAAAGCAAGAGTAAAGAAACCAATTAAACGTTTATGGATTTCTTCTGTAACAGACAAAGCAATTAAAGATGGTTTTAACAATTTAAAACCAGGTAAAGCTTATGATAATTTATACGCCTCAGCCGTTGCTCGTTCTGAAGCAGATTGGTATATTGGCTTAAATGCTACTCGTGCATTAACAACAAAATTCAATGCTCAATTAAATTGTGGGCGTGTACAAACACCAACTGTAGCTATTATTGCTAGTCGTGAAGATGAAATCAAAAACTTTAAAGCTCAAACATACTACGGTATTGAAGCTCACACAACGAATAAATTAAAACTAACTTGGCAAGATGCAAAAGGGAATAGTCGTAGTTTTAATAAAGAAAAAATGGATGGTATCGTAAAAAATCTGGATAAACAAAATGCTACTGTTGTGGAAATTGATAAAAAACAGAAGAAATCATTCTCTCCTGGCCTTTATGATTTAACTGAACTACAGCGTGATGCAAATAAAAAATTTGGTTACTCTGCGAAAGAAACATTAAACATTATGCAAAAATTATATGAACAGCATAAAGTGCTAACGTATCCACGTACAGATTCACGTTATATCTCCTCAGATATCGTTGGAACACTTCCAGAGCGCCTAAAAGCATGCGGTGTAGGAGAATATCGCTCTTTAGCACATAAGATTTTAAATAAGCCGATAAAATCTAATAAATCATTTGTTGATAATAGTAAAGTAAGTGATCATCACGCAATTATTCCAACAGAAGGATATGTTAATTTCTCTGCTTTCACTGATAAAGAACGTAAAATTTATGATTTAGTTGTAAAACGTTTCTTAGCTGTTTTATTCCCAGCATTTGAATACGAGCAACTAACATTACGCACAAAAGTTGGGAATGAAACGTTCATTGCACGCGGAAAAACGATTTTACATGCTGGTTGGAAAGAAGTATACGAAAACCGTTTCGAAGACGATGATGTAACTGATGACGTAAAAGAACAAATTTTACCTCGCATTGAAAAAGGCGATACATTGAATATAAAACTAATTATGCAAACATCAGGTCAAACAAAGCCACCTGCACGATTTAACGAAGCAACGTTACTTTCAGCAATGGAGAATCCTACAAAATATATGGATACGCAAAATAAACAACTTGCTGATACGTTAAAATCGACTGGTGGATTAGGCACAGTAGCGACACGAGCTGATATTATCGACAAGCTCTTCAATTCATTCTTAATTGAAAAGCGTGGCAAAGATATTCATATTACATCAAAAGGACGTCAGTTACTTGATTTAGTACCAGAAGAGTTAAAATCGCCGACACTAACTGGTGAATGGGAACAAAAACTTGAGGCTATCGCAAAAGGTAAACTAAAAAAAGAAGTATTCATTTCAGAAATGAAGAACTATACGAAAGAAATTGTTTCTGAAATTAAATCAAGTGATAAAAAATATAAACATGACAACATTTCAACGAAGTCTTGTCCAGACTGCGGTAAACCAATGCTAGAAGTAAACGGCAAAAAAGGAAAAATGCTCGTATGCCAAGATCGTGAATGTGGCCATCGTAAAAATGTATCTCGCACAACAAACGCTCGTTGTCCGCAATGTAAAAAGAAATTAGAATTACGTGGGGAAGGTGCAGGTCAAATCTTTGCATGTAAATGTGGCTATCGTGAGAAGCTGTCTACCTTCCAAGAACGTCGCAAAAAAGAGTCTGGTAACAAAGCAGATAAACGTTTCGTTCAAAAATATATGAAACAGCAGCAGAAAGAAGAAGAACCATTAAATAATGCATTAGCAGAGGCATTAAAGAAATTAAAATTTGATTAAATGAAAAAAATTGTCCATCTAAAGTTTTGATGGACAATTTTTTTATATTCAGGTGAAACAGTGAAAATCAATTTAGCAAAAGGATATGGGGACTGAACTTATAGTATGCAGTAGCATTATCCAGAAAAATATTTCTAATCGTTTGATTTCCAACCTTATTTACAACACCGCGCTGGAACATAGTCTCAATATTGCCCTGTGATAAAGTGAAACTTTAATCAGTGGGATTTTCTCCATCCCCCACTGATTATGAGCCCACACCAATCGGGCTGTTACGGGCAGCCCTACTCCCATCTATCTTCCTTGCTTCTCTCTGAATCTTGAGGCGGGAGTCTTACTGCCCTAAAATAGCGGGATAATCGAAAAAACACTCAACAAAAAAATTTAAACCTGCTATACATTTTTCGATTCCTTCAAAAATCGGATTCATTTCTAAAACGCCATATTGATAAAACAAAAGGTTCCTACCAAATTCGGTAGAAACCTTTATGATTAGTGAATAATTTTACTTCCTTTTGCATTCTCAACAAACTTTTCACTCGATTTATTAATTGGTGTTTTCAGTAATAATGCAAGAATTAACATGATTACAACGAACACACTTAATACAAGTAAATCTCTAATGACAATATCCCAAAGCATTCCACCTACTGTTTCACGAATTGCACTAATCGCATATGTGAACGGCAAGAATGGATACATTGCTTGGAAGAATTTCGGTAACATTTGAATTGGGAACGTTCCTCCCGATCCAGCTACTTGTAGTACGAGTAAAATGATTGCCATGGATTTCCCAACGTTTCCGAAAACAGAAACGAGAGAGTATACGATGCAAACAAAGACTGCACTACTAAATAAACTGAATACCACAAACCAGAATTTATCAACTACGTACGTACCAAGTAAGAACATATCTCCCATCGATACGATAAACGCTTGTGCAAGCCCTATCGTTAAGAACGTTAAGAAGCGTCCAAAATAAATTTCATGACTCTTATATTCCGCCCCCGGTTCATGCACTTCTACTGTTAATAATGAAACCATTAACAATGCCCCTACCCATAATGCAAGCACTGTATAGAACGGTGACATTGCTGAGCCATAGTTTGGCATTGCAAATAATTTATTTTCTTTTAATTTCACAGGATTTGCAAAGAAATCACTTTGCTTTTCAACATCATTTTTCAATAAACGAATAATATCTTTTATATCCTCTTCCGATTCAAACTGACGAATTTTATCTGCTAGTTCCTTTATTTTTTGCTGAGTAGCTGGCATCTCTGCTTTAATATCTTTCAATTTCTTTGTGCCTTCTACCAATCCTTTTGAGGAGTCTTCTAGCAGCTTCTTCACATCTGGAAGCTTTTTATTCGCATCACTTAAAATTTTAGATGTATTTTTTGACATCTCTTTTGTACGTGCAATTGCTGCATTGAAGTTTGGAACGATTTCGGAATCGTACTTTGCTAAAATATCACCTAATTGTGCTGAAGTATTTTTTGATACTTCATTAATACTTTCAATAACATCTTTCGCAGGTTGTTGCCCTTTATTAATCGCGTCAATTCCTTTATCGGTTAATTTTATACCCTTTTGTAGAAGACTTTGTGCTTTTTTCAGCTTCGCAATTTGATCATTAAAGTTTTTATCCTTATTGACATCAGCAAAAACTTTATTCGCACTCTCTAAGACAGGTATCATATCAGTAATCATATTTGAAGCTGCTTGGAATTGACTATTTAAACTATTTAAAGCTACTTTTGTTGAATTTAATCCATTGATCCCTTTATTTTCAAAATCTTCTTTTGCTTTTTGAGCCTCTGCTTTTTTTTGTTCATATTGCTGCCTTACCTTATCATACTCTTCATTCACTTTATCACTAGTCTGCTCAAAAGTACTGACTGCTTTTTTATAATCCGCTACAAACGTTTCATTATAATCTTTTTCCGCTTGATTAATTAAAGTGTTTGTTGCATCTAATTTTTGATTAATTGCGTCTCTCACATCTTGTTTTACTTCTTGACCTGAACTAATTAAATCATTAAGACGTTTAAATCGATTGTTCAAATCTTGCTGTCCTTCTCGAATAGCTGTTAAATGTGCTACTCTATCACCGAAAAACTTCTTACCAAAATCAGTTGTTGCATTCTGCTGAAGTGTAGACATCATCGTAATGATTGAAGAAAGATTGTCTATATGAGTTTGGAGATTATTAGAAATAGTAGTGATATTTTTCTTTGCTATTTCAGGATCAATACTTCCATTTTGTAACCCATCCATCACACTTTGTGCATATGCAGTACCTGTACGTGCTGAGTTTAAAACACTATTCACTGTTTGATTAATGTTTCTTGCTATATTTTTGTAACCTTCATCATTCATTTTTGGAAGGTCCGGAAGCGTAGGTAACTGAGAAATATCAGGAATATTCAAATTCGCTCCAGGTCCCATTAAGAAATCTGTTATAGCCGCTGCACCATCCATTCCGCTTTTTAGAGCCGTTAAATCTCTCTTTATTGCTCCTGGTGCATTCTGTAATGTCTCATCATTTCGTGCAAAGAATTTATCTAAGTTGTTCAAAGTTTCCTGTCCATCATTAATGACACTCTGTACAACTGGCAAATCCTCTTGCGCTACTTTTACAATATCTTGCGCCCTAGTTGCATCATCTAGTGCTGTGTCCACAAGTTTATTCATTTCTGGGAACTGCGCTTCTAATTTAAATACAAGATCTTTTACTTTTTCAATACTTGGCAAGTTTGTTTCTAAATCGATTCCAAGGCTATTGAAAATTTTAAAAATCTCTCCATTTGCTGTTTTAACAAAGTTCTTACTAATTTCTTCTGTAATACCTGATGCACCTTTTGCTGTAATTTTCGGTGCAATCGCATTTACTTTTTCGTTTACGAAATAATCTAGTTCTGGCTTTTGCGGATTATCACTAATAACCGTCGCAATTTTTTCAGAGAAATCTTTTGGAATTGTAATACTTGCATAGTAATCTCCATGTTCAACTCCGTAAATTGCTTGTTTCTCATCAACAAACTTCCAACCTAGATTTTTGTTTTTCTTGAGCGAATTGACAATTTCGTCCCCGATGTTAATATCTTTCCCCCTTATATTCGAACCAGCATCTTGGTTAGAAACTGCAATTGGCACTTCTTTTGTATTCCCGTATGGATCCCAAGAAGCTTTAATGTTAAACCATGCATATAACGATGGCAAAATCATTAATCCTAGTACAATAACAATCGCAGCCCAATGTTTAGCTACATTCCGTACATCTGTCGTATAAATACGCCATATTTGTTTCATATAAGCAATCACCTAATTATATATTTTTCCTTATCCTAAAAACGATACATGCATTTTGCAATTATATCATTTTCCACCACCCGAATTAAACGAAAATACACGATTTTTCCAATCCATTCTTTTGCTTACTTCATTATATAACGAAGTAAGCAAAAGAATACATACAAAATGACCAAATTGGTTTTACATTCATTAATAACAAATATATAGGAAATGTCATAAAAAATACAAGTATTTTCTCTTGGAAATACTTGTATTTTTTAAAACCATCCTCATAGATTTTGCAGCACTATGAGGATTTCTTCTATTATATGTTCAATTGAACTTCTACTCCAAAATGATCTGAAATCATTTTCCGATTCATACCATTAAAAATAACTTTTGAAGAAAGAACCTTTATTGGTTTGTTACTTAACACGAGATCAATCCGCAAGTTTTGCTTATTTTCGTCCCAGCCAGCAATTTTCCCTTGTACGGTTGTTCCTTCATCTTTTTCCATCGCTAATGCGTATGTATCGTAAAATTTATTTTGTATCATATAATCGTATCCTTCTCCTCTTAAATGAGCATTATTATTAAAATCACCCATTAAGAATGAAAGTTCATGATCATCGATATGCTCCATAAAACGATTCACTTGTTCTCGGAATGATTCTTCCTCATCATTCCACCAACCAAGATGACAAGAATAAAATGTTATGTTTTTCCCTTGATAAAAAATTGTTGCATAAACAATCTTACGTGTTTTCCAATACGTTGTATCCTTACTTTCTGATACGAAGAAAGAACCTCGTTTTACAATCGGATGCTTCGTTATAATGGCTGAACCTTCTTCATATATATCATAGCCAATATGCGCGAAGTCCCAAACCATATTGTAATTTTCTAAACCTAACTTTTTAAGCTCTGCAAGCAATATAAGGCCAAAGTTATCCTTCTTTTTGTTACCATATACACTTTGAGCTTTTATAGATTGGCTTACCTCTTGTAAAGCAATTACATCGTAATTTTCTTCTTGAATCGTCTTAGCGAGATATTTTATTTTTTCTAACTGATTCTCTTCTTGCCAAGAATGACAATTTAAAGTTAATACTTTCATTTCTTATGCACCTAACATATCTTGAATATCTGATTTTAATACATCAGCTTTGGGACCGTATACAGCTTGCACACCTTTATCTTTTACGATAAGTCCTAAAGCCCCATTTTGTTTCCACTCTGCTTCTGGTGCAACAACTTCTAAATCTTTCACCGTTACGCGTAAACGTGTCATACAGGCATCTACGTCCGCAATATTATCTTTCCCACCTAGAAGGTCGATAACCTTTGTTGCTAACGATCCCTCTTTTACATTCGCTGCTGTTTCTGAAGAATCATCTTCATTATCAATATAGTTACCAGCACGCCCTGGAGTTGGTAAATTGAATTTTTTAATTAAGAAATGAAATACGGTAAAGTTTAAAATAAAGAACATTACTGAAACAATCACAAAATGAATTAAATCTCTTGTTAATCCTGCATGAACCATCATTGGTGTACGTGTAAGTAGTTCAATAAATCCAAATGCATGTACTCGTAAATGAATAAGATCTGCCAATGCAAATGCAAGCCCTGTTGTAATTGCATACACTACATATAATACTGGTGCGATGAACATAAACATAAATTCAATCGGCTCTGTTACACCTGTTAAAAATACTGCTAATGCTGCTGAAAAGAACATTGGCTTATATTTTGCACGTTTGTCTTTATCAACATTGTAAAACATTGCAAATGCAATCCCAATTAGTGATGCTGTCGATCCAATTACTTGTCCTACTTTAAAACGAGCTGGCACTACATTATTTAACAAATCGTTATATGCTTTTGTATCCCCATTTGCTAATAAATTATTTAAATCCGTAACCCATGCCAACCATAGCGGGTCTTGTCCTGCAACTACTTGACCAACTTTCGAACCCGTTAACATTGTATATGTCCCGCCAAGTTCTGTATAGTTCATCGGAATCGTTAACATATGATGCAATCCAAACGGCAATAACAGACGCTCTAATGTCCCATATACAAATGGCGCGACAACTGGTGCGCTGTCTTTCGATGCTGCGATCCAGCGTCCAAATTCATTTAATCCACTTTGGATGAATGGCCATAAAAGTGATAAAACAATTGCCGTAATGGTAGACCAAACAATTACAACAAATGGTACAAAACGTTTCCCATTAAAGAATGCCAATGCCTGTGGTAATTTATCATAGTTATAATATTTATTATATAAAGCGGCACCTAAAAACCCTGTAATAATCCCTACGAATACCCCCATATTGAGCGCTGGTGCACCAAGTATAGAAGTGAAATAATCCTTTACAAGCAAATCTCCGGCTAATAGTGAAGAAACTTTCGCTTTTGAATCCGCTAACATTTCAGTGTTAACACCAAATATAGCTCCCGTAATCCGGTTTGTTAAAACAAATGCTAACAACGCTGCAAACGCACCGCCTGCACGGTCCTTTGCCCAAGATCCCCCAATTGCTACTGCAAATAAAATATGCAAGTTTGTAATAATCGCCCAGCCAATGTCTTCCATAACTCTAGCAATCGTATGTACAGCATTTACATCTCCAGCAGCCATACCGATCAGCTTACCAACGGAAATCATTAAACCTGCAGCTGGCATAACTGCTACAACAACTAATAATGCTTTCCCGAACTTCTGCCAAAAATCAAAAGATGTAATTTTCACCTGCTTCTTCCTCTCCTTTATTTACAAGCTTTCTAATGAAACAAAATATAATTCCTCCTACATTTACGAAAACGATCCCTCACCAAATCAACGCAAACGTTTTCATAAATTAATTTTAATAAAAGCGTTTTCACATTGCAATAAAAATTTATTTTTAAAACAAAAAAAGATGCTACGAGAGCATCTTTTTTTGTTAAGAAATGCAATAAATTCTTGTTTCATAAGGATTTAAGATGATTTTCTTATCCACTTCATCTTCTGCAATTTCATAGTTACTCAAAAGCAATCGTTTGCGTTCTAACGTGTATGAATTCTCATTATAAATAGCTTCCTTGCTTGACAGATTGCTAATCACAATCATTTTTTCATCATGTAATGTACGCGTATACGCATAAATTTGCGGATCATCCTCTAATAATAGATCATACGTACCGTAATTGAAAACAGCATGTTCTTTTTTTAGAGCAATCATTTTCTTATAAAAATTCAAAATAGAATTTGGTTCTTCTTGCTGCTTTTGGACATTGATTTCTTTATAATTTGGATTGATTCCAAACCAAGGTGTTCCTGTTGTAAAACCTGCATTTTCTTCGCTACTCCACTGCATAGGTGTACGTGAATTATCGCGACAAGATGCCCATATAATTTCCATCATTTCTTGATGCGATACACCTTGTGCAATTTTCTCACGGTATAAATTTTTAATCGCTACATCGTCATAATCATCGATATTCGGAAACTGAACATTTGTCATCCCAATCTCTTGCCCTTGATAAATGAATGGTGTTCCATGCATAAAAAAGTACATCGCCCCTAAAGCTGTTGCGCTTTCCTGCCAATACTGCTGATCATTTCCCCAAGTCGATACAATACGTGGCTTATCATGATTTTCAATATAAAGTGCGTTCCATCCTTTATTCTCTAAACCTTTTTGCCATTTCGTTAACACTTTCTTTAACTCTACAACATCAAGTTCTTTTTTCTTTTCAGCATCCCATAAACTTAAATGTTCAAATTGAAATACCATATTGAATTTACCGTTTTCTTCTCCAACCCAAAGATCTGCATCTTCTATTTTGACACCATTCGCTTCTCCAACAGTCATAATATCGTACTTTGCAAATGTATTCTCTTTTAGTTCTTCTAATAACGGCTGAATACCATTCACATTCATATGTTTATCAAAAGAAGATACATAAGGTAGCCCTTTTGGATTTGGCATATCTTTTAGTCCTTCTTCCTTCTTAATATGGCTAATCGCATCCACACGGAATCCATCTATTCCCTTATCTAACCACCAGTTCACTGTATCATATAAGGCTTCGCGAACCTCTTTATTCTCCCAATTTAAATCCGGCTGTTTCCGTGAGAATATGTGTAAGTAATATTGCTCTGTTGTCTCATCATATTCCCAAGCAGAACCATTAAAAATACTTTCCCAGTTATTTGGCTCTTTTCCATCCTTACCATCACGCCAAATATACCAATCGCGTTTTGGATTATCCTTAGATGATCGCGATTCAATAAACCAAGGATGTTCATCACTTGTATGATTAATAACTAAATCAATAATTAATTTCATACCGCGCTTATGCACTTCTTCTAGTAATGCATCAAAGTCCGCCATTGTACCGAACTCATCCATAATCTCACGATAATCACTAATATCATAACCATTATCATCGTTTGGTGATTTATACATTGGACAAATCCAAATAACATCTATCCCTAAATCTTTTACATAATCAAGCTTTGCGATAATACCTTGTAAATCTCCAATACCATCACCATTTGAATCCATAAAGCTACGTGGGTAAATTTGATAAGCGACAGCTTCTTTCCACCATATTTTATTCATAATAGCGCTCTCCTTCTATATCCCTCTTTTTTATGCAAACGTTTTCGTAACACTATCATAACAAAATATATCGAGTTTGCAACGACAATTTTCATCTTATTATTCAATATCCTCTTTTCTTTCAAAAACAATACCTCTTTATTTTGTACCTATCTTTTTGCAAATTTACAGATTATCTCTTATCTATCCCCTTTTGTTCTCACTAAATAAAAAAGCCATCCAATTTATGTTTGATTTCTCTCAACATTTTGGATGACTACCTCTTCCTCTTCTCATTTCTTCTCCTACTCATTCTGTCAATTATAGGCTGTCTTTTGCTCATGTAATAACTTTAATTCGATATTTGGTGTTGTATTTCCCACTACACTTTCATCTAATGTAACTGGAATTTGGATTTTAAATTGTTTTGTTTCATGCCGCTGTAAATAAATAGGTGTTGGCACTTGATACCCTTTGATATTTTGTTTTGTATCTTGATGCAAAACAAGTTGTAATGCTTGTGCATGATTGCGATAATTCTTTAAAGTAACTACACAATTTTCCTCTAGTTTCTCTCCTCTTTTCTCTAGCTTGCATTCACTATCTTCCTTTTTATATTCAATTGCCTCTAAACCTCTTTTTCCCGCATAGTACCATGTTTTATCAAGAGTTTGAATGAGTTGATTGAATGCGAATGGCAATATACACATTATTACTCCTATACATACACTTTTCATTTTATGAAATCTTTTTAACCAATTAGAATGATTCTTTTCCATCCACTTCATAAAAAATAAAAAAGAGAGCCCTTGTAATACGCAAGATATAACCCATACATTTGAAATTGTATAATCCATATAAGTATATGTATCTACTGGAAGTCCATATGAATGAAATAATTTCTCTCCTACTAATTCGTTATCGTTTGGAAATTTCAATACTAGTAATACCCCGACACTATAAAATATAGCAAGCAATCGATCATATTCAATACGGATCATTCTTTCTTCCCCTTTGTTTTTATTATCGATTTTAGCTAATATTATCGGAATATACAATCTTTTTGCACGGAAATACTTCATAAATATATGTATTCATATACCATTTAAATGATATATGAATGAATACATCATTCTGTCTCAATGCTTCTTCTTTTCTCCCGCTATTTTAGGACAGTAAGACTCCCACCTCATGATTCAGAGAGAAGCAAGGAAGATAGGTGGGAGTAGGGCTGCCCGTAACAGCCCGATTGGTGAGGGCTCATAATCAGTGGGGGATGAAGAAAACCCCACTGATTAAAGTTTCACTTTATCACATTCATTATTTTGTTTTTCACATAGAGATTTCTTCAAAATAAGTAGGATCATGTATTGTAATTTTTTTACCTAACACGGTAACAATACTATCATTTTTCAATTGTTTTAATACACTGCTAACTGTCTCTCGAGACGTTCCAGATATTTTAGAAATTTCAATCGTTGTAAGTGGACATGGGATTACAATTTCTTCACCGTTTGGTTCGCCTAAGTCATGCATTAAATAATTTAACGTTTGAATGACACGATCTTGTGCATTGGGGATAGTAATGTTTTGCACACGATTTTCATTCAACTTTAATATTGAGGATAACTGCTGAACAATTTGCATTAATTGTATTCGATTTGCCTTCACCATATCTTCAAAAATCACTGTCGGAATATAGTACACATCGACATCCGTTATGGCTTCTGCTGTATAGCTGTAACCTTTGTCAGTAAACATACCACTGCAAGGAAAAATAGAAAATCTCTTTACATAGTCTTCATATAATAAATTTCCACTTTGATTTACTCGTTCTAACTTCACAAAACCATCTAACATGAGGTAAATTCGTTCCCTTGAATCTCCTTCTAAAAATAAAAATTGACCTTTCTTATAAGTGCGCCAATAAGTAAATTCCGTTAAGCCTTTTAACTTTTTGTCTGTTAAATGAGAAAATAATTCAAACTGCTTTAAATCTTTAACCACATTCCGCCTATTCATAAAAAAATCCCTCTTTCTTGCTATACATGGTATTGAAACATCAAGAAAGCGCATTCAAGTAGATTTTATCATAATCAATCTATATATCTTAATTTCATAATGAATACTTTATGAACATTGATTACTAAAAATTATTAGTAAGTAAAAAGAATGAAGTTAACCGCTTCATTCTTTTTACTTACTAGTTATAAATAAGCTACCTTACACATACACATGCTTCCTGTTGAGAAATAATAGTACCTGCTTTCTCTTCCAATGCTTCATATATTTTGTCTAAAGAAGTAATAATTGTTTTTCGTTCTGGGCTTGCATTAACAAAATGAATCGCTGCTTCAATTTTCGGAAGCATACTTCCTGGTGCAAATTGCTGTTCCTCTATATATTTTTTTAATTCATCCACCCCAATCGTTTCTAGTCTCTTCTGATTTGGTTGATTATAATTTATATATACATAATCAACTGCGGTTAAAATGATAAGAGTATCCGCACCTACTAGTTCAGCTAGCTTTTGGGCAGCAAAATCCTTATCAATAACAGCCTCCGTTCCCTTCAATCCTTCTTCAGATTCAATTACCGGGATCCCGCCACCTCCAACAGCGATTACGATATTCCCATCTTCTACTAATGAATTGATTACTTTATGTTCATGAATGCTCACAGGCTTTGGTGATGGAACAACTCGTCTCCATCCTCTTCCGGCATCTTCCTTAAATACAGCTTTCGTTTCCTTCATTAATCGTCTTGCTTCTTCTTCTTTATAAAAGGGGCCAATTGGTTTTGTTGGGGTTTGAAATGCTTCATCTTTTTCATCAACAACAACACGTGTGATTACTGTTGCTACTTCTTTTTTTATATTTCGTTTTTTCAGCGCTTTTTCAATTGCATTTTCCATCCAATACCCAATCATCCCTTGGCTCATCGCACCGCAAGTATCCAATGGCATCGCTGGTGTTTTCTCTGTTTCCGCTGCTTTTTGTTGTAATAAAATATTGCCAACCTGCGGACCATTTCCATGTGCAATAACAATATCAACGTCATTTTCCATAATTTTAACGAGTTGTTCTGCCGTTCTTTCTAGCGCTTCTTGCTGAGCCTCAGCAGTAGCATTTCCAGATTGTATTGCATTTCCCCCGAGTGCAACTACGATTTTTCTTCGTTTCATATTTCAACCCTCCAATTGATTTTTTTATAAAGTAATACTTCCTGTAATTAATCCGTAAATTGCAAAGAATGCTAAAGCGCCAATTGCTACAGATGATGCCAATTCTAAACGAGTAAATATTTGTTTTTGGTTCGTTTGCTTTTGAACATTGTAAAAAATGAAAATTCCAGGTGCATATAAAGTCATTGTTAATAACAAGTATTCTAATCCCGCTGCATAGACTAACCAGGCTCCATAAATACTTGCAACTAAACCAATGATTATATTTTTTGTACGATCGTTTTCTTCAGATTGTAAACTATATTTAAGTTGATAAAATGCTGAAAAAGCATAAGGAATTAAAATAGCTGATGATGCGAGAGAGAATGCAAAATTATACGCTTGATCTGAAACAACAAATGTTAATAAGAAAATTTGAATGAGCCCATTTGTGATCCACAATGCGTTCACAGGAGCTTTATTCTCATTCTCCTTTGCAAACCATTTCGGAAATACTCCGTCTTTTGCAGCTAAATATGGAATTTCGGATGCAAGTAACGTCCAGCCTAACCAAGCACCTAATACAGAAATGACTAAACCTAAATTAATAAAGGTCGCACCCCATTTTCCAACTATGCTTTCGAATAAATATGCCATGGCTGGATTTTTCAAATTTGCCACATCAGCTTGTTTCATAAGACCAAGAGATAATAATGTAATTAAAATATAAATAATCAGTGTGCCAATTAATCCAATGACTGTCGCTTTTCCAACATCACTTCTATTTTTAGCGCGGCTTGATAGGACAACAGCCCCTTCTACACCAATAAATACCCAAAGTGTTACAAGCATTGTACTCTTCACTTGACTACCTACCGCTCCCCAAGAAAAAGAACCAGCTTGTCCCCAAAAACCATCTAAGAAAATATCAAAATGAAAAGCGAAAATTCCTACCACAATAAATACAAATACAGGCACTAATTTCGCAATTGTCGTTACTAAGTTCACAAGTGCCGCTGATTGCACCCCGCGTAAAATGAGCATGTGAACGCACCAAAGTAATACACTTGCTCCAATAATAGATGCGACGTTTTGCCCCCCTTCAAAAACAGGGAAGAAATACCCTAATGAAGCAAATAATAATGTACCGTAAGCAACATTCCCTAGCCAAGCTGACAACCAATACCCCCATGCACTATTAAACCCCATAAAGTTACCAAATCCAGCTTTTGCATAACTAAAAATACCACCATCTAAATCTGGTCTTTTGACAGTTAAATTTTGAAAAGATAAACCAAGAGCAATCATTCCAATACCCGTTATAATCCATCCAATCATAACAGCCCCTGCGCCAGCGCCTTTTGCCATGTCACTCGCCAAATTAAATGCACCACCGCCAATCATAGAACCAACTACAAGGGCGATTAAAGTAAATAATCCTAATTTCTTTTCTTCACCCATTCCACTCACCTCTCTTAATTTGCAATACTACAAATTGGAAATGATCGTGTCTAAAGAAGGAGAAAGAAGGAAGACCTGCTTCCTTCTTTATTCTATATCTCCTAAAGTAGCTGCCATAACCGCCTTAATTGTGTGCATTCTATTTTCAGCTTGATCAAATACTTTTGAATGTTTGCTGCGGAATACCTCGTCTGTTACCTCCATTTCTCTCAATCCATATTTTTCATAAATTTCTTCACCGTACATTGTTTCCACATCATGAAATGCAGGTAAACAATGTAAGAAAATCACATTATCATTTCCTGTTGCTTTTATCATTTGCATATTCACTTGATAAGGGGTTAATAAAGCAATCCGTTCGGCAAATTTATCTTCTTCTCCCATAGATACCCATACATCTGTATAAATTACATCTGCATCTGCAACCGCTTCTTCCACATCGCTTGTTACCATGACACGATTACTATATTTTTTCGCTAAATCGATTACTTCTTGCGCTGGCCATAATGACTCTGGTGCACAAATACGAACTTCCATTCCAACAATTGCACCACCAACTAATAAACTATTCGCTACATTATTCCGGCCATCACCAACATAAACAAGCTTCACACCTTTCAAACGTCCTACGTGCTCTTTAATTGTTAGAAGATCTGCAAGTGTTTGTGTTGGATGCCACATATCTGTTAAACCGTTCCATACTGGCACACCAGAGTTCGCAGCTAACGATTCTACTGTTTCATGAGAAAAACCGCGGAACTCAATTCCATCAAACATACGGCCTAACACTTTTGCTGTATCTTCAACAGATTCTTTTTTACCAAGCTGAATATCACCTTTTCCCAAATATTCAGGATTTGCACCTAAATCAGTACAAGCGACTGTAAATGCGCATCTTGTACGGGTAGAAGTTTTTTCAAATAGGAGTGCAACGTTTTTTCCTTCTAAATAACGATGTGGGATACTATTTTTCTTTTTCTCTTTTAATTCCGCTGCTAAATCAAGAAAATATAATAATTCTTCTTTTGTAAAATCCTTTTCAGCAAGAAAACTTCTTCCTTTTAAGTTTGGTCTCGTCATTAACATCGTTCATCCCTACTTTCTCCGTTATTTATCACTAAATATCTTTTCTAACAATCGGCATACTCATGCAACGTGGGCCCCCACGACCGCGTGATAATTCCGAGCTTAATACTTCAATTACTTCAATTCCATGTTCACGTAATAAAGCATTTGATACATAGTTGCGATCATATGTAACAACTACTCCTGGAGCAATTGCTAATGTATTCGATCCATCATTCCATTGTTCACGAGCAGAAGCAATTACATCTCCTCCTCCACAAGGAATCAATACTAATTCTTTTAAACCTAAAACTTCTTTTAAAACTTCCATCAACGATGTGCGATGTGTAATTTTAAGAGTCTCTTCATCTAGACCTTTTTCCAAAATGTAAATGTTCATATTCCCTTTTGGTCCTTGAATAGCTGGGTGAATGGTAAATTTATCATAGTCAACCATCGTAAAGACTGTATCTAGATGCATAAATGCTCGACATTTTGGAATCTCTATTGCTAATACTTTTTTAATTTTATTTTGACGACTAAATAAGTTCTTAGCCAACCGTTCAATCGCTTTTGCTGATGTACGAGCAGATACACCAATCGCAATTGTCTCTTCATTTAAAATGAGTTCGTCACCGCCTTCAATTGGAAACTTATAATCACGATCTAACCAAACTGGCACATTATGATCTGCAAATCGTGGATGATATTTCATAATGTATTCCATAAACAATGATTCACGTCTACGTGCTGGTTCTCTCATTTTATTAATGGTTAACCCTTCCCCTATCGTAGCCGCGGGATCACGAGTAAAATATAAATTTGGCATTGGGTCTAAATAAAACGGATAATGATCTTCCATTAATTCGTATAGATGTGTTTTCTTACTTGTGTCAATTTCATTTTTCCGCACACCGCCCATAATTTTTTGAATCAATTCTTCATTTGAAAAGGAAAGTAAATATTCTTTTAAGGTTTGATGTGCAACATTGACATCAGCTTGCCCTTCTTTTAAAATACGATCAACAAATTCTTCACGAAGTTTTTTATCAATTAATGCCTCAGCTGCTAGCGTTTCTAAATAAAGAACCTCAATACCCCGATTGCGCAATGTTTGTGCAAAATAATCATGTTCTTTTTGAACAATTGGTAAGTATGGAATATCGTCAAATAATAATTGTTGTAAGTAATCTGGCGTTAAATTTTCTAATTCTTTACCAGGACGTTTTAATAAAACCGTTTGTAATTCCCCAATTTCTGAAGTAACATGAATTGGATGTTTCATTTGTTGTACCTCCCTTTAAGTTCGTTTGATATCTTACAAGTACATCATAAACAGAAAGCATTTCCGTTTTTGTGAAAAGGTTAACATTCAATGGTGAAATATTTCACAAATTATTTTTTTAAAGTCATATATAGTTGTATTTTTATAAGTCGTTTCATCACATATCTCACAATATAGTTATTTATTCTGTATATATGATGAATATTAGAGTATGAAATGTATAAAAAAATCCTATTTCTAATTTCTATTAGAAATAGGATTTCATCTACATAATAAAATTCAGTCGTTCTTCTAAAACTTTTCTATCAGAAAGAGAATGAGAAATAATAAGACATGTATCATTTCCACATACACATCCTATTTTTTCTTTCCAATCTAACGAATCCAACAAAGCACCAATCACATGTGCATTACCCGGTAACGTTTTAATAACCGTTAATCGATCTACATAATCAACTTTCACAACTACCTCTCTTAATTTCTTCTTTAACTGCATATCCGTTTGTAAATGATCCTTCGAGAAAAGCTTATATATCAGTAATCCTTTTGAAGAGGCTACTTTTATTACATTTAATTCTCGAATATCTCTCGAAATAGTAGCTTGTGTTACAGACACACCTTTTTCTGCCAATAATTCAACTAATCGCTCTTGTGTATCTATTTCATATTCTTCTACTAATTGTTTAATAAGTCGTTGTCTTTTTTCCCTTTTCATAAAAGACACCCCTTCTAACATTATAGTTTTATTATATCTTGCTATAATTTCCATTCAAAAGAGGCAATCATAAAAGTTGCGGAAACGTTCATAGTTTTTAGTAGAAATTTATTATTTACATCACTTATGATGTATTGTGTTATGCAGCTAGAAAATATCTATGATAAAAAACTACTCATAAAGCGCTTCAGAAAAAACTATCGCAAAATAAAAAGGAAGAACATAAAATCATTCTTCCTTTTATCCCGCTATTTTAGGACAGTAAGACTCCCACCTCAAGATTCAAAGAGAAGCAAGGAAGATAGGTGGGAGTAGGGCTGCCCGTAACAGCCCGATTGGTGAGGGCTCATAATCAGTGGGGGATGAAGAAAACCCCCACTGATTAAAGTTTCACTTTATAACATAAATCGTTCTATTGTTTGTTTTAACTCAGTTGCCTGTTTTTCTAATTCCTCTAACAACTGATCGATTGCTACCATATTTTTAGATTGTTGCATGGTTACCCTTGCAACTTCTTGTGAGCCTGCCGATGTTTCTTCTGCAATTGCTGCTACTGCTTTCGTTTGCGTACCTGTTACATGAATATGTTCTACTTGCTCCTTCATATAACCACTAATCTTTTTCGTTGCATCTGCTACTTCCATAATACTTTCTGACATCTCTTTTAAAATTAATTCAGTTGCTTCTCCGCGCTTCGCTTCTTCGTTAGCAGACTTAACTTGCTCTGTCATTTGTGTTGCTACTTGTTGTACTTCATTCTTCATATCGCAAAGTAACTGTGATATATTTCGCGCTGAACTATCGCTCTCATCAGCTAGCTTCCGAACCTCTTCTGCTACAACAGCAAATCCTCTTCCGTGTTCTCCAGCGCGAGCAGCCTCAATTGATGCATTTAGCGCCAATAAATTTGTTTGACTCGCTATTTCACTTACCACAGAGACAATATGTTCAACTTGTTTCATTCGTTCTTCTAATTTTTGCACATTGTGCATCGATTGTTCATTCTCTTTTGCAAGTGTCTGAATTCCTTTAATAAGTGATGTGAATACTTGCGTACTTTGACCTAATGCTTGCACCATTTCAGAAGATAATTGATCAGATTGCTTTGCCTTTTCTTCCACCTCACTAGCAATGGATGTTGTTTTATCGACAGTGGAAACAATCGTCTGAATAGATGCCGCTGACTGTTCAGCTCCTGAGGAAATTTCAGCTAATGTTTCTGACACAACTTGTGCCTGCTTTGTCGCTTCATTTGTTTGTTTTCTAATTTGCTGTACTTGCGTGTTTGTATAAGAAAATGTTGTATCGATATTATTTACCATTGTGCGCAAATTTCCTAGCATCATATTAAAAGCAACGCTTAAGGATTTTATTTCATCATCTACTTTTGGCAGTGGTACATTTTCACGAATATCACCTTCAGCAGCTCTATGAGCAGCTTCCTCCAATTTACGTAAAGGTTTAATTAAAAAAATTGCTGCAACATATGCTAGAATACCAGACCATATTACTCCTAACAGCATTACAACAATATTATAAACTGTTTGACTTACATAGCTTTGAAAATAGTCATACAACACATAAATAAAAAATAAACTTGTCGAATACGTAATCAATGCCAAAATTGTTGTAAATAACATAAGCTGCATACGTAAACCAAAAGAAAAGGTTTTTTGCTCTCTTTCCATATTCGCATTCCTCCCCATTAACTATATAAATACTACTTATATATTATTATCCATATTTTTATTATAGAAAGATATAAAGATTTTAGAAATACCTTATAATAAGAAAACAAATCACAATCTTCTCCATATAACGCGAAAAATACTATACTGGCTCATGAAATAAAATTTCACACATAACATCTAAAACTTTAAAAAATAGAGGATTTTGCCGTTTTATGACTAATAACAAAAAGAAGGGACAGATTTATTAAAATATAAAATTCACTGGGGGATTGGTATGATTGAAGTTCAAAATTTAGTAAAATCATTTGACTCATTACATGTTTTAAAAGGGATTAACTTAGAAGTAAAGGAAAAAGAAGTTGTCGTTTTAGTTGGTGCAAGCGGTTCTGGGAAAAGCACTTTACTCCGCTGTCTTAACTTTTTAGAAATGTACGATGAAGGTAACATTCGTCTACAAGGGGAACAAATTGATCCTCAACATACAGATTTAAACAAAGTCCGCGAAAACGTTGGTATGGTCTTTCAACATTTTAACCTCTTTCCTCATATGACCTCATTAGAAAACATCACAGAAGCACCCATTCATGTAAAAAAGTTAGATAAGGCAAAAGCAAAAGAAATCGGAATGGATTTATTAAAAAAAGTCGGTTTAGAAGATAAAGCAAATATCACACCGCACTTATTATCTGGTGGTCAAAAACAACGTGTTGCCATTGCACGAGCTCTTGCGATGAACCCGAAAATCATGCTATTTGATGAGCCTACATCAGCTCTTGACCCTGAACTTGTTGGCGAAGTATTACAAGTGATGAAAGAACTTGCTAGTGAAGGAATGACGATGATTATTGTTACTCACGAAATGAGCTTTGCACGAGATGTAGCCGACCGCGTCATCTTTATGGATGATGGTCAAATTATCGAAGATGCTCCGCCGGAACAATTCTTCTCCGCACCATCAAATGAGCGGGCAAAACAGTTTTTAAGAAATGTTTTATAGTGTCTAAAGACAAAGCGGACACATACACTACTACCCAACACCATATATAAAAATGTCCGTATTGATAGGAACAATATATAGGAGGGGTTATATGAAAAAGAAAGTATTTACTATCGTTGCAACCATTACGCTGAGTATCTCGTTCATATTGGGGGCCTGTAGTAAAGAAAGTCGTACTACGTCTACAGATGGAAAAAAAGAATTTCGTTATGCAATGAGCGGATTATATAAACCTTTTAATTATAAAGAAAATGATGGGAAACTTATGGGTTTCGATATTGAAATTGGAGAAGCTCTTGCAAAAAAAATGGGAATGAAGCCTGCACCTGTTACCAATCCTTGGGAAACATTAATCCAAGGTCTTCAGGCTAAAAAATATGATGTCATCTTAGGAAGTATGGCAATTACAGAAGAACGATTAAAGGCTGTTAGTTTCACAAAACCATATTATCGTTCTGGCGCTCAAATCTTCGTATCAAAACAGAATGATTCCATCTCCTCTGTTGATGATTTAAAAGGGAAAAAAGTTGGCGTTGTAAAGGCAAGTACATTTAAAGCACTTGTTGAAAAGCAAACAGATAAAATAACAGAGTATGATAGCGATCTTACAGCCCTTATGGATTTAGAACCTGGTCGTGTCGATGCTGTTATTACCGACCAAATGGTTGGACTTCGCATGATAAAAGAAGGAAATTCTTCTATAAAAGAAGCTGGAAAACCATTAAACCTTGATGAAATGGCCATCGCTGTTCGTAAAGATGATAAAAAAATGGTTGATAAAGTGAATAAAGCATTAGACGAAATTATTAAAGATGGCACGTACGAGAAAATTAGTAAGAAATGGTTTGGTCGCAACATTCTTGGAGAAGAGGAAAAAACAAAATAAATAATTCTCCTATTCTGTAAAAAATACGGTGCCCCACATAAATTGTGGGGTATTTATATCCACTATAAATGCTAACCAATATGAGGTGAAATGAATGATTGAAATTTTTTTATCTACTTATCCAACGTTGCTCAAAGCAGTTCTTATCACATTGCAATTGACTTTAACTTCTTTACTACTTGGTTCACTCATTGGATTACTATTTGCATTCTTTCGCATTTCAAACAACAAACTATTAAATAGTATTGCTCATATTTATATTGCTGTTATTCGCGGTACTCCCTTAATCGTACAAATTGCGATTTTGTACTTCGGTATTACTTCTATCGTTGTTTTCACACCATTTTGGGCCGGTGCCATTGCTTTAGCGATTCATAATGGTGCCTATATTACAGAAATTTTCCGCGGCTCCATTCAATCTGTAGACCGCGGGCAATTAGAAGCTGCCCGTTCTCTCGGAATGTCTTATCCACTAGCTATGCGTCGCATTATATTACCACAAGCATTTCGCCTTTCAATACCTTCTTTAGGAAATCAATTTATTATTGGATTAAAAGATTCTTCCCTTGTTGCTTACGTTGGTATGTCAGAATTATGGGGATCTGGGTTATCGATTGCCGCTGGAAATTACCAACAATTAAATACCTATATCGTAGTAGGTATCTATTATCTTGTCCTTGTTTTACTATTCACTTATTTAGTGAATCTCCTAGAAAAAAGGCTGAGTCATAAGCAAAGTAACGCTGTACAAATGAATAACCAAAAGGAAAAAGCCGTTTCTATGTAGAAAAGCAAGCTACTGATCATAGCTTGCTTTTCTTTATCTACAATTATGAATTTGCCTTGTTCATTGATTCTTCTTTCACATGCTCCTCACGATACGAAATATTCTCCGGATCTAGTCCATTTCCTAGCGACCCATAGAAATGCTTTTTTTGCGGATCAATCAATTCACTGCCTTCATAATACACGCGCGGTGTTTTCCAAAGCGCTACTAACGCTTTACTCATCGGCATTTCATGATAACGTTCCGGCCACATTTCTTTAATTTTCTCTTTTACTAATGGATAGTATTTCGAACTCATCGCAGGGAACAAATGATGTTCTGTATGATATGAAAAATTGAAATGTAATACATCAACCCAGCGTGGTACTGTTACAGATAAACAGTTTGCTAATGGATCATTTACAGGAACAATTGGATTTAAACGATGATTGGTTGCAATATATGCCATTACAATAAAGTTTGCAATCAATAACGGAATCACATATGCAAACAACCATTTCATCGGTCCCATAATAAACAAGAGACTCATCCAAACTGTCCATGGCAAAAGAAGTTGAAGCCATACCGCTCGTTGATTCGACGTTTTAAATTCTTTTATAAAATGAAAGAACATTCGAGTTGAGTGTAATGTAAATTGAAATGTTAATGACAAAAAACTAAAGAATGAACGTACGTGAAGTGGTAAACGATACACCCATCTTAAAAATTGACTCTTTTTCATCTTCTCAAGTGTTGGCCATGCATCTGGATCATTTTCTTCATGTTGTGTATGAACATGGTGCGTCGCATTATGCCACTTTCTCCAAAGCTTTGGTCCTGTAGTTAATGGCATAAACGCAATCGCTCCTAATAAATCACGAAGCCATGCTTTTCTTACAACCGTTCCATGTAAAATTTCATGCCCTAAAAATCCAAGTGAAGCAAAACACAATCCAAGAACAAGTGCAATTCCGAGATTTACCCACGCATTCAATTCAAACAAACCAATCGTTATTAACCCTGCTACTGCCACAAGCAAATAAGCTAAACCGCCAAATAGACGGGTCGGAACTGGTTGAAATGCTTTTTTTGGCAAGTGCGGTGATACACGTGCTGCATACCATCCAAACGTATGAAGCTCCTTCATCCTTTTGCCCCTTTCTTATGCCATGCTTACGCAAACTGCATAGATCAATTGTTGTTTCCAGATTGATATGACTAGATGATGCAAAAAAGCTTATATCATAAGGAAAATATACTCACTCTATCGTCACTTATTATCGCTTTTATTATCAATGAAAAACATTTCTCTTTTTACTCTCTATCAACCTTTCCACATGTTGAATCATATCAATAGACTTTCTACATTGTCAACACATTTTATTACTAGGTCATAAAATGTGGTTATACTTTTATAATCATATCTTATTTTACCAAAGAAAAAACCTATGTTTTAACAGGGTTTTTCCATTATATTAAAAACTCATTGATATACATAAAAAGCTTTTTTTATTAGATATGAGTTGAGCTAGTTCCTATATAAATTTTTATTTCACAAAATATTCACTCTTAAAACGAATAACAAAAATATTATATTAATATATCATTATAAAAATATTTCTCCTAACAAAATATTTTACGTTTCATACCAAATTTTCTCACATGAATTTCATATAAGTGGGAAAAATGAATAGGAAAAATATCCTAAATTAGGAGGCTTGCATCATGATTAATCATTCTTTTCCTGAATTTCCTCATTCTTACTGGATTGACTCTACCTCACTCCCTACCTTTCCTGCTCTATCTGAAAATATAAAAACAGAAGTTGTCATTATTGGTGCTGGTATTACAGGAATTACGACTGCTTATTTACTCGCAAAAGAAGGTATGAAAGTTGTTTTACTGGATTCTGACCGTATCTTAAATGGGACAACTGGACATACAACAGCAAAAATCACCGCACAGCATGACCTCATTTATGATGAGTTCATCAATCACTTTGATATAGATAAAGCCCGCCTCTACTATGAAGCGAATCATCAAGCTTTACAATTTATAAAAGAAACTGTAAAAACCCATCATATCGAATGTGGATTTACAGAAGAAGATGCTTATTTATATACAACATGTAAAGATGAGCTAAGAAAGTTAATAAACGAATACGAAGCATATAAAAAACTAGACATTCCGTGTGAATATGTAACGTCTATTCCAGTTCCTCTTTCCATTCAAGCCGCGCTTGTAATGAAAAAACAAGCACAATTTCATCCTCTTCACTACTTAAAAAAGCTTGTTGAGGAATTTATTCAAATGGGTGGTACCATTTATGAACATACAACGGCAATTGATATAGAAAAAGGGTTTTATCCACAAGTCATTACAAAAAATGGACAACGTATCACTTCTGGATATGTCGCCATCTGCTCTCATTTTCCGTTTTATGATAAGAGCAGTTTTTTCTTCACAAGAATGTATGCAGAACGCTCCTATGTACTTGCTATTCAATCTAAAACAGAATATCCAGGGGGCATGTATTTAAGTATTGATAATCCTACACGTTCTTTACGATCCACAACGATAGACGGAACAAAACTGATCCTTGTTGGCGGTGAAAGTCATAAAACAGGACAAGGAATTAATACGATGCTTCATTATGAGGCGCTGCACTCCTTCGCTGAGGAAATATTTGAAATAGAACAGATTCCTTATCGATGGTCAACACAAGATTTAATCACTTTAGATAAAATTCCTTATATTGGGCACATCAATGAAAATAATCCAAATATATTTGTCGCAACCGGATACCGCAAATGGGGAATGACGACCTCAACTGTCGCAGCACAACTATTAACGGCATCTATCACAAAAAGAAACAGTCCTTACAAAGAACTCTTTGCGCCATCGCGCTTTCATGCTGATCCAGACATAAAAACGTTTGTCTCTCAAAATCTAGATGTAGCTAAACATCTCATTGAAGGAAAACTAGAATTTGCTCTTCGTGAACCAGAAGATCTTGCAAATGGTGAAGGTGCTGTCGTAAGAGTGAACGGCAAACGTGCTGGTGCTTATAAAGATGAGAATGGGAAATTACATATCGTCGATACAACTTGTACACATCTCGGATGTGAAGTGGAATGGAACAGCGGTGACTGTACATGGGATTGCCCTTGTCATGGCTCGCGCTTTTCTATTAACGGGGATGTAGTAGAAGGGCCTGCTAACCAACCTTTAAAACGAGTATATGAAGAATAACCTTACTTTAAGAAAAAATGGACTTATCCAACAGGCAGTTTCGATGAGTCCATTTTTCTGTATAATCTCTTGCTGAATCTTGAAGCAAAAGGCGTATAAATAGCGAAAAAATTCGACAATTGAAGGGAATTGTTTATATATAACCAAATAATACAGTAAACCGAAAAAAAGAGGTGTATATGATGCAAATCTCTTCTCCTCATCCAGAATCCGCAAAAACAGCCCTTTCAAATTCTACTACAAGGCTTGTTGTTCTAATCTGTTGGTTAGCTATTTTAGCTGATGGCTACGATTTAGGTATTTATGGGGCGATTTTGCCAACACTTTTAGAAGATCAAAATTGGGCTTTATCGCAGACTCAAGCGGGTACAATTGCCAGTTATGCTCTTTTTGGTATGTTTATTGGCGCCATTCTTGTCGGAACGATTACAGATTATATCGGCAGAAAATGGACCTTAGTATTTTGTTTATCTCTTTTCTCTCTAACAATGGGCTTAGCTGCTATTGCTTCATCTCCTGAATTATTTGGTTTTTTTCGCTTTATTGGCGGCATTGGTCTAGGTGGCGTCATTCCGACTGCTTCTGCACTTACAATTGAATATTCACCCGAGAAACGGCAATCCTTTATTTATGCACTTATGTTTACTGGTTATCCATTAGGAATTGTGTTAGGAGCTATTTTATCCATCTTTATGTTACAAGATTTCGGTTGGCGAACAATGTTTGGTATTGGCATGATTCCTCTTCTTCTCGTTCCTATCATTATTCGTTACTTGCCGGAATCAATTCAATTCTTACTTTCACGCAGTCGTCAAGAAGAGGCGACTCGAGTTAGCGGGCGCTTTCAAATTCAGTTACCTCAAAAACAAATATATAAGCCATCCTCTAAAGAAAAGCAACAAGGTGGATATTTCGTATTATTTTCAAAACAATATGTAAGAGCAACCTTACTCTTTTGGCTCACTTATATAATGGGGATGTTTCTTATTTATGGATTAAATACATGGCTGCCTCAAATGATGCGGAAAGCTGGCTATCCGTTAGGCTCTAGTTTATCCTTCTTGTTAATGCTTAATATCACCGCAGCAATTGGAGCTTTATTTGCAGGAGCCATCGCAGATAGAATTGGGGCGAAAATCATCATTAGCTTCTCTTACCTCATGGCCGCTATCTGTATCGGATTATTAACCATACAGACTTCCACTACTATGATTTATATTTTAATTGGAATTGCTGGAATTGGTTCCGTTGGCATCACACAAATATTAAATGCATATGTCACTCAGTATTTCCCTTCTCGTATACGTGCTACTGCTTTAGGCTGGGGACTTGGCCTTGGGAGAATCGGCGCGATTGCTGCCCCCATTATTATCGGTATCTTCATGACATTGCAGTATAATCAAGTATGGAATTTTTATGTATTTGCATTTGCAGGTCTGATTGCCGCTATTTCTGTTTTCTTTATTCCTAACCAGACTTCAAATCATGATAAGTAAAAGACTGTCCAAAAGTATCTCTTTTGGACAGTCTCTGTTTCTCTTTTTAATAGCGATGTGATAGCAAACTTTACAAGTCAGTTCTGATAGATTATATTTTGTGCTTTTGTTGTACTGAAAAACATTTTCTATAAATTTTTCACACAAACGTTTCTGCTCTTTTCAAATACAATCTCTCGGAATAAGCGATTTAATTCCTCATTTTCTACTACAGTTCTTTTTTCAATACGTTTTGCATATTCTTGATAATATGCGATTTGTTCCTTCAAAAACTGATGTAATCTAGGCATTCTCGGTAAAGTATCTAACTTATCTCCTGTTTTTTTCATCCAAAATAAATACTTTATTTCCTCTAAAACACTATGTTCGAAAGAGAGTTCATTTATGACACGTGCAAATTCCACAGGTGGCACTGTTCCTTTCTTCTCTAGCCACTTACATGCTAAAATCGGACGCAATACATAAAAATATTTTTTCACCTGCATGTCCTCTCCCTGTAAAAACTTACGATAATTTTTCGAAGCCATATGCAAATAGTGGTACATTGTTGACTTGAGATTAAAACGATGTTCGCTCATTTTTTGTAAACACGTTGATAAGTCAGAGTTTTTCACATAACAGATCGGAGAATGAATCCATTCTAATAAAGATGGATTTGATTTTGCAAATAATCGCAATGCCTTTCGAATATCCCATCCACTTATATCTAAAGTGTTATGAATGGGACATTCGATGACTTCTCTCTTTTCATCTATAGATAAATACCACTCCAAACGGTGAACATAGACAAACCGAACATCATAATCACTAGCTTTAGAATGCCATCCCCATGCACGACTGCCCGCCTCTACTGCAAATAAAATTTCCACGTCATGTTCTTTCTCAATTTTTGCTAATTCGACTAGAATTCTTTCTTTCATATGTATCTCCCTATTTTTTGATCATTTCCCTGGAAATTCGACAAGACATAACTAGCTGTCAGGAAGCCCCTGACAGCCTAACAAGCCAATCTTACTTCTGAACAATCACTTGTTCAATTTTTTCAATTTCTCTTTGTATGTCATCTTTATATGCATCAACTTTTGAAAAATCCATCGCCTTTATATAAATTCGCTCCAACTTATCTCGAACTGTTTTTGCTTTTGCTAAAAAGGATATTGCTTCATTCATTTTTAACTTATATCGTATCGATACTTCACGAATTTCCTTCGCATATTTTTCATCTGTACCCGGCGTGACGATGAGTTCATACATATCGATTACTTCATCTCCCTCTCGACTCGGAAAATATTCGTGAGGCGCTGTACTATCGAATATCGCAAACCCTAATTCTCTTACAATTATCATATCCAGACTATTTGGATCAAATCCACAATGATATACTTCAACTTCGAATCTTTTTTCTTCTGCTACAGCTGCTATTTTTTTTAACATTGTCGATTTTCCAGACCCTGGGCGTCCTTTTATAAAATAACGATGCGGGATATCCTCTGTTAAATTTGGTACAAAATCCACTGCTCCTTTTGGAGTTGCTGCTCCTAAAAAACGATGTTTCACAACTGCTTTTTCTCCTGTATGATGAGCAAATAATTTTTGAATAAGCTGATTTGTTAATTCATTTGCTTTTTCGAAATCAATGTTATCAATATAAATTTTTTCCCAAACATCATGTACCTCTAAAGCCTCTTGAAAGCAACTATACGCAGATTGAAACGCTCCGCTTGCTTCCGAGATATACCGCGCAATCTCTTTCTTATGTTTCTTTAACTCTTCCGCGTCCCATGCCGTTCCTAAATTCACATATTCCTCCACAACACCAGGCATCTTCGGCTCGATAACATGCGGCGCTGTTCCATCTACAATACCTACTTTTAATTTCGGAATAATAACACCATCAATTGATTTATTATCTGAAGAGCAATGTAACAGTTCAATATCATACCCTTTTTCATTCCATTCACGCCCTATACTTTTCATCAATGATGATTTCCCTGTACCTGGCCCCCCCTTTAATATAAACAATCGATCTAACCCCGTTAAACATTCATCAAATAAATTATGAAATCCTCGAGCAGTGTTTCCTCCAGCATAATAATTTAACACTTTCCCTGTCACTGTACTCACTCCTTTGGAGCAATTTATTTACATAAGTTACAATATGCAATCCTTTTCTATTGGGTGAATACCTATTTTTATTCTTGCAATAAAAATAGAAATACCTTACAATTTAAATAACGAAATTTTCAGACTTTACAACTAAATATACTTCTTATCGAGAGAGGCGGAGGGACTGGCCCTTTGAAGCCCGGCAACCTCAGTTACAAAAAACTGAACAGGTGCTAAATCCTGCAAAATGCAAAGCATTTTGGAAGATAAAGTGTATTTACATATTTATATGTAAAGCCCATCTTTCTTGATTTGAAAGATGGGCTTTTTCTCTATCCAACTTGATTTTCAAACCTCTATGCGCGGTTGGATATTTACTTCCTCATCTATAAAGAATGGGACTATGTCAGTTTTTCAATTTATAAAAAAATTATTGGAGGTTTCACAATGAAAATAATTGATTTATCTCAAACGTTCGAAAACAATATGTCTCAATTCCCAGGCACTCCAGCCATTCACTTGGAAGCTATTACAAGTGTGGAAGAAGCAGGCTTTCAAGTTACAGATTTCCATTCGGTTGTTCATGTTGGGACACACTGTGATGCACCTGCTCATTTTATTTCCGGCACATCAACAATTGATCAATTGCCACTGGATCGTTTTGTAGGAGAAGCGATTCTTATTGACGTAACACATAGAAAAGAACGAAAATTACCAAAAGAGGTTCTTCATCATGCTGGAGTAAAAGAAGGGGATATCGTTATCTTCCATTCGAATCTTTCAAACAAATGGAACACAGAAGCATATGAAAAAGAGGCTTTTTATCTTTCAGAAGAACTCGCCGAAGAATTAGTAAAATTAAAGGTAAAATCTGTTGGTTTAGACTTTATTTCTCCTGATGAAGTAACAACAGAAACTTCACCTATTCATCATATTTTACTCGGGAATGATATTTATTTAATTGAAAACTTAACAAACCTAGATGAAATTGAAACAAAACGTTTCTTCTTTTCAGCAGCACCTTTAAAAATTAAAAATAGTGACGGTGCTTTCGCGCGTGCATTTGCTGTTATTTTCTAATAAACTAGACAGGGAAAAAATGTGGCTCTTTACCGCTTTATTTTCTCATACTACTAAAAAAGCAAAGGTCATCTTTGACCTTTGCTTCGATATTTTCTATTTAAATTCATAACAAGCTGTTCAATTTTCGGACGAATCCAAGCTAAATAATCTCGATCTTTCTTTTTTGTACAAGCAATTTCTTCTCCATCCACCATTTCGATTAGTTCTAATTCTAACAGTTGCCTCGTAAATGCAAGGATGTTTACTTCTTCATTTGGATATTCTTCCTTTAACTTCTCTTCAATTTCTCTTAATAAAAATCCGTCACGCATCATTGCAAGTGCATCGATACAAAGTGGCGGCATTTCATATTTTTCTCCTGTAATTGTATCCTTTACAATATAATTCTTTTGCTCTTTTCGAAATTGAATTGTGTGTAAACATACAGTCGAATTTAATGTTAATTCCATCATACCACCTCTTTCATCTAATCTGCATAGAAAAAAGATGCGTGCGCATCCCTTAATAAACCAAGAAACCATTACAGAAATATAAAGCCCATGTCGATATTTTCCTTCATTATAAACGAAGTATTTTATAAAAAAAAGTACTCTAATACATTTTATAAAATGTTTATATTTACACAACAAGAGCACTTTTCAGAAAAGTGCTCTTGTCCTAAAGATATGTGGTTATGTCATCTTTAAAATTATTATACAATATCTAGAAACAAATCATGAGGCACAATATAAAGGCATTTTATACTGTTGGTAACGTTAGTTCTACCTTTGTACCTGCACCAATGCTACTTTTTATATTCATACTTCCTTGATGCTCCTGAATAATCTTATGTGTAATGATTAATCCAAGACCCGTTCCATTTTCTTTTGTTGTATAAAATGCTTTACCGAGCTTTTTCATTTCTTCCTCATTTATCCCACATCCTTGATCCTCAATAAACAAGGATAACTTACCTTTCATGTTTGCCTGAGCAGAAATTTTAAGATTACCGCCCTCCTTCATGGACTCAATCCCATTTTTAACAATATTCAACAATACTTGTTTTAATTGCTTTTCATCTCCATTGACTTTTGGTAATTCCCTATTTAATTGCATATGAATCTTCACATGATATTGGTCTGCATAACTTTCCATTAATCGAACAACATATATTAAAATATCTTGTATATTACAACATGTATATTCTTTTGATTTTGGCTTTCCTAATATCATTAACTCATTCACAAATTCGTTAATTCGTTCAATTTCCTTTAACATAATCTCATAACTGATCGCTTCATCTGGATTCCGCTCTTTTTGAATTTGAGTAAAACCTTTTAAAGCTGTTAAAGGATTGCGAATTTCATGTGCAATTGTTGTAGACATCGTTCCGATTAAAGCTAAATTTTCTGTCTGCTTCACACGACTCAAGATTTCTAGTACAGTTCTAACATACGATTGAAATCTTTTTAGTAAAGAATGTGAAATCAAACAGAAAAAGATACATAAAACGAGCGGAATAATAACTTTCCCATCTTGTAAAAACAAACAAAAAAATGTATATTTTCCAATTACGAGTGCAGAAACTAAATAAAAATATCTTTTATTCACAAACACTGGCGCGAATAAAACGAAAAATATTTCAACCATATTTCCGTTATCAAATCCCCGATCTGTTTTCAAATAAATCATTAAGTTATTAATAAAGTCTACAGCCATATACCCCATTAGAAATAAATACTTTATAAAATATGTATATCCCCGTCTTTGTAAATATATAGAAATAGGAAATAATAAAATAACAAAAATATGCACGCCAATTCCTAGCCCACCTTCGGGCCATCCTACCTTCGCTTCGTTTATATTCATTGTAGGATATACAAAAAAGTATATAATGTCATATAAAAAGAATATAATATAGAATAATAATAAAAATACTTTTAAAGCTTCTCTTTCCTCTTGCATCAAGCTTTTCAATTTGTTCATAGTAAATACTCCTCTTAATTTGTCCCCAAACCTCATTATATTTACTAACTCTTTATATTATAATGATGAAGTTGCTTTCAGAACAATCGCTGCCCTTTAAATAACCTCTTTATTATTACACTACATCCACTTTACTTGATTATACAACAGACCGTCTGTATATAAAATGGTTCCATTCTCACTGAATAGGGCAAAACACTATGCACTATGCCCTTTTGGGATGCTAGACTACCTCGGTTTTCGTTAACGAATCCAGACAGTAAATTAACATGAATCATACTCATCATTTCAAAAAAAAATTCTGTTTCAAATACCTTCAAACAGAATTTTAAATAGCATTTACTATTCATTTTAATCTTCGTCTTTCACATCCATATCTTCAGGAATTGGTTCATTTAATATTTCTTCGATTAATTGTTTATATTTTTCCATCTGCTCTAAATGTGTATTAAACTGCTCTTTATTTAACAAGTACTGTTCCCCATCATATACAGCACGGATCCGCTTTTGCCGAACTAATTCTTCAATATATGACTTCGGGAGGTTTAAATACTCAGCAGCCTCTTCTATCGTTATATACATTTTTTTCATTCCTTTATTTATTTTTCATATCTATCATTTATCTTACTTTATTATAGGATACTTTTGTAAATAATTTAAAAAGATTTAGTAAATACGTAGCAAAAAGCAGGTAGATGCATTCCATATACTGTATAATAATATAAGTAAGCTTTTTTACAAATATAGATGGTATTACCCATTGACACAAAGGAGAGTTAACATATGGCTACTCGTCACATCATTACTATGTTAGAGCAATCATTACGCGCCGAAACAGAACAGACAGGTTCTTATCTATCTAAAGCTTTACCAAAAAGAATTATGGAACGAGCAAAAATGACCGATAAAAATAAGACATATCAAACCATTGGAGATTGGTATAAAAACCATTTCTTATACCAGCAAGATGATTTTCTTTGGGCTAAATATGCCTTCTATGATGCATATTGCGAAGCATTACAAAAACAAGGCCACTTAACAAAACGTGTTCGTCACATATTAGAATCTGTAGCTAGAAAACATGGAAAACAATACATTTCATCTGTACAAAATTGGAATTTCCCTGATCAAAAAGCACAAGGGACTGCCTGATTTCGTGTTTTCAAGCACATATAATATAAGCTCATACTATATATGCACTAGAAGGATTCATAAGTTGCACGTCTTCTTGTCTATTTCAAATATCGTTATACGACGTGAATTTATGAAACCGGTGTCATAGTTATGATAGCAAATAGGAAAACACCCAAATTACTTCCCCTTTCTATATATAAGTGGGTTTGTAACTGGGTGTTTCATACTTTCCTAGACTAATATTATTGCTCATACTTTCCATGATATACTAAAAAATCTTCCCTTTACTTTTCCTTCAAAAACAGAAATGATGAGGAATTTCCTATTCCCTATCTTCCCTTACTCCCAAGGCCATTTATTCTATCATTTGCTTCATTAATTCTCGATTGCGTTTTTTAAACACATCATTATGTGAAGAGACCATTCCATATTCGCTTGCATCTGGCTGGATAAACTGTTTTGCTTTATTAACAGCATTACCGGCATCGTGAAATGCCCCTGCAATTAAATGCAACTTCCCATCATGTTTTAAAATATCTCCAGCAGCATATAGACCTGGTATAGAAGATTCACTGTTTGCATTTCCCGCAATGAAATAATTATCAATCATTTCAATGTTCAATTCGCTATTCTCTAATAATGTCATATCACGTTCGTAACCATGGTTGATAATAACTTCATCAATCGATAAATAGGAAATTTCTCCTGTTGCATGATTCGTCAATTCCACGCGTTCAATTGCTTCATGATTTTCTCCTGCAATTAGTTTTGTAATAGATGTATTGAACAAGCAAGAAACCGAGCTGTTTATCAATTGTGTAATCTGTGCTTCATGGCCAGATAACGCATCTTTTCTATATGTTACATATACCTTTCTCGCAAGCTGTTCCAGTTCATTTGCCCAATCAATCGCTGAGTTCCCTCCACCTGAAACAATAACTGTTTTATCCTTAAAATGTTTCAAAGATTTTACTGTATAATTTAAATTCGTTACTTCAAATCTTTCAGCACCTTCAATCGTTAATTTTTGTGGTTTCAGTATTCCGCTTCCTGTCGCTACAATAACAGTCTTCGAAAAATGTTGTTGCCCAGAAGAAGTTGTTAATAGAAACATTCCATATTCGTCGCGGGTAATCGATTCTACTTTTTCATTTAAGACTACTTCTGGATGGAATGTTAATCCTTGTTCTACAAGTTGCTCAATTAATTTTGCCCCTGTAACTGGTGGCAATCCTCCAATATCCCAAATCATTTTTTCAGGATAAACATGTATTTTCCCACCTAAATGTGGTTGAAATTCAATTATTTTTGTTTTCATTTCTCGTAATCCACTATAAAACGCTGAATAAAGCCCTGCAGGTCCCCCACCAATTACAGTTACATCAAATAATTCTTCTTTATTCATTCATGTTCACTCCTCAGTTATAATCAAATGATTATCATTCTCAATAAAATATAACTTGTTTCCATTAGATTTACAATCAAAATTACTATTGACAAGGTAAAGAGATAACATTATATTATTTACAGAATCGACATTGATAATCATTATCAATATGTAAAGAATTGCTAATTTTAAAACTATTTTAGTCATTCTTTCTTTCGTACTAACATATATCACTAAAATTTTCATAAGGAGAATATAACATGAAGAAATTATTTATTTCATTAACAGCTTTATTCGTTCTAGTTATGAGTGCTTGTAGCAACAGCTCATCAAACAAGAAGAACGAGACAAAAGAAAACAAGTCTGAAACAATTACATACCAATCTGAAAATGGTAAGGTTGAAGTTCCTGCAAATCCGAAGCGTGTCGTTGTTTTATCATCATTTACAGGTAACGTCATGTCGTTAGGCGTAAACCTTGTTGGAGTTGATTCATGGTCTAAGCAAAACCCACGTTTTCAAAAAAAGTTAGCAGATGTTGCGGAAGTATCTGATGAAAACATCGAGAAAATTATCGAATTGAATCCTGATTTAATCATTGGTTTATCAAATATTAAAAACGTTGATAAATTAAAGAAAATCGCTCCGACTGTAACATTCACGTATGGAAAAGTAGATTACTTAACTCAGCATATAGAAATCGGTAAATTACTAAATAAAGAAAAAGAAGCAAAAGCTTGGGTTGATGATTTCAAAAAACGTGCACAAACAGTAGGGAAAGATATTAAAGCGAAAATCGGAGAAGACGCAACTGTTTCTGTTATTGAAAACTTCAATAAACAAATTTATGTGTACGGCGAGAACTGGGGCCGTGGAACAGAAATTCTATACCAAGAAATGAAACTAAAAATGCCTGAAAAAGTAAAAGAAAAAGCATTAAAACCAGGCTATTACGCCTTATCTACTGAGGTTCTTCCTGAGTATGCTGGAGATTACTTAATCGTAAGTAAAAATAAAGATGCTGATAATTCATTCCAAGAAACAGAATCATATAAAAACATTCCAGCTGTGAAAAATAATAGAGCATATGAAGTCAATATGATGGAATTCTACTTTAATGATCCACTTACACTAGATTTCCAATTAGATTTCTTCAAAAAAGTTTTCTTGGTCAATAATACAACAATGAGGAATTCTTACAATAAGAATTCCTCTTCCTTTATTCTATGAAAAGAAAAGATGTGAAACTGATGACAAAAAATAATCTACGTTCCACCTCCTTTATATACAAATTTATATTAGGAATCATTGTATTTCTTCTTATTTTTATGGCTTCGATGGTATTCGGTGCTGCAGATACAACGATAAAAGATGTCTGGCTAGCACTTACTTCTTCAGCTCAAGGTGAAAAGCTCTCCCTTATTCGGGAACTTCGCCTACCACGTGAAATTGCAGCCATTTTTGTCGGGGCTGGACTCGCGGTTTCGGGTGCCATTATGCAAGGGTTAACTCGAAATCCTCTTGCTGATCCAGGTATCCTTGGACTAACAGGTGGTGCTAATGCAGCTCTTGCCATTACGATTGCATTTATTCCTTCTGCAAACTACTTTTATATCATGATTGCTTGTTTTATCGGAGCAGCAATCGGTGCCATTATGGTTTTTGGAATCGGAATGATGAAACAGGGCGGACTTTCTCCGCTTCGAATCGTACTTGCTGGTGCAGCAGTGTCCGCATTTTTAATTGCAGTTTCAGAAGGGATTGGAATTTATTTTAAGATTTCTCAAGACGTATCAATGTGGACGGCTGGAGGCGTAATTGGAACAACGTGGAGCCAATTGCAGCTCATTATTCCTGTCATTTCAATCAACATATTTATTGCTATCTTACTTTCAAAGAAGTTAACAGTCCTCAGTCTAAGTGAGGAAGTTGCGATTGGACTCGGTCAAAAAATCATTGTAATTAAAATAATCCTTTTTATTATCATCATTTTACTTGCCGGAGCTTCCGTTGCACTCGTTGGCAATATGGCATTCATCGGCCTTATGGTACCTCATATGGTACGCCCAATCGTTGGACCGGACTATCGATTTGTCATTCCGATGTCTGCGCTTGCCGGGGCTTCTTTTATGCTACTTGCAGATACAATCGGTCGTACAATGAATGCTCCATATGAAACGCCACTTGTTGCCATTGTCGCTATTGTTGGGCTGCCATTCTTCTTATTCATTGTACGTAAAGGAGGCCGAGCGTTCTCATGATTCAAACTATGATAAGAAAACAACGCCTTATTATACTTGCCTTACTCATTCTTATTATCACGACGATTACAATTAATATGGGACTCGGAGCAGCTTCTCTTTCCTATGATAGACTCTTTCCAACATTGTTTGGACAAGGAACCTTTAAAGAGGAATTTGTTCTATTCTCCCTTCGGTTACCTAGAATTACGATTACACTATTAGCAGGAATGGCACTTTCGCTATCTGGAGCTATACTGCAAGGAATTACCCGAAATGATTTAGCGGAACCAGGGATTATTGGGATTAACTCAGGTGCCGGCGTTACAATTGCGATTTTCTTTTTATATTTTCCAATCGATGCAGGTTCCTTTGTCTACTTACTTCCTGTTGTCGGATTTATCGGAGCTTTTTTGACCGCTTGTCTCATCTATAGTTTTTCTTATCGAAAAACGACTGGGCTTCAGCCGATTCACTTAACATTAACAGGGATTGGATTTTCATTCGCGCTCTCAGGAACAATGATCGTCATTATTTCATCTGCCGAGCGTGTGAAAGTGGACTTTATTGCAAAGTGGATTGCCGGAAATATATGGGGAGACGATTGGGTCTTCGTATTAGCAATTCTTCCATGGTTAGCTATACTCATCCCATTCATCTTATATAAAGCAAATCGGCTTAATATCCTAGCCTTAAACGAACCAGTCGCAATCGGCGTTGGAATCGAACTCGAAAAAGAACGCCGCTCTCTTCTCCTAGCAGCTGTGGCATTGGCTGCCGCTGCCGTTTCAGTTACAGGAGGCATTGCTTTTATCGGTCTTATGGCCCCGCATATCGCAAAATCATTAGTAGGACCTAAACATCAAATGTTTGTCCCCGTAGCCATTTTAATTGGAGGCTGGCTCCTGTTATTAGCTGATACAATCGGTCGTCATATCGTCGAGCCTAGCGGAATTCCTGCAGGTATCGTTGTTGCTTTAATTGGTGCTCCTTATTTTATATATTTACTATTTAAAAGTCCAAAGTAAATTATATAAAAATCCCCTAAGAATAAAGTGTTCTTAGGGGATTTCTTCTCTATTCATGCTTATAAACATCAATACGTTCAACAAGATTATTAGAAAAGCTACAAGAAATCGAATAAATCTAACAAATTCGAATTTATTATGAATGTCGTTTCCTTATTTATATACTCTATCTTCCATTAATGTTTCGTCAAAAGCTCATTCATTGCTAACCTTCCATTTTCTAATACTTTAATTTTATACGTATTGTTAAAGCTTTTAATTTTTGTTGTCCCATCATCATATGTAATTCCATATTCTTCATAAGCAGTTACTACATATTCTGCTTTGTTAATTGATTTAATACCGTTCACTTGATAGGTTAGCAACGTCTCTGAGATATTTTTATCATTTATATATTTCATATATTTTTGACTTTCTCGGTACGCTTTTCCTTGCGGATCTAAAAAACTCTTTATGTACGAGAAGTCGTTTTCCTTAATTGCTTTCATACCAGCATCTGCATATTTCTCCATAAAAGCTCGAATTTCATCTTCTGATACTTGTTCCTTAGTAGACTCCTCTATTTTATATTTATTTTCTGAGAAGTTTTCTTTCTCCTGCCCCTTTTCAACTGATGTGATCCGCTCCTCTTGTTTCTTTTGTTCCTTTTTCAGCTCACCTTGAGATTCAAGATATAAATACATAGGAGCCTTATCTAAGTCCTCATAGAGGCTTTTCATAATTGTAGAAGCAAACGACATATCCCCATGAATAAACTGCTGATTCATTATATTATATGTTGTAAAAAGTTTTATTGTATACTTGACCAACTGTTGCTCAGACTCTGTATATCCATGTTTCTTAGGATCAATCTCATCCGATAACAATTTCTCATAATTTCGAAAAAAACTTAAAATGAATTCATGATCTTTTCTAGAAATTGGTCCTCGTTCACTCCGAACAGGAACACCTTTTGCAATTTCATCTGTAGCGTTAGAAACAATACTTAGAATCTTTCGACTCTCTCTACTAACTTTCGAACTCGTATCATGATAAAAATAATGATTATACGCTATATAGCCTCCTATCGAAATTATTATAAACAAAAATATAAATAAGCACTTTTTAAACAAAACTTCCTCCTTATCATCTATAAACTTTATTTCGTTCGTAATTACTAAAATACTCTATATTACATTATAAAATCTATATATTTCTACAAATAATTTATTTTTTGTAAAAAAATTTAATAACTTCAGTTGATTTCTTCTTTTTTATATTGCCTTCTTAATTATTTTTCACATAAAAATATACATCCCCCTAAAACTATTTCGCTATAATCGCTAGTGTTCCATATTCTTAATCACTTGTCATACACACTCTCTGTAACAGCGTGAGCGCCCCTACTTCATCTGTAATACCTTTTGTTATGCATTCACTTCATAGCAAGCAAGTTTTGTATGAATCTCGTTAGATTTATGAAGCATCGCTTAGTTTGCTTCCCCTTCATTGATTGCTTTATCTGTCAATCCTTCATGAAAACTTAATGCTTTACTTGAAATAAAGTGAAACTTTAATCCGTGGGGGGTTTTCTTCATCCCCCACGGATTATTAGCCCTCACCAATCGGGCTGTTACGGGCAGTTGATCTCCCACCTATCTTCCTTGCTTTTCTCTGAATCTTGAGGTGGGAGTCTTACTGCCCGTTAATGCGGGATAAACACTTTATCAATTGCATATAAAATGTTTATGTTGATCTGTAAATGGCTCAGAATGCACAGGATCCTCTATTATCTCACACAACTCAGGATTCATATAACGTTTGACAAGTTCCTTCTTATTTTTATGATTCATAACCACATCAGATGTTAACAATAGCGTATTTACTATAAAAGTCGTTATATCTTCTGTAAGGTTAGGAAACATTTGATGCTGAATCAAAGCTGTTCGCAAAATAGTATGATTAGATAAATCTTCCTCCACACAAAAATGGCGTGAAATTTCAAACAATATTCAAATTCTAATTAAGGTTATTTTTCATTCTTTTTACTATAATAGAGTTAAAGGAAGAATTCGATTTTACTACTATCATAGTTACGTTAAGAGAAAGAACTTTATATTCCAAAAGTAATTGATAATTAATTTCAATAAAGTTGTACATTTCTCTTGACAAAATAACAGCTTTTATATGATAATTAATATCGAATTAGAATTATTATTGTTAATTAAAAACTTTATTTTCTGAGCACACTAGTTTATGTTGCTCAAAACTTATAATTAGGAGGAAATGTTATATGTTATTAATCGGCACAGAAGTAAAACCGTTTAAAGCAAATGCTTATCATAATGGAGAATTCATCCAAGTTACTGACGAAAGTTTAAAAGGAAAATGGAGCGTAGTTTGCTTCTACCCAGCAGACTTCACATTCGTTTGCCCAACTGAACTTGAAGACTTACAAGACCAATATGCAGCTCTTAAAGAACTAGGTGTTGAAGTATACTCTGTATCTACAGATACTCACTTCACACATAAAGCATGGCATGATAGCTCAGAAGCTATTGGTAAAATCGAATACATTATGATTGGTGACCCAACTCGCACAATCACTAGCAACTTCGACGTATTAGTTGAAGAAGAAGGACACGCAGCTCGCGCTACATTCATCATCGATCCAGATGGCATTATCCAATCTGTAGAAATCAATGCTGACGGTATTGGTCGCGATGCAAGCATCCTTATTAACAAAATTAAAGCAGCACAATACGTTCGTAACAACCCAGGCGAAGTTTGCCCAGCAAAATGGAAAGAAGGCTCTGAAACACTTAAACCAAGCCTTGACCTTGTAGGTAAAATCTAAGGAGAGCGATCAAAATGATACTAGATGCAGATATAAAAGCACAACTATCCCAATACCTTCAATTAATGGAAAACGACATCTTACTTAAAGTTAGCACAGGAGACGATGATGTTTCTAAAGATATGTTAGCTCTAGTTGATGAATTAACTGCTATGTCATCTAAGATTAAAGTAGAAAAAGCACAACTTGAGAGAACACCAAGCTTTAGTGTAAATCGTATCGGCGAAGAAACTGGCATAACTTTCGCTGGTATTCCTTTAGGACACGAATTTACTTCATTAGTGTTAGCATTACTTCAAGTAAGTGGACGTGCTCCAAAAGTTGAACAAAAAGTAATCGATCAAATAAAAAATATTCAAGGTGAATATCATTTTGAATCTTATATCAGCTTAAGCTGTCACAACTGTCCTGATGTTGTTCAAGCTCTTAACGTAATGAGCGTTCTAAACCCTAGTATTACACATACTATGATTGACGGCGCTGCATTCAAAGAAGAAGTAGAAAGCAAAGATATCATGGCAGTACCAACTGTTTACTTAAATGGCGAATCTTTCGGAAGTGGTCGTATGACACTTGAAGAAATTTTAGCTAAAATGGGTAACGGTCCTGATGCATCAGAATTCTCTGATAAAGATCCATACGATGTTCTTGTTGTTGGCGGTGGCCCAGCTGGTGCAAGTGCAGCAATTTATGCAGCACGTAAAGGCATCCGCACAGGTATCGTTGCGGAACGCTTCGGCGGTCAAGTAATGGATACACTAGGCATTGAAAACTTCATCAGCGTAAAACGCACTGAAGGTCCTAAGCTAGTAGCAAGCCTTGAAGAGCACGTAAAAGATTACGATATCGATGTAATGAAATTACAACGTGCAAAACGCCTAGAGAAGAAAGAACTTATTGAAGTGGAACTTGAAAATGGTGCCGTTCTAAAAAGTAAGAGCGTAATCATTTCAACAGGTGCTCGCTGGCGCAATGTTGGCGTACCAGGTGAAGCTGAGTTCAAAAACAAAGGTGTAGCATACTGCCCTCACTGTGACGGTCCACTATTTGCTGGTAAACACGTAGCAGTTATCGGCGGCGGTAACTCTGGTATTGAAGCAGCAATCGACTTAGCAGGTATCGTAAAACACGTAACTGTTCTTGAATTCATGCCAGAATTAAAAGCTGATGCTGTCTTGCAAGAACGTCTTTACAGCTTACCTAACGTAACTGTTCTGAAAAACGTTCAAACAAAAGAAATTACTGGTACTGACACAGTAAATGGTATTTCTTACATCGATCGCGAAACAGAAGAAGTTCATCATATCGAACTTCAAGGTGTATTCGTTCAAATCGGTCTTGTACCAAACACAGACTGGTTAGGAGACACTGTTGAACGTGTTCGCGGTGAAATCGTAATTGATAAACACGGTGCTACAAACGTACCAGGAGTGTTTGCTGCAGGTGACTGTACAAATAATCCGTACAAACAAATTATTATTTCTATGGGTTCAGGAGCAAATGCAGCTTTAGGTGCATTTGATTACTTAATCCGTAACTAATCAAGTTTTACAAAAGCAGGTGCCTTTGGCTCCTGCTTTCTTTATCATGCTAATCTATAAACTAAAAACCTCTCATTCCCATTCTTCTCGTAAGCTCCCGGTAACCTCACTTCCATCTTCAGCTCAAATGCTGTCTGATTCTCTAGGAAAAAGATATAATCCTCGGACGGATAATACAAAATAATATCTACGTTTCTCTCTACTTCCTCCACTGAAAGTAATATGTTATTTACGACATTCATAAACACTTGCACAGAAAATGGATTAAAGAAATAAAAGCGATTATCACGCGGATTAATTACATATTCTTGTGCTAAGCAACATTGAAACTCAATTTTACCCTTACCATTCTTCGATTTTTTTGCATAACGATCACGATTATCCATCGCTTCTTTATAGAACTCTTCATTCATTTCAATTCCAACTGCCGAAGCACCGCACTTATGATGCATATAAAAGTTCAATCGCCCTTTGCCGCACCCAAAATCTACAACTCGATCACTACTTTTGATTTCGTATTGATTCAATAACTCATCTAAACCACTATATGGCGTTGGTTCATAGCGATGGTAATGTAAAGATTTATTGAATCCTTTTTGTTCTCCTACTGTTTTTATATTGAATACCGCATCATAATATTGTTCGTTCATTAATCTTCTCCTATCAAGAAATGGTACTTATTATTATACACCATGTATCGGAGAGGTTTTTTTCATCAAATTAAATAGCATGTGAAATGATATGGACGCTTCGAAAAATCATAACAAAAAAACAGGAGCTTTCTAGCCCCTGTCTTTCAACACTTTCAATACTGTTTGCTTCAATATTTCTACCCCATCTATTATACAACTATGGTCAAATCTCATATATGGATGGTGTAATCCGGGTTGTAGATTTGCTCCTAGTCCAAGCATAACAGTTTTTAAATGTGGTCTCTTCACTGTGTAGTAATGGAAATCATCGCTTCCAGTTGTATAGAGCGGTCTTGTACATCTCTCTTCCACATACACTTCGAGAATGCCTTTACGCATATAGCGCTCTGCTTCTTCTGAAACTTTTGTTCCTGGCGCTAAATCAATCCATTTGTATGAAGTTTTCAATCCCATCGATGCAGCTGATTTTATTACATGTTCTATTTTTTCTTTAATTCTTCTAATAGTGTATTACTCTCTGCTCTTACATCTAAACTGAAGTGACCATTACCTGGAATGCTATTTAAATTATCACCGCCAGCTTGGCACCTTGTCATCTTTACTGAATATGAACTTTGCGGTGGTAGCCAAATGTTTTTTAAACCGATATTAATCATGGAAATGACATCAATTGCATTCACCCCTTGATGTGGTCTTGCCCCGTGCGCATCCTCCCCATGAATCATCCTCTCTAAAAACCCTGCTGCTCCGTGACGAATTGATGGGGCTGCTTGTTTTAAAGACAGTTCTTCAATTGATCTTAGATGGACACCGAATAAGAAATCAGCATCATCTACAGCTCCATTCTCTACCATCTTTAAAGCACCATTTCCCTTCTCTTCTGTCAGCTGAAAAATAAATCTAACCGTACCGCTTCCCCATCTACTTCTTGCCAAAGTGCATCCAAATCGGCACGAATCGCAATAACCAGATTCCCATTTCCAATCTCAGCAATTACACCTGGACAATCATCAAATGTTTTATATGAAATTCCTTCTTCTTTTAAAAAGTTAGTAATATACGCTGTCGTTTTATACTCTTTCCAACTCACTTCAGGGTTTTCATGTAAATGCTGAAAAATCTCCGTTAAACGCTCTTGTAGTTCTAATGTTTTCAACGTTCCAGTCTCCTTCCCAGATTGCAAACCATAAGGTTAATTATACTTATAAAAAACAGATGTTTTTAAGAACATATTGAGTTTTTGAAAAAAGTCAATTATTTATTTTTAAACACTTAAAAGGCTTACTCCGCATCTATATTACAAACTAAACTAACAAATAGAACATTCCTTATTTTCTGTTTTTTGTTGACACTTACATATATTTTTAGTTATCACATCCTAATAAACGTCTATTTTACGACAATTCTAAAAATACAAACAAACATACGTAACAAGGAGGAAATTTATGAAAAAAGAAATACCTTTTGGAGTAGCGATTATCCCTATTATCATTACCGTTGCAGTTATGATGGTTACAATTTTTGTATTAAAACAAAGTCCTCACGTTCCACTTATTATTGGTACAACCGTTGCCTCTTCCGCAGGATTCCATGTCGCTTTCTCAAAAAAATTATTACGAGTGTCGAACTTACAGGACCATTGAAATTCACAAAAGATATCGAAAACTTACATTATGACGTATCATTTATTCGCTTAAACGAAAAACCGGGACTCGGCATTGACATAAACGAAGATACACTACAAGAACTAACCCTCTTTCAAGACGTTGTACGCTAAAGGAGGACTAAAGCATGACGGTTCTATACAAAGGAACATTAAAACAAAATAAAGAGCCATTTCACGTTACATTACTATCACTAGAGCACATTGAACAAATTTTATCGTTACAAAACGCCGTCGTTGAGGCATTAGAGGATAAAGGCCGTTTACAACCACTCTCACAAGAAGAATTTCAATACATTCTAGAAGGAAATGGCATAATGATTGGTGTTTTTATTGAAAACGAACTCATCGCATTTCGTGCGCTACTCGTCCCTCCTATCGACGATGAACATTTAGGACTTGATATTGGTTTGCCAAAAAGTGACTTGCACCGCGTCATCTATCAAGAAATTTCAAACGTTCATCCGAACTGCCGAGGAAATGGGATGCAAAAAATATTAGCGAAAGTCATTATGGATGAATTGCAAAAAGATGCTGGCCAGTACAACTATGTTTGCTGCACCGTTGCACCTTTTAACATTCCAAGTTTGAAGGATAAGTTTGCGCAAGGAATGGAGATTGCTGCGCTGAAAGAGAAATATGGCGGGAGTATGCGGTATGTTTTTGTGAAGGAATTGCGTGGAGATAAAGAAAGAGATTGGACAGATGTTAAGAGCGTTCTGATGAGTGATACTAGTGAACAGCAGGCTTTGCTTTCGGAGAGGTATCGTGGGTATGAGATGGTGAAACTAAATAATACTTTTTTCGTTAAATTCTCCAAATAATCACCTATTATTAAAAAACAAATAACCAATGCATCTTACTTCTCATTGGTCATTTGTTTTAATGTACCCATAACCTATAAATAATTTTACTTATTCATTGAATGGATATTTTCCCTCTGAACCTTATCTACATTATCTACTATAGATTTATAATACGGTTTCTGAGAAAATCGTTTATAATCACCTATCACATAAAATTCCTTTTTGGCTCTTGTAACTGCAACATTTAACAAATTAGGCTTCGAACATGACCAATTAGCCGCACTATCGCTATTCATATCTGTGCCAGTTATAAAATAAACAACATCTGCTTCCTTTCCTTGAAATGTATGAACAGTCCCTATAGAATTTTTCAAGAAATTTTTAATTAACGTATGAGAGATGTTCATATCCTTCAATTTACTTTCCAACTCTTGTTTCATACTATCCTTTACTGCAGTAAAAGGAGAAATTATATATACATTTGGCGGTTTTGAAATATTTGTCCATAGGCGCACAATATGCTCTATTACTAATTTTCCTTGTTGCTCTACAAATTGGCGATCTGTGGTCAAACCTTTACAGTCAAACCACACACTCTTTCCTCGCTCTTTTTGAGCCAATACCATTTTATTTTCGTAAGCTATTTCATTAGCTATTGTAAACATTGGATCTAAACACCTTCTATGAACCCATAATGGTGTTCCAATCCATTGTCCAGAATTATTAAATGTACCATATGGATTTGCTAAATCTGCCAATGTTTGAACAGAACTTCCCATATCAATATATTTATTATCTATACTAAAATATTTTCTAATATCCCCTAAAATTGTTTGGTCGATTGTGACAACTGGCTCAATTTGAATAGGGTCCCCAACTACTATTACATTCTTTGCTCTCCATATAGCACCAGCTGCCTGTTGCGGACTTGCCTGTCCTGCTTCATCTATAAATAAATAATTAATGCTATCCTTTCCTATACCTTTATACATAGAACTAAAACTTGCAAAAGTCGTACTAATTAAAGGGGTAATTAAATGAATTGTTTCCCAAATATTTTTTAAATACCTTCTATTCTCTGCATCATTCAAATCTAACTTTGTGCGATTATTAAGTAAACGTATAGTGGATTTAATCGCTTTAAAATTGAACGCAAGTAGTAACTTATGAATTTTCATAGCCTTTAAAAACAGTAAGCCTCTTTCAAAGTTCAATTCATCAGTAAGCCAAATTGTATTTAGTTGACGATATTCATATGCCTCTTTTGAATTTGACCAATACTCTTCACTCGGTAGTACTACACCCTGTTCTTTATAATAATTTTGTTGCTCTATAAAAATAGAATTCTCTATCTTTATTTTCTCTATTATCTTCTTATTATCTTTTATCTGTTCCCCTTTTAAATAAGCTTCTTCCTGTTTTCCCTTTAATTCACAAATAATATCATTTAATTCCTTTTCTAACTCCAGTTTTTTAACATTTTTCTTGCCCAAAAGCCTTTTAAAAAAAGATAGCTTAGGTACCATTTGAATTTGTTGCTCTGTCAGCTTTCTTTGCACTTCTAAATACTCGCATCTGTCATCTATCTTTGTTTTCTCTTCTTTAAATATAAGGATTTGTTCTTTCTTTTTTTCTAATGAGTCATTCAAAGATAAATTCACCTTATAATTATTAGAGAATTTTTGAAGTTCTTCTTTTTTCTTAAGTATCGATTCAAAAACATTTTGAAAATCTTCAACCGCATTTTCCCAGTTTTCTAATGTTATTATTTTGCTCTCTTCTTCTAGTTGTTGTATAAATCCTTTACCATTCTCCTTTGATTTATACAAGGCTTGACCAAAGTTATAAATATTTTCTGACTTCCCAAGAACCCCTGAAAATAGGCCCCATGTTTTTATCTCGTCTCCTAAAAGATCTTGCGCTACCGATGAATACATTTCTAATTCGCTTGCCTCTTCAGCATACAAAGCATCATAATGATTCGGTTCCTTTTCATTAGACGTACGTATTACTTCTTTTTCTTTTGGTAAATCCTTTGAAATATTTTCAACAGCCCCGTTATTACTTGATGCAACTACCATTGAATATTTTCTTAAATTAGGAGCCAATATGTATATTGGATAATGATAGTCGTCTACTTTAATTGTTTTCTCTTTTTGAAATGCTTGGGTAGGATCTTTAAACTTTATTATTTCCTTTGCCCTTTCAACTACAATATTTGCAAAAATATCTTTTAACAATGTAGTTTTACCCGTTCCAGGTGGCCCATTAACAGAACTAATTTGTTGATTACTATTTAAAATCTGGTTAACAGCTACTTGCTGCATCAATGATAATCTATGTTCTACAGGTGATGGCCAACGTCCATCGGGTATACGGCTAGGTTGTAAAATCGTTTCGATATATTCCCGATTCTCATTTATATCTATACGTTTTTCAATATTCACTCCCTCAATAAACTGACGAAGCGCTTCATTTTCCCCTTTTTCCAGTATATTAACCAAATCTTTTAAATAAAAACTATTAAAGTTTTGAATAGGAACTTTCTTATCCGCTTTAACTACTTTCAATTCCAAATAATTTATATTACTATCTTCTACTTGATAAAAATAACGTTGGTAAATTTGCTGAACTTTGATTAAGGCCTCACTTGTTACTCCATTAATAAAAGTATTTTCTATTTCTTCCTCAAACAACTTTAATTGACCTTCAAATTGAACAAGAAGATTACTATAATAATTTTCCTTATTCTGTATCATCCTTTTCATTACATACATAAGCAAAGGAACAAATATTGAACCTGTAATATAGTTTCCTTCATCATCTACAGAAAAAGAAAAGCCAAATAATGTTTTATAATCTTTATTAATAACCTCGTCACTATTTTTTAAAATTCCCCGTATAAAATCAACTAGTTTATAATGTTCAAAACAAGACATATAGTACTGATATTGCACTTTATAGTTCTCATCATCTTTCAATTGATTTTCTTCCCAAGGATATTCCTCAAGTTGTATTAACTGTGTTCTATTTCTATCTTGATTATCTTTAAAATAACTCTTTTTTATTCTTTCTTCCTTACCAGGAACTTCACTTGGATTTAATGACTCTATCAAACGCCACGCTTCAAGGACTGATTTCACATTATTTGTTTGCATTTTCTCACTCCCACCACAATAATATTCCATTTTAATCCATTTACATTCTTGATAATATCACAATGCACTGAAAATTAATAACTCTATATGATTCAAATAATAATATTCATTTACACAATACCTCGGGTTGGGAACTCCTACTAAACCGTCATCTTCCAACTTGATAACGCTAACCAGTTTTCCATTTCCTTATAATTAGGCATGATCTTCCCGACAAGACGCCAAAAGGATCGATCATGATTTAAATGGACCATATGGCACATTTCGTGAACAACTACATAATCAATTACTCGCTGCGGTGCCATCGCTAGCTTCCAATTGAATGTTAGCTGTAAATTTGAATCACACGTTCCCCACGTACGACTACTATCTGTAATACGAATAGAACGCGGTTTTGTTTTGAAATTAATTTGATGCGCTTTAATACTCTTCTCTACTAACGCCTTACACTGCTTATAATAAAATCGTTTTAAAGCTTGTTGTATTTTCTCATCCTTAAGCTCTTTCACATAAATATGCAGCTTATCTCCTTCAAATATTGCGTTATCTTGCTCAATGCTTGTATCTTGGGAAATCTGTATCGGATACGTACTCCCTAAATACAAAAATCCCTCTCCTTGATCATAAGTCTTTTCCTGTGGACCACGCACTCGCTCCAGCATTTCCTTACGTGTTTTCTGAATCCAATCCCATTTCTCCTCTAGCAACTGGACTAAGTATTCAACAGGTGTCCCTTTTGGAGCTTGCACTTCCACATTTCCGTACGAGTCTACCAAAAGACGCACAGACTTTTTCTTCTTATAAGTTATATAAAAATGAATTGTCTCACCTAAATATGTATGTACCATTTCATCACCTAGCATATTATTTTACAAATAAAAAAGAGTAGGACACAACCATCCCACTCTACCTATTATATCATTTACCACTTTAACGGACTCATTACCCTCTATACTTTACAGCTAATCCCTTAATGAAATTCCTTGCGTATCTATCCCCACACTCTTTGTAATTCTTATGGCCTTTCTTTCTTAATAGAGCGCCTAACTCTCCTTTTGTCACCTTAACTCCTACACTGTCTAATATATCAAGCACATCCTCACTCGTTAAAGATAATGCTATTTTCATTTTCTTTAGAAGAAGGTTATTGGCACTTTCATTCCCCTGTAAAGGTACCGGTTGTCCTGGTTTCGAATCTTGCTTTCCTCTTTTTAAAGTAATAAATCCATTTAAAAATGACTCTAACATCATAATATCGCATGTTAGTACGTAATCATTTTCAACTACATCCGCATTTTCGGCTTCATGTTGGGGACTTTTCTTTACTTTTGTAAGCATATCAACTACTTCTTCTTTCGTTACTTCAATGCCACCAAGTTTAAATATTTCCACCATATCTGTATCTTTTATATCCATAGCATATCTTACTCTTTTTAATATATCGTTGTTGCTCATTGCCATTGTTATTCCTCCTGAAATGTTGCTTATTTGTACAGCAGTTAAAGTTTATTCTCTAACATACTCTAAACTCTCGTGTTACATATAATCGTATTATCAAAAATCACTCTTCAGATTATATCTCCGTCACTTTTAAACGAATGTCTGCCAAATGAATATTTTCACATTTTAAAGCCGCATTTTTAGACTTTTTATCCCGAATAAAGTTTTACTTTATAATAACATTCTCAAATATTTTTCGAAGTTAACTCCTTCTACTTCAGAAATTTGCTCCAAAGAGGTATCATGAATGGCTGCTGTTAGAAATGCCTCTGCGAGATGCACAGATTTTTCTAGACTCTCTCCTCGCATCATGCTTCCCATTATGACAGAAGTAAATAAATCACCCGTACCAGAATAACTTTTACCATTATACGGAATAGTGCTATAAAAAGTTTTATTCCCACCCAAATACATATTTCCGATAAACTGCTTATCTGGATCTGCTGACGGTGGATTCACACCAGTTATGATCACCTTAGCATCCGTTTCTTGCTGCAACGTTTTTCCTGCTTCTTCTAATGCTTCGATAAAATCCCTTTCATTTAAATAGCTATATAGTTTTTCATAAGATAATCCGGTTAATAGACAGCACTCCGTTACATTTGGTGTAATCACATCTGCATATTTCACAAGTTCTCTCATTCGCACTAGCAATTCTTCTGTAAAAAGTTTATAAGCCTGACCTATATCCCCCATCACAGGATCCACAAGCAAGGTGGTTTCTTTTGTATGAAATGTATCTAAAAAATGAAAAATATTATCAATCTGTTCTCGGCCGGTTACAAATCCGGTATAAATTCCGTCAAAGGTTACCTGAAGCTTGCTCCATTCCTCTTCGAAATATTTCATTTTAGATGTAAAATCTTCACAAAAAAAACTTGGATAACCTGTTTGTGCAGACAATATAGCAGTTGGTAAAGGACATGCCTGTACCCCCATTACCGAAAGAACCGGAATCGCAGCGGTTAATGAACATTTTCCAAAAGATGATAAATCCTGTATTACAGCGACTTTTTTCATAATAACCTCCATAAGATTTATCCCACTTAATCTTTATTCATATTATCACAAATAAAAAATAGGAAAACTAAACCATTTAGCATTCAACTAAGTTAAATGGCTTTCTAACACTAAAAAACTCGCGCCTTCAATTCTACATTCACTAGTAGAAAACATCACTTATGATACCGCTTGAAAATATTCAGATTCAATATAGTTTCGTTAATCCTTTTCAAAAAACTAAAAAAAGCAGTGCCCCCTTGTCAGAGAGCAGGCTGCTTGATTTTAAAATAAGCACCGCTACACACTCCCTATATACAGAGTGTATATGACAACACAAAGGTGCTGGTGGGTTTATTACATTCTTCAGACCTGTTTCTTTCAGAAAACAAACTTTATCAAAAAAAGTTGCTGGCTGCAAAAAAACTTGAAACCGAATAAAATACGTACACATGAGTTGACGTAATTCATTTTTTCTCTAACTTTTTTGAGAGTTACATCATTTCACTGTCCACGTCTTTTTCAAAGTTATCAAGCAATGCACGCACTTCATCTGTTGATTTCGTGCTCATCAATTGATTTCTTAATTCAGCAGCTCCATGGAATCCTTTTACATAAATTTTGAAAAAGCGATGAAGCCCTGTGATGGAACGTGGTAGTACTTCTGCATATTGATCTTGAAGGTCAAGTTGTAGTCTTAAAAGATCAAGATGTTCTTTACTGCTATGCTCTCTTGGCTCTTTTTCAAACGCAAATGGATTTTTAAAGATACCTCGCCCGATCATCACGCCATCAATGCCATATTTTTCAGCAAGCTGTAGCCCGGTTTGACGGTCAGGAATGTCTCCATTGATTGTTAGGAGCGTATTTGGTGCGATACGGTCACGTAATTTTTTGATTTCTGGAATTAACTCCCAATGCGCAGCCACTTGGCTCATTTCTTCTCTTGTGCGTAAATGAATAGAAAGGTTCGCAATATCCTGTTTGAAAATATGCGTTAACCACTCCTCCCACTCATTTACCTCTTTAAAGCCAAGTCGTGTTTTTACGCTGACAGGCAGTCCGCCCGCTTTTGCTGCTTGAATAAGTTCTGCCGCAACGTCTGGACGCAGAATAAGGCCACTACCTTTACCTCTCGAAGCCACATTCGGTACAGGACAGCCCATATTAATATCGATCCCTTTAAATCCTAGCTCTGCCATGCCAATACTCATCTGACGGAAATATTCGGGATTATCTCCCCAAATATGCGCCACTATCGGCTGTTCATCTTCTGTAAAAATTAAACGGCCACGCACACTTTTCATACCCTCTGGATGACAATAGCTATCCGAGTTTGTAAACTCCGTGAAAAATACATCCGGTCGACCAGCTTCACTGACTACGTGACGAAAAACAACATCTGTCACATCTTCCATTGGTGCAAGTACAAAAAATGGTCGTGGTAAATCACGCCAAAAATTATCTATCATGTCAAACTCAAATCCTCTCAATTAAAAAATCTACAGTACATTTGAACATTTATCCCGCATTAACGGGCAGTAAGACTCCCACCTCAAGATTCAGAGAGAAGCAAGGAAGATAGGTGGGAGTAGGGCTGCCCGTAACAGCCCGATTGGTGAGGGCTCATAATCAGTGGGGGATGAAGAAAACCCCCACTGATTAAAGTTTCACTTTATCATTTGTAAAAATCAGCAATATTTATTTTAACTAAAATTATTTCTAAATGGTATTTTTATAAACCAAAAAGCAGATGGTATAGATTTTTTCTATATCAACTGCTTTTCTATTATACCAACTTCAGCCAAGCTACACACTCCACATGAGTCGTATGCGGGAACATATCAACAGGCTGTACTTCCTGTGTTTTATATCCGCCTTCTTCTAGTACTTTTAAGTCGCGTGCAAGCGTTGCTGGGTTACATGATACGTATACGACGCGCTTTGGCTTCATGTCGATGATTGTGTTTAGTAATGCTTCATCGCATCCTTTGCGCGGCGGATCGACGACGATTGTATCAGCGATTACGCCTTCTTTGTACCAGTTTGGAATGACAACTTCCGCTTCTCCAACTGCAAATTCTACATTTGTCATATTGTTGAGTGCTGCGTTTCGTTTTGCGTCTTCGATTGCTTCTGGCACAATTTCAACGCCATATACTTTTTTCGCTTTTTGCGCTAAGAATAGAGAAATGGATCCGATTCCGCAGTACGCATCAATAACTGTTTCATTTCCGTCTAGTTGTGCATATTCTAATGCTTTATCGTATAGCACTTTCGTTTGCTCTGGGTTTACTTGGTAGAAAGAACGTGCTGAAATCGCAAATTGAATATCACCGATAAAGTCATAAATATATTCTGATCCGTATAGGACTGTTGTTGTGTCTCCGAAAATTACATTTGTACGTTTCGTGTTTACGTTTTGAACAATTGATTTTACATTTGGGAATTTCGCTGTAATTTCTTCGATTATCGCCTTTTTATTTAGAAGTTTTGCCGTACGCGTAATGAAGACAAGCATAATTTCCCCTGTTACTTGTCCATATCTTGCCATTACGTGGCGAAGTGTGCCTTTATGACGTTCTTCATTGTACGCTCGAATGCCATGCGTTTCACAAATACGTTTCACTTCTTGAATTAATGTATCGTTCTCTTCCGCTTGAATTAAGCACGTTTCCATATTGATGATGTCATGCGTCCCTTGACGGTAGAAACCCGCTACTAGTCCGCCTTCACGTTCTCCAATTGGCACTTGTGCTTTGTTGCGATAAACCCACGGATTTTCCATACCGAGAACAGGGTGAACTGGCACGTCATAAAGACCTCCAATACGCTGCATGACATCGCGCACTTGTTTTTGTTTTGCCTGTAGTTGTCCTTCATATGTTACGTGCTGAAGCTGACAACCTCCGCATTGGTTGTAAACCGGGCACTCTGCCTCTTTACGATATGGACTTTCTGTGTAAAGCTTCATTAAACGACCGAATGCGAAGTTCTTTTTTACTTTAATAATTTTAATTTGCGCTTCTTCACCTGGTAATCCGTTTTTGACGAAAATAGGATATCCTTTTACTTTCGCAACACCGGCACCATCATGGGTTAAATCTTCAAATACTACATCTATAAATTCGTTTTTTTCAACTGGTGGCGTCATTTTATTACTCATTTTCCGACCTCTCTTTTTCATAACACTGCGTTACATTTTATCATACTTATATAGTCTTTTTCTATTGGGAGAAAAAAAGCTATTGACGACACTTCTCTATTAATGTTACGCTACTAATAATTTAATACGGACGATGTTACCTCATATATCCTCGATAATATGGATCGAGAGTTTCTACCTGGCAACCAATAATTGCCGGACTATGGGGAAAACTAATGAATATTAGCTTATAGAAAGACTTATATTGATTAGCTTTCTCTCATAGATGAAAGTGAATCCATTATGAGTCTTTTTTTATTTTTACTTTTAAAAGGTCGGACATCTTACGTATGACATAAAACTTCTAAATCCTTTATTTATTAGTTATATAACTAATGTTTTATGTAAAAACTTTATAAGAACTTGTGAAAGGGGCAATTACATGCAATATGTAATAAGCATTATCGGCATCCTCGCCGTGTTAGGTTTATGTTTTGCTTTATCAAACAACAAAAGTAAAATTAACTTTCGTGCAATTGCTATTATGATTGGTTTTCAAATTTTAATCGGATGGTTTATGTTTGCCACAAAAATTGGTCAACAAATCATTATTTTAATTAGTAAGGTCTTCAATAAACTTATTAAACTTGGTACAACAGGTGTTGATTTTCTTTTCAATGGAATTCAACGAGATTTTGTCTTTTTCTTAAACGTACTATTAATTATCGTCTTTTTCTCAGCACTACTTTCTATTTTTAGTTATTTAGGCGTTCTACCATTTATTGTTCGCGTTGTGGGCGGTGCTATTTCAAAAGTTACTGGTTTACCACGCGTTGAGTCCTTCCATGCAGTAAACTCTGTATTCTTCGGTTCAAGTGAAGCTTTAATCGTAATTAAAAATGACTTAAAACACTTTAATAAAAACCGTATGTTCATCATTTGTTGTTCAGCGATGAGCTCTGTTTCAGCTTCTGTTACCGCATCATACGTGATGATGCTAGATGCAAAATATGTATTAGCTGCTCTTCCATTGAACTTATTCTCAAGCTTAATTGTTTGTTCTTTATTAACACCCGTTGATACAAAACGTGAAGAAGAAACGGTTCAAAAATTTGATCGAAGCTTATTTGGAGATAGCTTCATTGGCGCAATGATTAACGGCGCGTTAGACGGTTTAAAAGTAGCTGGTATCGTTGCTGCATTAATGATCGCCTTCATTGGTGTAATGGAAGTTGTAAACTACGTAATTACCTCAGCTTCAGGTGCAATGGGATATACAATTACACTGCAACAAATTTTTGGTTATATTCTAGCACCATTTGCTTTCCTAATGGGGATTCCAGCTCATGAAATTATCCCAGCTGGCGGCATTATGGGGACGAAAATCGCCTTAAATGAATTTGTAGCAATCCTTGATTTAAAAGAAATTGCGAAAACATTATCTCCACGTACAATTGGAATCGTTACAGTATTCTTAATTAGCTTCGCAAGTATTAGCCAAATTGGTGCAATCGTCGGTACCATTCGTGCTCTTTCTGAAAAACAAGGAAGTGTTGTTTCTAAATTTGGTTGGAAAATGCTATTTGCATCAACACTTGCTTCTATTTTATCCGCTACAATCGCTGGATTATTTATTTAACAAAAAGTCTGTATGATACGAGTCGTATCATACAGACTTTTTGTTATTTCGCTTACTTTAAATTTCGCTTAATTCTTATTTCCTAATATTCATTACCCTTTTAAAATGTTATAATTTGTAAAAAATATGCAATGGGGGATTATAATGAAGGCTCACATTCTTTTTGATTTTTTACATGTACTGTTTTTCAGTTTAAAAAGCTACTATATATTAGGGATTCCAATATATGTATTCATTCTACCTGTCCTTTTTGTAGCAGCTTATCTAATCATTTCCGTTAATCAAAAAAGAAAAAGTAGGTCGATTCACAACCACTAATTTTCCTCAAATGATATGATGAACAAGGGTATAAAACCACCACTCTTACATCGGTGGGTATTTCAATATAAATAGGCAACATACTACACAATAGAAGGTGATCGTTATGAAAAAATATGCTGCTATTGCTCTATGCACATCTGCTATTCTAGCGGGCTGTAACACTAGCAATGCAAGTAATGAACCGAAACAAGAGAAACAGGTTCAAAAGCAAGTGAAAAAACAAGACGAAGTTGTAAAACCACAAGGAAAGATTGTTTCTGATCCTATTACATATGAATCTATGAATACATCAATTCGTGTAACAGATGTAAAAGATTCTTTCACAGAAGTACAGTACAAAATTTGGCGAACGGCAGACGGAAAAGAGAGTGCAAAACCTTTCACTTCTAAAGAAAAAGACAATCAATTTGTAATTCCTTTTGATGTAAAAGAGTTTGAAGGAAAACGCGGTGAATATCAAATTGAAGCATTCGGTGTGAAAGAAGACGGAAAAAGCATCCCTCTTACACCATCTACAATTACATTCCAGCAACATATTCCTGTCCTAATGTATCACGCTATCGATGATTATCACGGTCAAGGAATTAAAGACTTATTTGTATCACCTGCTAACTTTGAAGCGCAAATGAAATATTTAAAAGACAACGGGTATACATTATTAACATTTGAACGATGGAACGAGATTAATAAAGTAAATAAACCGATATTTGTAACACTTGATGATGGGATGAAAAATAATATGAATGCATTCCGCATTCTGCAACAATTAAAGGATGATACTTTTAAACCGACTGCAACCGAATATATGATTGTTGATAATGTTGGTGTTGAAGGCGCCTTATCGGCTGATGAAATAAAAGAAATGGTGAACTCTGGTATCTTCTCTGTCCAATCTCATACAGCGACACATGCCGATCTACCAAAAATCACAAACTATGAAGAAGAGTTAAAAGGATCGAAAGAAAAGCTTGAAAAGATTACTGGAAAACCAGTTATCGCTATCGCCTATCCGTTTGGACATGTAGATGATAAAGTTGTTGCAGAAACGAAAAAATATTATCAGTTCGCTACAACAACTAAACCAGGACAATTTATTACAAAAGGTGAGGCGGACGAATTGTTAAAAATGAAACGTGTTCGCGTCCATCACACAACTACGGTAGAACAATTTGCTGCTTCTATTAAATAAAGCTCAATAACAGCTGAGTTCTATTTATATTTTTGAATTTTTCCTGTATTATGTATATAATGAATATTTTGAATAAAGGAGATTATACATATGTCATTTGAACAGAACTTAGAGAAATATGCTGCACTTGCAGTAAATGTTGGTGTAAACATTCAACCTGGTCAAACGTTATCGATTAATGCCCCACTTGAAGCTGCTCCATTTGTACGTCTCGTTACAGAAAAAGCATATAAATCTGGTGCAAAGCATGTATATGTAGATTGGAATGATGAAGTGTTAACACGCTTAAAGTTTGATTTAGCTCCAGTTGAAGCGTTCTCTGAATTTCCTGCTTGGAAAGCGCGCGCACGTGAAGAATTAGCAAAAGAAGGTGCGGCATTTATGTCTATTTATGCAGAGAATCCAGACTTACTAAAAGGGGTAGATGCAACAAAAATTGCAACTGCACATAAAGTTGCTGGAGAAGCGATGAAAGTATACCGCGATTATGTACAAGCTGATAAAGTCAGCTGGTGCGTCATCTCTGTTCCTACAAAAGAATGGGCTGCAAAAGTATTCCCAGATGTATCGCCAGAACAACAAGAAGAAAAGCTGTGGGATGCTATTTTCCAAGCGACTCGTACAACTCTAGAAAATCCAGTTGAAGCATGGAAAGAGCATGATGAAACGTTACATAAAAAAGTCGACTACTTAAATGAAAAACATTACAAAGCACTTCACTACACAGGCCCTGGAACAGATTTAACAATTGAGCTTCCAGAGAAACACGTTTGGGCTGGCGCTGGTAGCTTAAATGAAAAAAATGTACCGTTTATGGCTAATATTCCAACAGAAGAAGTCTTTACTATGCCGTTAAAGACAGGTGTGAACGGCTATGTTTCGAGCACAAAACCATTCGTGTTTTCCGGAAATATTATTGACAACTTTACACTCACTTTTGAAAATGGTCGCATCATTGACTATAAAGCAGACGTTGGCGAAGAAGCGTTAAAACATTTAATCGAAACAGATGAAGGTTCTCACTTCTTAGGAGAAGTTGCCTTAGTGCCGCATGATTCACCGATTTCAAATACAAATATTCTATTCTACAATACGCTATTTGATGAAAATGCATCTTGTCATTTAGCAATTGGAAATGCTTATGCATTTAACTTAGAGGGCGGAAAAACAATGACGAAAGAGGAACTTGCAGCAAACGGAGCAAATGCTAGCATTACACACGAAGACTTCATGATTGGTTCAGCTGAGCTTGATATCGACGGTATTACAGCTGACGGGAAACATGAGCCTATCTTCCGTAAAGGGAATTGGGCGTTTTAATAAAGAACAAAAAGCTGTCTTCCGAAAATTGGAAGACAGCTTTTATGTTGCTGATGAAACTTTTAATCCGATTACACCTAATACAATGAACAAAATACAAAACGCTTGAAACAAGCTAATATGTTCTTTAAAAAAGTAAACGCTAATGATTGTAATACATAATGTGCCTAAACCGGACCAGATCGCATAAGCAATACTTAGATGAATCTTTTTTACGACAATGGCAAAAACGCTAAAACAAATGCCATAGCATACAAAAATGAATACACTTGGAACAAACTTCGTTAAACCATTTGATAACTTCATTGCGACCGTTCCAGCGATTTCAAATATAATTGTTACGAGTAATAATAACCAATATATCATCTAGAACCCCTCATCTTTTTGTTAAATTATAGAGATTCTAGTATATATTTTTATCTTCTCCTAAACAAGATTGTTCGCATTATAATCCTAATGAAATATATTTAATTTCTAGATACTCTTCGATTCCAAAGTGACCGCCTTCACGACCAATCCCGCTTTCTTTAAATCCACCAAACGGAGCTTGCGCAACAGATGGAAGTCCATCATTTAAACCGATAATTCCATATTCTAATGCTTCACTAATTTGGAATGCTTGAGTAATATCTTTTGTAAATATATATGCCGCTAAACCATATGGTGTATTATTCGCACGTTCAATCACTTCTTCTACCGTTTTAAACTTCGCTACTGGCGCTACTGGACCAAATGTTTCTTCTGTCATACATAGCATCGTATCATCTGCGCCGCCAATAACAGTTGGTTCAATGAAGTGACCATTTAATTCTGTAACCGTTTGGCCCCCATATAATATTTCGCCGCCTTTTTTCACTGCATCTTCAATATGCTCTTGTACTTTTTCTACTGCATTTGCATCGATAAGCGGTCCTACAGTTGTCCCTTCTCCAAAACCATCTCCAACTTTTAGCTGTGCAACTGCGTTTTTGAATTTCGCTGCAAATTCTTCATATACTGCTTCCTGTACAAAAACGCGGTTTGTACAGATACATGTTTGCCCAGCATTACGGAATTTCGACCCAATTACCGCTTCGACAGCTTTATCTAAATCCGCATCATTCATCACGATAAATGGAGCGTGTCCTCCTAGTTCAAGTGACACTTTCTTCATCGTTTTCGCAGCGCTAGACATTAATTCTTTTCCAATTTCCGTTGATCCTGTAAAGGAAACCTTTCTTACGCGGCCATCTTCCATCCAAGTATCAGCAATCGCTTTAGCACTACCTGTTACAATATTTAAAACACCTTTTGGAATATCAGCTTTATGTGCTAATTCCGCTAATTTCAGCGCTGTTAACGGGGTTTGACTAGCAGGTTTTACAACTGCTGTACAGCCTGCAGCAAGTGCTGGTGCCACTTTTCTTGTAATCATTGCCGCTGGGAAGTTCCATGGTGTAATGGCTGCAATAACCCCAACAGGTTGTTTCGTTACTAAAATGCGTTTATTCGGATGAGAAGCTGGAATCATTTCACCGTATACACGTTTTCCTTCTTCTGCATACCACTCTACAAAGCTATTCGCATAATTTACTTCTCCAAGTGCCTCAGGAAACGGCTTTCCTTGTTCTTTCGTCATAATAGCAGCAATTTCTTCTTTATTTTCATCAATAAGTGTAAACCATTTTCTTAATTTCTCCGCACGCTCAGCCGCTGTTAATTTCGACCAAGATTTAAAAGCCTCATGCGCAGCATCAACGGCTTGCTTCGCCTCTGTCACTCCACCTTTCGGAACAGCGGCAAATACTTCTTGTGTTGCTGGATTATGAATTTCAATTTGTTCCTCTAATTGAATCCATTCACCATTTATATACATTGCTTTTTGATCTAAATTTACATATGTCGCTTTCTTATCCAAAATTCTCTTCCTCCTCTATACTTTCCTGTTTTAAAGTGTTTCTTTCATACTTACCGAGAAGCATTCTAATAAAGAAATAACCTCCAAAAATTACCCAGCCTAGTACCATTAACCATTCATATGGCCAAATTAGCGCCGCTGGCATGCCCGGCATATATAATACAATAAAGCCAATACTTAATATAATTGCAATACTTCCAACTATTCTTCCATTCTTTACTTGAAATGGCCGCTTCATCTTCGGTGCTCTTTTTCGCAATATGAAAAAGGATAGACTGACTAATAAGTAAGAAACAACAATGCCAAGTCCACCTGCATCTACAATCCAAACAAGTGCTGGTCTTCCTAATAATGGTGCAAAAAAAGATAGCATCCCTAAAAAGATGATAGAATGAGAAGGTGTGTTATATTTTGGATGCACTTTTCCAAACCACGCTGGTATCATTCCTTCTTTCGACATTGCATATAATACACGACTGCCTCCAATGATGAAAGCATTCCAACTCGTAATAATACCAGCTAAGCCACCAAAAATTAAGATATTCGCAAATATTTTAGAACCGAACACTGCTCCCATAGCATCTGCTGTTGCTAATTTTGTTTGAAGAAAATCTTTTTGATTTAACGCCATCGATACACCTAATGCTATGAAAAGATAGAAAACCACGGCACAAATGACAGAAAAGATTAAAACTTTCCCAATTTCTTTAAATGGAAGATTTACTTCTTCAGCAACTTGCGGGATTACATCGAATCCAACAAATAAAAATGGAACCATAATAAGAACAGCCATCACTCCGCCTGTACCATTTATAAAAAACGGTTCTAAATTTTTTGTATCGCCGTTGAAACCAGCGCCAAAAACGAGCATAATTCCTATGGCTACAATAAAGATGGTAAATATACTTTGAAACACGGCTGCTGTCTTTACACCAAAATAATTGATAATTGTAATGAAAAGGGCACCACCCATTCCAATCATCGCCCATGTCAAGTATACATCCCAACCAGCAATCGTCCATAAATAAATACTTTGATAATGAGGTAATACATAATCTACCACTGTCGGTAATGCAACAGCTTCAAAGGTAACGACAGATACATATCCTAGTATGATTGCCCATGATGCAACAAAAGCCGCCTTCTTTCCAAATGCCTTACGTACATACAATAAACCACCGCCTGTTTCCGGCATCGCGGAAGCAAGTTCAGCGTATGTTAATCCAACAAAAGTAACAAGTAATCCCCCAATAATAAAGGCAATTACAGCTCCCATTGAACCAGCAGATGTAACCCAATCCCCCGAGAGTACAACCCAGCCCCATCCAAGCATTGCACCGATCGCGAGAAAAAGAACATCAAAACGTGATAACACCTTTTTAAGTTTCTTCTTCTCTCCCAACTACAAATTCCCCTCCTATAAACTTCTTAATTTTCCGAGTAGCTGCCGATTGACTTATTTTCAAGAACTCTGCTACTTTATAGCTTGATCCATATGTTTTATATGCTTTTAAAATAATATTCCGCTCTACTTCCTCCAACATTTGGTAGAGGCTTTGACCGGATTGTTCAATCGTTACTTCTTGCATAGATACTGGTAAATCTTCTATCGTAACAACATCGTCAGCAGTAATAACGAGCCGCTCAATTACATTCTCAATTTCACGATTATTCCCTTCCCAAGGATATCCTACAAACATTTGTAATGTACTAGGGGCTAATTTTACATTTCGCCCATACTTTTCATTAAAGTGTTGTAAATAATGATAAACTAATGGCAAAATGTCCTCTGTTCTTTCACGAAGCGGCGGAATTTGAATCGGTATGACATTTAGGCGGTAAAACAAGTCTTTTCGAAATGTCCCTTGTTTCACCATTTCTGCTAAATTTCTATTCGTCGCTGCTACAATACGAACATCTACCTTTTTTAATTCTCTCCCCCCTACTGGGCGGAATGTTTTTTCCTGTAACACTTGTAATAATTTCGCTTGCATTTCTAGCGGCATTTCTCCTATTTCATCTAAAAAGAGCGTTCCTTTATGCGCTAGTTCTAATATCCCTTTCTTCCCTTCACGATTGGCACCTGTAAAGGACCCTCCAGCATATCCAAATAGCTCTGATTCAATAAGATTTGTTGGCAATGTCGCACAGTTCATTTCATAGAACATTTCATTTTTTCGATGACTGATTTCATGTAAATGACGTACTAATCTACTCTTTCCTACACCAGTCTCACCTAAAATGAGGACTGTACTATCTACCATAGATATTTTTTTGATAGTTTTGACTATTTTCTGCATAGCTACACTTTTAAAAATAAGTCCTTCGTGTTCATATGTTTCTCGTAATTCTCTTTTATATGTCTTTAATTGGTGATCCATCTCCTCTACCTTTTTCCGTAATTGATAGAGTTCAGTAAGATCACGAGAATAACTAATGACTCTGCGTAAATTTCCCTCTGCATCAAACACAGGTCTTGTACGAACATGTAAATACTCGCCTGATTTTGTTGTCTGAACAAGTTCAATTGGTTTCTTCTTCTCAATGACTTCTAATGTTGCAGATGGATAAAAAATCCCTTCTTTTTGCAAATCTTTCACATGCTTCCCAATCAATTCTTTCGCGGACAATTGATAGTGCCTTTCACATGTACTATTGACACGTACAACAATCCCTTTCTCATCTGTAACAAAGATTTCGTCAAATGCATATTCAAATACATCTTTTAAATCCATATACGCTCTTTCCTTTTCTGCAACCATTCTAGCCACTCCTCAAAGTCAATCCCTTACTCCAATTATTTACTTCTTACATTCCATTATAAATCTAAATCTTAATTTAAGGGAATTTTCTGTATTTTCAAGAGAGTAAACGAGAATAATTGCAAATGTGTTATGCATCTACTCTTTATACACGAGTTATATTTGCTTGTTGATAACAGGCTTGTAAAGATTCTTCAATAATGGTAAGCCCTTCTTCCAATTGCTCATCTGTAATAACGAGCGGCATAAGAATACGAATAACATTTCCGTAAGTTCCTGCTGATAATAAAAGCAAGCCGCGTTTATTCGCTTCGGCACATAAGTTTGCAGTTAAAGCTTTATCCGGCTCTTTCGTACTTTGATCTTTCACAAGTTCAAATGCACACATTGCCCCTAATCCACGAACATGACCAATACAATGATATTTCTTCTTCATCTCTTCAAATCGATCCATTACAATTTTTCCGATATATATAGCTCGATCATTTAATTTTTCTTTCTCAATAATATCTAAAACAGCTAATGCCGCTACGCAGCCAAGTGGACTTCCCGCATACGTTCCTCCAAGCTCGCCTGGCGCTGCTTCATTCATTATCTCCTTACGACCAATAACTCCACTAATTGGTACTCCAGCCCCTAATGATTTAGAAACCGTAATTAAGTCTGGTACAACATCGTAATGATCAATTGCAAAATATTTTCCTGTCCGGCTAAAACCTGTTTGAATTTCATCAGCTACAAATAAAATATCATGTTCCGAGCAAAGACGGCGTACTTCTTGAACAAACTTTTTACTTGGCACGATAAAACCACCCTCACCTTGAACAGGTTCCATTACAACAGCAGCTATGCTTTCTGGAGCTACTTCTGATAGGAAGAAGTTCTTAAATTCCTCAATCATAAAGTCATCATATTGTTCATCTGTCAAACCTTCTGGACGGCGATACTCATATGGAAACGGCGCTTTATATACTTCAGGGGCAAATGGTCCAAAACCAAATTTATAAGGTTTCACTTTACTTGTCATCGTCATCGTCATTAATGTGCGACCATGAAACCCTTTTGAAAATGCAATAATACCGGATCTTCTCGTATATTTACGAGCAATCTTCACCGCATTTTCAACTGCTTCCGCACCGCTATTTAAAAATAATACTTGCTTATCAAAATTCCCTGGTGCTAATCTAGCTAATTTCTCTGCTAACTCAATATACGGTTCATACATCATAACATTAAAGCCAGTATGAATATATTGACCTACTTGTTTATGAAGTGCTTCTGTTACTGCCGGATGACAATGTCCTACATTAATCGTTCCAATCGCACCTGCAAAATCGATGAATTGGTTTCCATCGACATCTGTTACAAGTGCTCCATCTGCTGATTGTACAAATGTTGAAATCCCATTACTCACACCTCTTGGTATAATATTTTGACGACGTTCTAATAGAGAAGCTGCCTTTGGTCCTGGAATTTGCTCATTTACTTTTGCATATTTTTTTATACTCATCGTTTTTCCCATCCTTTTCTATACAATGTTTTTTCTTATATTTATTGCAAAATGTATGCCAACTTATGAACCTAGCATTCTTCCGTTTTTCTTTATATTTCGACACAAAAAATAAGTCTATAACGACTTATTTCAAGTCATTATAGACTTATTTTATTTATCTATTAGGCTTTACTTGTTCAAAAAGAAGTGTACCAGAACTTGAAATCAGATCTCCTACCGAATCCAATATAAGATCTGCAAGCGGTGCTAAAGTTTGATAATCCCCAGTCCCAGATAGCACACCGATTGCATAACAATCCCCACTATTTTTCGCTAAATGTAAATCTGTTGGTGTATCTCCAATAACAGCAACTTCTGACGGTATGAGATGGAACCTTTCGCAAATGAATTCTATAATTTTCTTATCTGGCTTTTGTGCTGAGAAAGTGTCAGAAGTAATTATACAATCAAAGAAAGATTCCAATTGATATTGCTTCAAAAATAATTCTGTAGGCGCTAAATCATCAGCTGTTACAACGCCTAAAATAAAATCTCTATCTTTCAACGTTTGTAAAATTTCCGGAATATTCGCTGTCATTTTCATATGAAAGCGGTGGTCATACATAAGAGTAAATAATTGCTGACTCACCCACTGATGCATATCCTCTTCTCTTTCTGATGGAATATATTCACAAAATACTTTTGCTACATCACGACTTGTTCCAGCTGCTAAGGCACTCTCAGGATGAACAAAATTTTCTTCTACACCTATTTCATGTAAAAGCGTTTGTTGCAAAGATTGTGGCAAATTATATACCTTTATAAGTTGAGCGACAAGTTCTTCGGCTACTTTTACCCAAATGGAATGGAAATCCATTAATGTACCATCTTTATCAAATAATATTGCTTTTATCTTCTCCATAACACCCCACCCTTCCCTTCTTCTCTCTCCCATTGTAACAAGGAAATATGGATAAAAAATGAATATATTGTAAATATGCCATAAAAAACAAACAAACTTCTAATTTACAATCCAAATCGAATCATTTGACTATCATTTTGGAAAGGCGTAGAATTACTTTCATCGTAATTAGCTAATTATTTAACTTTATTAACTATCATGATAGTTTCCTACAATTTTTATATTATTATAGGAGATGTTTATATGGTTGAAGAAATGTTTTATCGAAAAATATTAGAAAATCTCTTTTCAGACCCTATTGAAGTGACGCTTTGGGATGGAAAAACAGTTCAATATGGTGAAGGAGAACCTCTATTTCAAATTACATTCCATAAACCACTTTCCAAAAAAGAACTTGCCAAAGACCCATCTATCGCATTCGGCGAAGCTTATATGAATGGAGATATTGAATTAAAGGGTGATCTTGAAAAAGCAATTGAGTCCATTTACAAAAGTCAAGAAAGCTTTTTAGGAAATAGTAAGCTACAATATTTCACAAGTAAATGGAATTTTTCAAAGAAGAAAAATAAAGAAGACATTACTCATCACTATGATATTGGAAACGACTTTTATAAACTATGGCTTGATGACACAATGACATATTCTTGTGCTTATTTTCAGCATCCTGATGACTCCTTAACAACAGCTCAACATAATAAAGTAAATCACATTCTAAAAAAATTAAATCTTCGTAAAGGAGATACTTTATTAGATATCGGATGCGGATGGGGAGAACTGATTACAGCAGCCGCGAAGCAATACGGCGTGAAGGCAATGGGCGTAACATTAAGTGAAGAACAGTACGCAAAAACTACTGAAAGAATTAAGCAAGAAGGCCTTACTGATTTAGTGGAAGTTGCCTTACTTGATTATCGTGACATTACAAATCGCAAGTTCGACAAAATTGTAAGTGTTGGTATGATTGAACATGTGGGAAAAGATCGTATTACTGAATATTTTCATACAGTAAATCGTCTATTAACAGACGGTGGTGTTTCTGTACTACATTGTATTACTTCCCCAACAGATGGAGCTACAAATGGATGGATTGAAAAATATATCTTCCCTGGTGGATACGTTCCAGCTGTTAGTGAATTAATTACAAACATCACGAATCAAAAAATGTTCCTCGTGGATGTGGAAAGCTTACGAAGACACTACGGTAAAACATTGGAACACTGGGCCAAAAATTTCGAAAATGCACTTGATGAAATTCGCAAAACGAAAGATGAACGCTTCATCCGGATGTGGCGCCTCTATTTAAATGCTTGCGCAGCTTCATTCTATACAGGCAATATCGACTTACACCAATTCGTATTTACGAAAGGGATTAATGATGATATTCCATGGACACGCGCCTATATGTATGATACAAAGCAATAATATGCTATAGAAAAAAGAGGATGCCATTATAAGGCGTCCTCTTTCTGCTCAGGAACAAATAGTTCTAAGCAATGATAGATGTTTTCAAACTCCATCGGTGCATCTCCACCGTATTCACCATCTAAGTTGATCATTAACTTATCAGGAGAATGCACTTTAATACGATTTGCTTGCGTATATAATACTTTTGGATTATTAATATGCTCACCGCGCTGCGCTTGCGTTGCCGCTTTAATTAAATCCGCTATTGACCCTTTTTTCAGTACTAACAAGTCAAATAACCCATCATTAATAGAAGCATATGGTGCTACCTTTTCAAATCCACCTACTGAACGTGTATTTGTAATTAAAAACATCGTAATTTCTTCTTGCAACAACTTTCCATCATACTCAATCTCAACATACGTTGGATGTAATGACGGTAACATTTCAATTCCTTTTAAGTAATATGCTAATTGTCCTAGCACTGTTTTTAATTTGCTTGGCACTTCATACGTTAACTCTGTAATACGTCCGCCTCCAGCAATATTAATAAAATATGTATCGTTTGCTCTACCAAGATCTAACGGAACCGTTTTCCCTTCACAGATAATATCTGCCGCTTCTTCAATAGAACGTGGAACACCAATAGCACGTGCAAAATCATTCGTTGTTCCAACTGGAATAATTCCAAACTTCGGACGATGTTCATGCTCTACTAAACCATTTACCACTTCATTTAAAGTCCCATCACCGCCTGCTGCAATGACTACATCAAATTTACGTTCTGCCGCTTGCCTCGCCGCAATTGTTGCGTCTCCAGGCCCTGTTGTCGCGTGACAGGATGTTTCATATCCAGCTTGTTCTAATTTCTGTAATACTTCTGGTAAATGCTTTTTAAATAGCTCACGACCAGAAGTAGGATTATAAATTATTCTTGCTCGTTTCATCATGTATTAGCACAGGAATTTTCTCATTCATCAATTCAGGAAAAAGAATATATTCAACTTTTCTCCAGCCTTCCTATGCCTGCCTCCTCTCATCTCCATATCCTTCTTTTATCCCAATTGAAAAGGACAAGTAAGAACCAGGGTTCATATCGCTATGCATTCGCAAATCATATCATTCTTCATCACTATTACTGTTTGTTTTATGGAAAACATGGGAATCTTAATGATCTATTTTTTCATAAGATAAAAAACTTTATATGTCTAGATGTATCATTATTCCCACCTTTTTGCAACTATCATACCATAGTTGCTATACAAACATTTTCCCACATTTTACAGAAAAAAACACCCACATGCGGGTGTTTTTCTCCTTGATCTTTCATCACTGCCTAGTTCCTGCGGCTAGAAGGATCAGGCGTTTCTCCTCCGGCGAAGCAAAAAAACACTTCTCTTTCGAAGGCTTCAACGCCTTCTTCTTCTAATCGAACCGCCTACGCTTTTCTTTTATCGCTTATTTATTTCTTCTAATAAGATTTTATTAACAAGCGGTGGGTTTGCTTGTCCTTTTGTCGCTTTCATAATTTGACCAACTAAGAAACCAATTGCACGGTCTTTACCATTTTTAAAGTCTTCAATAGATTGTTCATTATTATCAAGGATTTCTGTTACAATCTTACGAAGTGTACCTTCATCAGAAATTTGAACAAGTCCTTTTGCTTTCACGATTTCTTCTGGATCTCCACCTTTTTCAATTAACTCGTTAAATACTTTCTTCGCAATTTTAGAAGAAATCGTACCTTTCTCGATTAATTGAATCATTTTAGATAGCCCAGCAGGTGTTAATGCTACATCTTTTAATTCTTTTTGTTGTTTGTTTAAGTATGCAAGCACTTCACCCATTAACCAGTTTGATGCTAACTTCGCATCTGCACCGCCTGCAACTGTTTCCTCAAAGAAATCAGACATTTCTTTTGTTAAAGTTAATACATGTGCATCGTAAGGTGGCAGACCAAGTTCTGCAACATAACGTGCTTTACGAGCATCTGGAAGTTCAGGAATGGAAGCACGAACTTGTTCTTTCCATTCCTCATCAATATAAAGTTCAACTAAATCCGGTTCTGGGAAGTAACGATAATCGTCAGATCCTTCTTTTACACGCATTAAGATTGTTTTCTTTGTCACTTCATCATAACGACGTGTTTCTTGCTGAATGATACCACCGGATAATAATTCTTTTTCTTGACGAGTTTGTTCAAACTCAAGACCTTTTTGAACATAAGTGAAAGAGTTTAAGTTTTTCAGCTCTGCTTTTGTACCAAATTTCTCTTGTCCGACTGGACGAAGGGAAATGTTTGCATCACAGCGAAGAGAACCTTCTTCCATCTTACAATCAGATACACCAGTGTATTGAATGATTGATTTTAATTTTTCTAAGTATGCATATGCTTCTTCTGGCGTACGCATATCTGGCTCAGATACGATCTCAATTAGCGGAAGACCTTGACGGTTATAGTCTACTAATGAGTAACCTTCACCTGTATGCGTTGATTTACCTGCATCTTCTTCTAAGTGAAGACGAGTAATACCGATTCGTTTCTTTTTGCCGCCTACTTCGATTTCAATCCAGCCGTTTTCCCCAATTGGTTTATCGAATTGAGAGATTTGGTATGCTTTCGGATTATCTGGGTAGAAATAGTTCTTACGGTCAAACTTCGTTTCTGTTGCGATTTCACAGTTTAAAGCCATTGCAGCTTTCATTGCAAAGTTTACTGCCTCTTTGTTTAAAGTTGGAAGTACCCCTGGGTATCCTAAATCAATTACACTTGTTTGTGTATTTGGATCCGCTCCGAATTCTGTTGGACTCGCAGAGAAAATTTTCGAATTTGTTTTTAACTCAACGTGAACCTCTAAACCAATAATTGTTTCAAAATTCATCTATGCTCGCCTCCTTACAGACTTGCTTTTTTTGTATGATAGTCTGTTGCTTGCTCAAATGCATGTGCAACGCGGTAAATTGTCGCTTCATCGAAATGTTTACCAATGATTTGCAAACCAAGTGGCATATTGTTAGCACCGAATCCACATGGAACAGAAATCGCTGGAACACCTGCTAAGTTTACTGGGATTGTTAAAATGTCATTTGCATACATTGTCATTGGATCATCAATTTTTTCGCCCACTTTAAACGCTGGAGTTGGCGTTGTTGGTCCAATAATCACATCGTAATTTGCAAATACATTTTCAAAGTCATTTTTAATTAATGTGCGTACTTGTTGTGCTTTTTTGTAATATGCATCATAGTAACCAGAGCTAAGCGCAAATGTACCGAGCATAATACGACGTTTTACTTCGTCTCCAAATCCTTCACTACGCGTATTTTTGTAAAGATCCATTAAGTTATTCACATTATCAGAACGAACACCGTAGCGTACGCCATCAAAGCGTGACAAGTTAGCAGACGCTTCAGAAGAAGAAATTAAGTAGTACGTTGCTAGCGCGTATTTAGAGTGTGGAAGGGATACTTCTTCCCAAGTTGCACCCATACCTTCTAATACTTTTAAAGCAGCTAGTACTGACTCACGAGCTTCTTCGCCAACACCTTCTCCTAAATATTCTTTTGGTACAGCAATACGTAAACCTTTTACATCGCCTGTTAAACCGGCTAAATAGTTACCTACTTCAACATTTGCAGAAGTTGCATCCATACGGTCAATACCTGAAATAGCTTGTAATAAGTATGCATTGTCTTCTACAGTACGTGTAATTGGTCCGATTTGATCAAGTGAAGATGCAAATGCGACTAAACCATAACGAGATACACGTCCATAAGTTGGTTTTAATCCTACGACACCGCAATATGCAGCTGGCTGACGGATAGAACCACCTGTATCAGAACCTAAAGAGAATAATACTTCTCCTGCTGCTACTGCTGCTGCAGAACCACCGCTAGAACCACCCGGAACATACTCTAAATTCCATGGGTTTTTCGTAGCATAAAAACCAGAGTTTTCATTGGAAGAACCCATTGCAAACTCGTCCATGTTTAATTTACCAATTGTAATTGTGTCAGCTTCGTTTAACTTCTGCACAACTGTCGCATCATAAATCGGATCAAAGTTTGCTAATATTTTACTTGCACAAGTTGTACGAAGACCTTTTGTTACAATGTTATCTTTAACACCGATTGGCATACCGAATAATAGACCATTATCTTCAGCACCAATTTTTGCATCTAATTCTTTCGCTTTCGCACGCGCGTTTTCTTCATCTAATGTAAGAAACGCTTTTACGTTATCTTCAACATCCGCAATACGTTTGTAAGACTCTTCTACTAAATCCGTAACGGAAATTTCTTTGTTGTTTAATTTCTTATGTAACTCTGATACAGAATGATCAAATAATGACATCGAAATTCCCCTCCCCTATTCTAATACTGCTGGAACACGGATTTGATTCTCTTTGTGATCCGGTGCATTTTTTAATACTTCTTCTACTGGTAAACCTTTTTCTGGCACATCTTCACGCATAACATTTCTCATCGTTAATACGTGAGTTGTTGGTTTGACATTTGTTGTCTCCAATTCATTTAACTGTTCTGCAAAAGTAACGATTGCATCGAGTTGTTTTTGAAACTTTTCTGCTTCTTGATCTGTAATGGCAAGACGCGCTAAATGCGCTACATGCTTTACATTCTCAACGGAAATTCTTGACACGGCTAGGCCACCTCCATAATATATCGTTCAATCTACAATACTATTGATGATACCAAATTTTCAGTACTTCAAGCAAGTCAACACATGGCACTTATAGCACTTTTACATAAAAAAAGAAAGGCTTTTGCCTTTCTCGTAAATCACTCTTTATCTAATGGTTTATTTTTCGGAAATCTTTCGTTATCTTCTTCATTATCACGAATTGTTTTTTGAAGTACAAAACATGACATTGTTAAAAATAGTGTACCTATTAAATAGTATCCTTTTACACTAAGCGTTTCATCTAATGTATAAATACCAATTAACATACCTGAAAGCGCACAAACAAACGAAGTCCATGCTAAAAACGTGAACGCTTGCGTATTTCTCCTTCTCATTGTTCTCCCCCTTGTAGCTACATCTCCATTATAGATAAATATACTTATCATCATGGATTTTTATGTAATTTTTTTCTCTTTATTAATCTATCATAAAATTTTCTCACTTCACAACTTATTTTCGAACTAATCCGAAAAAACATTCAAATAAGATTGACATTTATTTCAATCAAACATAGAATAAAAATAAATATTACGAACTTCGAAATATACGGGAGTGGAAATAATTGTTGCAATATGAACATTTTTTAGATTTGCTGCTAGATAACGCCAAGAAGCTTTTCTATCCAGAAGAATGGGTAAGCCTTGATTTATCACTCTCTAAAACAGAAGTATTCTGCCTGTTATGGATGGAACGAAATACAGATATTACAATGACGAAAATCACTGAACTTCTCGATATCCCAATGAGCACAACAACCGGTGTTGTCAATCGTCTTGTGAAGAAAGGGTATATTGAGCGCTATCGAAATGAAAGTGACCGACGCATTGTATTGATTCGCTTAACAGAGTCAGGTATGCTACTCGTTCAAGAAGTGAAGCAAAACGCAGCTCATTACTTTCATCTTGTGACAGAAGCATTATCAGAAGAAGAAAAAGCATTCTTACTGCAAATCTTCCAAAAGATTATGAATCACATCTCTATGTCACAACAAAAACAAATCGAAAAGCTTCCTACACCTAAGATGAAAAATATTCCGATTGAATAAAGCCCTTTACGGGTCTTTTATTCAACATATATTTCGAAACCCGTAATATTCGACTACCGAAACAAAGGGGATATAAATATGAGAATTATTTTGTATACAGGTAAAGGTGGCGTAGGAAAAACTAGTATTTCAGCAGCAACAGCACTTCAAAGCGCAAAACAAGGATTAAAAACCTTAGTAATGAGCACTGATCCAGCTCATAGTTTAGGTGATTCATTTGGCATAAAGTTATCTTCTGAGCCAGTAGAAATTCGTGAAAATTTATGGGCACAAGAAATCAATACAATTTATGAAATGGAAAAAGGCTGGGGGAAATTACAAAAGTATATTACACTGCTGTTTACATCAAAAGCAGCTGATGATATTACAACTGAGGAATTAACGATGTTTCCTGGTATGGAAGATCTTATTAGTTTACTTCGCGTACTTGATTACTATAAGAAAAGAACATATGACGTTATCGTTATTGACTGTGCACCAACGGGAGAAACACTTGCTATGTTAAGTTTTCCTGACATGCTCGGATGGTGGATGGAAAAACTCTTTCCTATTAAAAGAAAAGTATTAAAGGTTGTCCGTCCTGTGGCACAACCTTTACTCGGTGTTCCTCTTCCTACAGATGATATTATGGATGAATTAACAAACACACTCAATCAACTAGGAGAAATGCGAGAACTTTTATCCAATCGTGATATAACAAGTATTCGCATTGTTGTAAATCCTGAAAAAATGGTGATTAAAGAGGCTCAGCGTAGCTTTACCTATTTAAATTTATATGATTATAACGTCGATGCGATTATGATAAATCGTGTAATTCCTGACACTGTCACTGACTCCTACTTTCAAGCATGGAAAGACTCCCAAAAGAAATATAAAGCACTCATCCAAGACAGCTTTCAACCTCTTCCTATTTATGAAGCTCCCATGTTTGAACAAGAAGTCATTGGGTTACCGATGTTAGAGCGTGTAGGGAGTGCCTTGTTTAAAAATGAACTCGATCCAACGGAAGTCAAATTTAACGGTCGTACACAATATGTCAAAAAAGATGAAGATGAATATCTCTTTGTTCTCTCTATCCCATTCTCTAATAAAAGTGAACTATCCTTAAACCAAAAAGGGGATGAACTCATCATTCGTGCTGGTTCTGTCAAACGAAACATTACGTTACCAAAAACATTAACGCATTTATCCGTTCAAGGTGCAAAATTTGAAGGCGATGTACTAAACATTCGGTTTGGAGGTGTAGTTCATGCATGAGGATTTGCTGAGACAAATCATTCGGATAAAAGTAGAAATAGGAATGTATATGGTAGAGAAATTGCCAACACCAATTCAACAATCCACTAAGAAGGTTCTAACTATCTTACAAGAAGAGCTTTCTTCTTGTACACAAGAAAAAGCACAAACTACGAAAAACAACTTGCAAAGTATTACCATTGAATAACAATATGAGAAGCCCTCTCCTTAGGGGCTTTCTATTCCTTTACTCGGAGATGATTGATTTGATTAAAACACCTAAAACGAAACATGTATCTACCAATATGATAATTTGGGTTATTCCCTTATTATTTTTCATTCATAATCTTGAAGAATCTATTAGTATGCCTCAATATCTCGCTCATCAATTCTCTATCAATTTCATAAATGCGCATCAATTTCTAATAGCAATTTGTATATTAACAACCATTGTTCTGCTCTTTATCATTCTATACCAACTTCATATTATATCGTGTATTTACTGGGTTATTTTCATACAAGGTGCTATTTTCTTTAACGCTGTTCAACATATAATTTTATTTTTCATGTATCGCTCATACAACCCTGGAGTGATATCAGCATTTATCATTGTACTGTTTTCCCTCTATTTATTTTCTTTCATACAAGTTCAAAAAAAGAAACTAGTCCTTATACTCGTTTTCAGCTTACTCTCCTATCCTTTCATGATTTGGATTACCTTATATTTAGCTAGTTTCTTTGACTAAGCAAAAGATGAGAGACCAGGAAATTTCCTGGTCTCTCCACTCTCCTTAACAGACGTTATTTTTTGTGGTATACAGAATTGGAAGGTACAAAAAATTAGGGTATCATCTGTTAAGTAAGATTATATGTTGAACGGGCTAACAGCGGAGGGGTCTCTTCTGTTAATCCGTTAAACGCACTATTATTTCACGATTTTTTCTAACTCATCAAGTGAAAGATCTACCGAGATAGAACCATCCTTTGTTTCTTTCTTAATTGCATCCGTTACTTCTTTTGAATGGTATAATTCAATCACTTTTTTGATTGTCGGATCATTTTTATCTTTCGTGCGAGCTGCGAAGATGTTAATATACGCTTTCGCACTGTCGTTTTTTGGATCTTCTAAGAAAATAGGATCTTTCGCTGGATTTAAACCAGCTTGACCAGCTACACCATTGTTAATAATGGAAGCTGCTACATCCTTTAATACACGAGGTGTTTGCTGCGCAATAACTGGTGTAATTTTTAATTTTTTTGGGTTTTCAGCAATACCACTTGGGTCACCGAATAAGCCGAAATCTTTTTTCAATTTTAATAGGCCCGCTGCATCAAGAAGTTTTAATGCACGTGCTTGGTTCGTTGGATCATTCGGAATCGCAATTTCTGAACCATTTGGAATTTCATTTGGTTTTTTATACTTTTCGGAGAATAATCCCATTGGTGCAATTTGCGTTGTACCTACAGCTGTAATATCTAATTTATGTTCCTTCTTAAACTGCTCTAAAAAGGCAATATGTTGAAATGAGTTCAATTCGATATCCCCATCAGCCAATGCTTTATTTGGCGTTGTGTAATCAGAGAACTCCACAAGTTTAACTTTAATACCTTCTTTCTCAGCTTTCTTCTGAAGAATGCTCCAAGCTTCTCCATCCGTTCCTGTTACACCGATGCGAACAACCTTCTCCTTTTCTTTCGCTTCAGCATCCCCATTTGAGCAACCACTCAAAGCTGTAATTCCTACAATTGCTGATAATGCAAACGCTACTATCTTTTTCATCTTCTATCCCTCTTCTCTTTTTTATGATCTTCTTAAAAATATTTTCGCAAAATAATTCCCTACATGTTGAGCTAATTGTACAAGAATAATAAGCAATACAACTGTTACGAACATAACTGATGTGTCAAAGCGTTGATAGCCATATGTCATTGCTAAATCACCAAGACCACCGCCACCGACAAGCCCAGCTACTGCTGAAAATTCAATTAAGCCAACAGTCATAAACGTAACCCCTAAAATTAATGGCGCCAACGCTTCTGGAACAAGAATTTCAAACACAATTCTTAATGGTGATGCCCCCATTGCTTGCGCCGCCTCGATTACTCCTTTCGGCACTGAAACAAGGTTTGTTTCTACCATTCTGGCAATTCCAATTGAAGCAACAAGTGTCATTGGAAAAATCGCTGCTGCTGTTCCGATTGTTGTTCCAATAACAGTTCTTGTAATTGGACTTAAAGCTACTAAAAAGATAATAAACGGAATGGGACGAATCGTATTAATAACAATATTAAGAATAGAAAAGACCAATTTATTTTCTAAAAAATTACCTTTCCTTGTCACATATAAAAGTAAACCTAGAGGTATACCAAGTATTGTAGCAAATATAAGAGTTACAATTACCATTAAGAGGGTATCCCCTGTCGCATCAAGAATCCGTGGCCAAAATATACTCCAATCAACTCGCATGTGCTTCAACCTCCTTTAGTTGTACTTGTAGTCTTAGATGTTGTAAGGCCTTTTGAATTTCTTTTTGCTCACCTTGCAGTTCGACAAGAAGATTTCCAAATAAAACATTTTGTAATTCAATAATGTTGCCGTAGAGTACATTTACATCCACATTATAATTTTTGGCAATATACGATAATACGGGCTGTCCTGTCTCTTCACCCGTAAATGTTAATCGATAAATCTGTCCACCATTTTGAATTTTTGCTAGTACACTTTCTGGTAAATGGTCATTCACAACAGAACGAACAAAATTTTGAGTCGTTTTTGTTTTTGGTTTTGTAAAGATATCAAATAATGTCCCTTCTTCAATGACTCTCCCTCTCTCCATAACTGCCACGCGGTGACAAATTTCTTTCACGACTTGCATTTCATGTGTAATGAGGAGAATTGTTAATTTATATTCTTTGTTTATTTTCTTTAATAGATTCAAAATCTCTGTTGTTGTTTCAGGATCTAATGCCGATGTTGCTTCATCACAAATAAGAATATCAGGTGATGTAGCAAGTGCTCTCGCAATCCCAACACGTTGTTTTTGTCCCCCTGACAATTGTTCTGGATAATAATTTGCTTTATCTTCTAATCCTACAAATTTCAACAGCTCATTTACTCTTTCTTTTATCTCCTTCTTTGGTACTTTCGCTAACTTTAGTGGATACGCAATATTTCCAAACACTGTTCTTGAATTGAATAAATTAAAGCTTTGGAAAATCATTCCGATTCTTTGTCTTAACTGTCGTAACTCCTTTGTTGTTAGAGATGTAATATCTTTATCATCTATTGCAACCGTTCCTGAAGTCGGTCTTTCTAACATATTAACTAAGCGTAATAATGTGCTTTTTCCAGCGCCACTAAACCCAATAATACCGAACACTTCTCCCTTTTTAATCGAAAGTGTTACATCTTCTACTGCATGAACAGGCTCTCCAACAGATTCATATACCTTACTTACATTTGTAAAAGAAATCATTTTCTTCCCTCCCATATGCTATAGCAACTTGAAGTAGAGCTCCCGAGGTGAAATAAAAAGTGCTCTCCTTCTTATCAGTCATAAAAGATAAGAAGGAGAGCACTTATACATATACTCGTTCACATCTTCTCATCTTTCAAGCCCTTTTTAGACTTGCTGGAATTAGCACGGTATTAAAAAACCCGTTGCTGAGGTATCATAGGGCCAGTCCCTCCACCTCTCTGGATAAGAATATATCGATTTAATTGTTATTTAATTATTTTTTATTATAAAACTCAGAAAAGTTAGAGTCAACATAAAATTTCTAAAGTATAGCAATTATTTTTCTATTGAAATTTTTACATCACATGTAAAATACTTCTCTTATTCTCTTCTGAAAAGGAAAATATCCCCGACTCATTGAATAAAATGACATGAATACGAAATATAGTGGAGGACGATAAATAATATGAAAACAGCACTGTTACTCGTTGATATTCAAAATGACTATTTTCCGAATGGAAAGATGGAATTACGTAATGCAGTAGAAGCTAGTGAGTATGCTCGTCAATTATTACAATATTTTCGACAAACAGACCAACCAATTTTTCATATTCAACATGTATCTTTTGGGGATCATGCAACTTTCTTCCTCCCCGATACAGAAGGTGTTCATATTCACGAAAACGTTCGTCCCTTACAAAATGAAACGATAATTTTAAAACACTATCCGAATAGCTTTCGAGAAACAAATCTATTACAAAAACTACAGCAATTCAAAATCGAGCGTGTTATTATATGCGGAATGATGACACATATGTGTATTGATGCTACCGTTAGAGCTGCTTTTGATTTTGGGTTTCATTGCACCGTTATCCATGATGCTTGCGCGACGAAAGACCTTCTCTTTAAAAACGCCACCATTCCCGCTGTTTACATTCATAACACCATTTTGGCAAGTCTAAATGAAGGATATGCTGATGTAATAAGTACAGAAGAATTTTTATCCGTCTAAAAAGTTGTATCTATTACCCTTTTTACTATATTTATGAATATAAAAAACACTACTTTCAGTCAACAAAACTGAAAGTAGTGTCCTCTTGCCTAGCCATAGATTTTCTTTCAAATTGTATTATACAGGAATTCTATAAAAATAATACAGAAAAATACGACGAATTGAATAGATTTTGTAGCATTCTATTCATTTCATAACATGACCTACGGCAAAAGAGTACAAAATAATAATCTTTTGTTGTAATACCAACACAAAATTACAATGGATCAGCTTAATCCAAAAATGTTCTTATCTTGCTACTATAAACGTAAAAAGAGCCTGTCCAAAAGTTATACATTTTGGACAGGCTCTTTTTGTTACTTCTTATAACGTTTCAGAAGTTGTTTTTGCTTGCATATGAAGCACTAAGTAATCAGGGCCACCAGCTTTAGAGTCTGTACCAGACATGTTAAAGCCACCGAATGGTTGGTAACCTACGATTGCTCCAGTACATCCACGGTTAAAGTATAAGTTACCTACGTGGAAGTCTTCACGTGCTTTTTCGATATGTGCACGGTTGTTAGAGATTACTGCTCCTGTTAAACCGTATTCTGTATTATTTGCAATTGCAAGCGCATGATCAAAGTCTTTCGCTTTACAGAATGCTACTACTGGTCCGAAGATTTCTTCTTTCATTAAGCGAGCATCTTCTGCAACGTCAGCAACGATTGTTGGCTGGATAAACCATCCTTTAGAATCGTCTCCTTCGCCACCTGCTACTATTTTCCCTTCTTCTTTCCCAATTGCAACATAGCTCATCACTTTATCAAATGCAGCTTGATCGTTTACTGGTCCCATATTTGTTCCTTTTTCAGCTGGGTTACCTACAGTTAATTCTTTTGTTAATTCAACTGCACGATTTAATACTTGATCGTATACATCTTCATGGATGACTGCACGAGAGCAAGCAGAACATTTTTGTCCTGAGAATCCGAATGCTGATGCAACGATAGATTTCGCTGCTAATTCAAGATCTGCTTCTTTATCAACAACGATTGTATCTTTACCACCCATTTCAGCAATAACGCGTTTTAACCAAATTTGACCTGGATGTACTTTTGCAGCGCGTTCGTAAATACGAATACCTACATCACGTGATCCAGTGAAACTAATGAAACGTGTACGAGGATGGTCTACTAAATAGTCACCAACTTCAGAACCACTACCAGGGATAAAGTTTACTACGCCTGCTGGTAAGCCTGCTTCTTCTAAAACTTCCATAAATTTCGCTGCTACTACAGGTGTTGTACTAGCTGGTTTTAATAATACTGTATTACCAGAAACTAACGCAGCTGTTGTCATTCCTGCCATAATTGCAAACGGGAAGTTCCAAGGTGAAATAATTACACCTACTCCTAGTGGAATATAAGAGAAACGGTTATATTCAATCGGACGGCTTTCTACTGGAATACCGTCTTTTAATTTCAACATTTGACGACCATAATATTCCATAAAGTCAATTGCTTCTGCTGTATCAGCATCCGCCTCATTCCATGGTTTACCTGCTTCTTTTACAAGAATAGCAGAGAACTCATGTTTTCTACGGCGAACGATTGCTGCAGCACGGAATAAAATGTCTGCACGCATTTCTGGTTTCGACTTTCTCCAAGTTTGGAATGTCTCATCAGCCACTTGCATTGCTTTTTCAGCTAATTCGCGACTAGCCTTTGAAACGCTACCAATAACTTCTTCTTTATTCGCAGGGTTTACAGAAACAATTTTATCTTCTGTAGTAATTTTTTCTCCCCCGATAATTAATGGATAGTCTTGTCCAAGATAAGATTCTACTTTCTTTAACCCTTCTTCAAACGCTAATTTATTAGCCTCTACTGAAAAATCTGTAAAGGGCTCATGTTTGTACGCTACTACCATTCTTTTTAGCCTCCCCTTAGAAAAACGTTTACATTTTACAACATTATTCTACACGATAATTTAGATTTATTCAAATATTCCTAGACTTATATTTTAAAAATTAATAAATTTTTAAAATATAATAAAAAGATTCATACAAAAGTATGAACCTAAAAAACATGCGTATATTCTAAAATATTTTTTCCAATTAACAAAATCGTCACCAATAAAAATAAAGTTCGGACATACCCAACACCTTTTTGCACTGCAAATCTCGATCCAAAATATGCTCCAATAATCATTGATAACCCCATAATAATACCGTATTCAAAATGAATAATATCTAAAAATAAAAATGTAATGAACGACACAATATTACTAACAAAATTTAAAACTTTTCCAGATGCAGCTGCTCGAATAAAATCCAAACCAATTAATAAAAATGCAAAAATTAAAAAGGATCCGGTACCTGGACCAAAAAAACCATCATAAAATCCGATCATTAAAATTGCAAAGTAAAACATTAAAGCTTTTCCCTTTGTCATCTTTTTATACGTAGAGACGCTTCCCCAATTCTTTTTTACAATAATATAAATAGCAATAAATACCAACATAACTAATACAAGTGGTCGTAAAATATCCGGCGGAATAAATTTTACAACTAACGCTCCCGCAATTGCTCCCATAATAGTTAATGGGATTAACTTTCCTACAATACGAAAATCAACTTTCTTTGAACGAATAAAATAAATTGTACTTGTGAATGCCCCCATTGTTGAAGCTAATTTATTTGTTGCAATCGCTGAAGCAGGTGGTAATCCTACAAACATAAGTGCAGGTAATGAAATCAATCCCCCTCCTCCAACAACAGAATCAATAAAAGAAGCTAAAAAACCGAAAGCAACTAGTAAAACGATAACCTGAAGACTTAATTCATCCATGTCTTTTCCCCTCATCCTTTTATTTGTAACATTAGAAATTATAACAAAATTACTAAAGAAAAAAAGCTATTCCATGAATGGAACAGCTTTTTTTCTTTAATTTAAAATTTTCACAAACGGTTCGTCCTGCTTCGCTTCACGTACAATTACCGCTTCTGGACGTTCAACGGATTTAATCGTTACTTGTACTTTCATATAGTTCGGGAAGTACTGCATGACACTTCCAGCTACATATTGAGTAAAACCGATGATTTCTGCTTTTCCGTTAAATTGAACAGGAATGTCCACTTTCATCTCTTTTAATTCATCATCCTTATAAAATCCTGTGCCAACAACGGCTCTGTAATCTCCTTCAAAATACTTGCTCAGATTCGTCTTAAAGTTATCCATCATGGCATGATCTTCACGTTTATCAGATTTCGCTGCTTCAGAAGGGAATAAGTAATACTTTTCATTCATTGGATTCCAGTCTTCAATCGAATCGCTGCCTTTATCAAGTTTGGCATAGGACAAAAAGTTTCCTGGTACAAGTGTCGACTTTGGCCCTTGACGATAAATAGCAAATATAACTGGAATCTCTTTTACTTTTGGATCCTCTTTTTGCATCTCTTTTAAAATTTCCTGTGCCATTTTCTTTCCTTGTTCTAACATCACTTTTTTTGAAATTTCACTTTCACGTGGATAACCGTGCTCTTCATTATAATATTGAACTGAATTCATCGCTAAGCCAACTACAACCCCACCAAGCTCAGCTTTATTATTCTTTTGCACATAATAGTCATGTTCTAAAATGTTGGAAAGATATATTGGGGCTTTTTTATGTTTCACCTCTAATGACGCTGAACCCTCTGGTAATGGTGGATTCAAACCGATATTAGGAAATTTCACGGCATCTTTTTTTAGTTTTTCTTCCAGTTCCTTTTGTTCAGCATCTGTCCGCTTTCTTTTGACAAGCATTTGAACCTTTTGGCCCGTTAAAATTTTGCCGCCTCCAAATAAATAATCCTTTGTACTAAATGATTCTTTTGCAATACGCATTAAACCTGTTTCAAACTCATCTATATCCAAACGACTATTTAACCCTTGTACAACTAAGCCACGTGCCTCACCTGGGTCAAACGGAACTGTCGTTTTATAGTAATCATCGGAAATAGAATACTTCGGAACAATCGCTTGTTCTTTCGCCTCACCCGATTTTTCAACGATTTTCTCTTCTTTTTTTAGCCCCGTGCTACAACCACTTACAAGTAGCCCAAGACTCAATACCGCTAATGCTATTTTTTTCATGGTAAGTGCACCTCTTACTTATTTAGCTCTTGTAAGAACCTCTCTTCATTCCAAATTTCAATATTATGTTTCTCTGCCTGTGCTAATTTCGATCCAGCCGCTTCACCTGCTATGACAAGGTCTGTACTTTTACTTACACTACCCGTTACTTTTCCGCCTAATGCTTCAATTTTTTTCTTTGCTTCACTTCGCCCCATAACTTCTAGTTTACCTGTTAATACAACTGTTTTTCCAGCAAAGTAAGATGCGATATTTTGCAAATCAGCACGCTTTATACCTTTATATGTCATATTAACACCATAATCTTTAAACTGTTGAATTAAGTGGAGTACATCTTCATTATCAAAGTACGTAACAATAGATTGCGCCATTTTTTCACCGATTTCATTAATCGCCTTTAATTCTTCTTCCCCAGCTTTCACAAGATTATCCATCGTTTCAAAATATTCAGCTAATGTTCGTGCTGCTTTTGCTCCAACATGGCGAATACCTAATCCAAATAACAAGCGCTCTAATGAGTTTTCTTTCGAAGCTTCAATTGCTTGTACTAAATTAGAAGCTGATTTTTCACCAAAGCGATCAAGCTGGAGTAACTGATCTTTCGTTAAGCCATATAAGTCCGCAAATGTTCGAATATAATTTGCTTCAAATAGTTGTGTGATAACGCGTTCTCCAAGCCCATCAATATTCATCGCATTACGTGATACAAAATGGATTAATCCTTCACGAATTTGAGCTGGACAAGCTGGATTAATACAGCGAAGAGCTACCTCTTCTTCTAAGCGAACAAGCTCACTATCACAAGTAGGACAGTGCGTTGGCATATGATACGCTTCTTCTTTACCAGTTCGTTTATCAAAAACAACATTCACAACCTCAGGAATAATATCGCCTGCCTTCTTCACAACGACATAATCGCCAATGCGAATGTCTTTTTCCCGAATTAAATCTTCATTATGTAAAGAAGCACGGCGTACAATCGTCCCAGCTACTCGCACCGGTTCAAGTTCCGCAGTTGGTGTCACGACCCCTGTACGTCCTACACTTAGTTCGATACCAGTTAATCGTGTTACAACTTCTTCAGCTGGGAATTTATAAGCGATTGCCCACCTTGGACTCTTCGCAGTCGTTCCTAAACGCTCTTGCAATGTTACATCATCTACTTTAATTACGATACCGTCAATTTCATAATCAAGATTGGGACGTTTTTCTTGCCATTCTTCTACGTAAGCAATGACTTCTTCAATCGTCTCACAGATGCGGCGATTCGGATTTGTTTTAAATCCTAGCTCTCCTAGAAAATCTAGTGATTCACTATGAGATGCAATTGTTTTTCCTTCTATATCAGCTAGTCCATATACAAACATAGATAAGTTACGTTTTGCTGCGATTTTCGGATCCAGTTGACGTAAAGATCCTGCCGCTGCGTTACGAGGATTAGCAAATACAGCTTCGCCATTTTGCTCTTTCTCTTCATTTAATTTTACAAATGAACGCTTCGGCATATAAGCCTCGCCTCGCACTTCTAACGTTACTTCTTCTTGTAAACGTAAAGGAATTGCCTTAATCGTTTTTAAATTTTGGGTAATATCTTCACCTGTAATACCATCGCCTCGTGTTGAACCTTGAATAAAGCGTCCTTTTTCATAGTGAAGAGAAACTGCAAGGCCGTCAATTTTCAATTCGCAAATATATCTTACATTCGCACCATCAATTCCTTGACAAACTCTACGATCAAAATCACGTAAATCCCCTTCATTAAATGCATTTCCTAAACTTAACATCGGCGATTTATGCGTTACCTTTTCAAATATATCAAGGACAGCTCCCCCAACACGAACGGAGGGAGAGTCTTCTGTCATAAATTCTGGGTTCTCTGTTTCTAATTTTATAAGTTCCTGCATGTTGCGGTCATATTCCGCATCAGAAACAGAAGGATTGTCTAATACGTGATATTGATAATTAAATGTATTTAAAAGATCACGAAGTTCTTCTATACGCTGTTTTACTGCTTCTTTTGACATATCCTCATTCCTTTCTTATTGTTTCGTCACGGGTGCAAATTTCGCTAATAATCGTTTAATTCCAATCGGGCTTGGGAATGCAATATCTAATTCTTTTGCATCACCTTCTCCTTTTACACTGACCACCGTACCGACTCCCCACTTTTGATGGAGCGCTTTATCGCCTACTGCCCAGCCAATTTGCTCTCCTCCTGTTGTTTTCACAGTTGACCTTACAATCTGCGAACGAGAACGTGTTGTTGTCGCTGCCACTTTTGCTTTTGCACCAAATGTTTCTCTTTTTGGTTTTGTTTCATTTAATGGCTCAATTAGTTCTGTCGGAATTTCTGAAATAAATCGAGATGCTGCATTCATATTTGTTCTACCAAATAATGTACGCATTTGCGCATTCGATAAATATAACTCCTCTTCCGCACGTGTAATCCCTACATACGCAAGACGGCGTTCTTCTTGCATTTCATCTTCTTCCATAAGCGAGCGAGTATGCGGGAAGACCCCTTCCTCTAAGCCAATAATGAAGACAACTGGAAACTCCAACCCTTTCGCTGAATGCATCGTCATTAAAATCACTTCTTCACCAGCAGTTGGGTCTTCATCCACTCGATCGATATCTGCAACAAGTGCTAAGTCTGTTAAGAACGCAACTAAACTCTTGTCCTCACTTTGTGATTCAAATGTTTGCGTAACAGATAAAAACTCGTCTAAGTTTTCTAAGCGGCCTTCAGATTCTAAAGTTCGCTCATTCTTAAGCATGTCGCGATAACCCGTTTTTTCGATTACTTCTTCTACTAATTCTGTAACTGATAAATATTCTTGCATGTTTACCCAATTGTGTAATAAACCCGCAAATTCTTTTACAGCTTTTGTAATTTTCGCACTCACACCAACATGTTCAATTTCATCTAATACAGCTGTTAATGAAATCCCATTTTGTACACCGTAATTAATAATCTTATCAATGGAAGTGGCACCGATTCCGCGTTTTGGCATATTAATAATGCGCGCAAAGCTAATTTCATCGTCCGGATTCGCAATAAGGCGTAAATATGCCAAAATATCTTTAATTTCTTTACGGTCATAGAACTTAATTCCGCCAACAATTTTGTATGGGATATTCGATTTCAAGAAAATCTCCTCGACCATACGAGATTGGGCATTCGTACGATATAATACAGCAAAATCTGTATACTTTCTGTTGCCCATTTGAACTTCATCACGAATTTTTTTAGCAACAAAGTATGCCTCATCTTTTTCCGTTGCAGCGCGATAATATGAAATCTTGCTCCCAATTTGATTTTCTGTCCATAATTTCTTTGGCTTACGATTTATATTGTTCTCAATAACAGCATTCGCTGCATTTAAAATATTTTTTGTGGAACGGTAGTTTTGTTCTAACAAAATAACCTTTGCGTTCTCATAGTCCTTTTCAAATGAAAGAATGTTAGAAATATCCGCACCACGCCAACGATAAATTGACTGATCTGAATCACCAACAACACAAAGATTTTTAAAGCGCGCTGCCAGTTTATTTACAAGCATATACTGCGCTCTGTTCGTATCTTGATACTCGTCCACATGAATATATTGAAACTTACGTTGATAAAATTCCAATACCTCAGGTACGCGCTCAAACAAGTGAATGGTTGTCATAATTAAATCATCAAAATCCAATGAATTATTTTTCAAAAGACGCTTCTGATATTCTGTATACACATCGCTTGATAATTTTTCAAATGGATCCGCAATTGAAATTTGTTTTGCATACTTCTCTGCAGATAACAATTCATTTTTTGCATTGCTAATACGAGCTAAAATAGAACGTGGATCAAATTTTTTCGGATCAATATTACGTTCTTTCATAATCTTTTTTACAACAGTAAGTTGATCGCTTGCATCTAAAATAGTGAAGTTTCGATTAATTCCAATGCGATCAATGTCACGTCGTAAAATGCGTACACACATAGAGTGGAATGTAGAAATCCAAATATCTTCTGCCTCAGGTCCAACAAGTGTATCGATACGTTCACGCATTTCACGAGCTGCCTTATTTGTGAAGGTAATTGCTAGTATGTTCCACGGCGCAACACCCTTCTCACCAAGCAAGTATGCAATGCGGTGTGTTAACACGCGTGTTTTACCACTACCTGCACCCGCCATTAATAAAAGGGGGCCTTCTGTTGTTTGTACCGCTTTTTGCTGCTCTGGGTTTAAACCGTTCAATAATCGATCTGTCATACTCATATTTACTTGCACCTACTCTCCTTTTACAGCTTTTACTGTTTGTAACGCTGCTTTTATATTCTCATAAATGACATTCCCAACAACAACTGTATCGGCATATTGTGCTACCTCTTTTGCCTCTTTCGCATTTGAAATTCCGCCGCCGTAATACAACTTCGCTTGCTGTAATTCTGCCTTTACTTTCTTAACAAGTTCCACATCTCCGTATATGCCGCTATATTCTAAATAGAAAATCGGTAAGTGTAACAGCTTGTCTGCCATGCGAGCATATGCAATCACATCATCTTCTGTTAAGTCACATTTTGCTTCTGTCAGCTGAGCTACTTTCGCTTCCGGATTTAAAACACAATATCCTTCCATGAAAATTTCATCCCAGTTCATAATATCTCCAAATTCTTTTAGCGCCTCATGATGAACACCCGTTAACCATTCGACTTTTCGGCTATTCAACACGCTTGGTATATAATAAAAATCAAATCCTGGTGTAATTGCTTCCACATTAGAAACTTCTAATACACAAGGAACTGCATATCTACGAATGCTTACAAGCATGTGCAATACATTATCAATTGTAACTCCATCACTTCCGCCTACAATAACAGCATCTGTGCCAGACTCACAAATCATCTCTAAATGTTCATCACTTATTTCCTTATTCGGATCAAGTTTAAATACATGTTTCCACTTTGAAATATCGTACATGAAAACACCCTTTCTTTTTTCTAATCACCTATTTATTCAAAAAAGTAGTCCAAAAAACGCTAGCTACATAGCGAAAAAATGGGACTGGGCTTTTTTCATTTCCTTTACGCATTCTTACATTATAACAAAAAAAACATCTTACACACACGCCCTAATCAACATCTTTTCCACCGTCAAATGTTGGATTACATATCGCAAAACTTAAGCGGAACAATAAGAGATGAAATAGTACTTTTTCTATTTCTAAGCTCATTAAGAAAGGAATGTTTTTCTGATGAAGCCAAATATCGGGACAATAAATGCCCTAATTCGAATTACACTCGGATTCGTTCTGTTAAGTTGTAGTACAGCTAAACTCGTACGTAAACCGTGGTGTACTTGGTCTCAAGTTTTATTATGGTGCGGTGCGATGAAAATTGCGGAGGGGATTGTTCGGTTTTGTCCAATTGTAGAGGCATTGAAATTCGGAAAATATATGAATGCTTTTAAAATTCCTAGCATGGATTTTAAGAAAACGGGACATACTAATCAAGAAGCGGATTCCCCTTCTAGTTCTGACAAACAAACGTCGAATGGAAGTTATGATGCTTCTGACAAAGAGATTGAGTCAGCAATTGAAAAAGCAATTCTGACCAAACCGCTTTGAATCATTTGTCATAGATGCTCTCAAAAAGACTTAGCTGCTGCAGTGGGCAGCTAAGTCTTTTTATTTTACCATAAATAAGAACATACATTCTCAATCTGTAATTTTTCTGAATTTTTTCATTTTAGATATTGTTTAAATGATATAAAAGTGATATCATTTTTATATCAATAGGAGGCGATTTGTATGAAAGAAAAACAGGTGTTTTATGTAAATGGATTTCTAGGTATTATCGGGCTCTTAGTCTTAGCCGGTATCGGTGTATTTTGCCTCGTACAAGAAGTATTTATCGCAGCTGCACTTTGTATCATTTTAGCTGCCATTCTTGCTACTGGCATTGGAATTGTTTCACCAAACCAGGCAAAAGTCATTACATTTTTCGGTAATTATTTAGGAACGATTCGTGAAAATGGGTTATATTTAACAGTTCCTTTATCCTTCCGTCAAACTGTTTCCCTTCGCGTAGAAAATTTTAATAGTAAAAAATTAAAAGTAAATGATATTGATGGGAATCCAATTGAAATCGCAGCTGTTGTTGTTTATAAAGTTGTGGATTCAGCAAAAGCAATTTTCGGTGTAGAACATTATGATGAATTCGTAGAAATTCAAAGTGAAACAGCGATCCGCCACGTCGCAACGAAATATCCGTATGATAATTTTCAAGATGATACGTGCGTCACACTACGCGGAAATGCCGAAGAAATTTCAGAAGAACTAAAGCGTGAACTAGAAGCGCGCTTAGAAATCGCTGGTGTAGAAGTATTAGAAACTCGTTTAACACATTTAGCTTACGCGACAGAAATTGCACATGCGATGCTACAGCGTCAGCAAGCAAAAGCAGTACTGGCTGCACGTAAAGAAATTGTTGAAGGTGCCGTTCAAATGGCGAAAGATTCTATTCAAAAGCTAGATGAAGAAGGTATACTTGATTTAGATGATGAACGTAAAGCAAACATGGTGAATAACTTATTAGTTGCTATCGTTTCAGATAAAGGAGCGCAGCCAGTTATTAATACAGGAAGTCTATATTAAAGGTTGTAGGTAATTATGGCAAAAAAGAAAAGTTTTCCACTACGTATTGATCCTGAATTACACGCAATCATTGAAAAATGGGCGAATGATGAGTTTCGAAGCGTCAATGCTCATATCGAGTATTTGCTTCGCGAAATGGCAAAGCAAAAAGGAAGATTAAAGAAAGAAAAAGATATGTAAAAAGCTCACTGAATTCTCAATGAGCTTTTTCATCTTTATAATTGTTCTCCTCTTTTATAAAAAACAATTCATCAATGAACTTACATAATGCTGCTGTTTTTACACTATCCTTCCGATAAATAAAATAGGTGGGAATAAACCGATTTTCACTCACTAACGGCGTATGCACAAGTTCTTTATGTCCATCAAATTGCTCTGCTACTTCCCTCGGTAACATGGATACTCCAAGTCCAGCCTTTACGCATCCAATAATCCCATCTAAAGAATTTAATTCCATTACTTTCTTTGGAACAATTTCTTCAGATAGTAACCATTCCTCCAAGACTTTTCGATAGAAACAACCAGATTGAAACACAATAAAAGACTGCGTTTTGGCACTTTCACGATTCCATAACACATTACGTTTCGAAAGCAACATCATTTCCTCTTGAAATACTTCCATCTTTTCTAAAGCTGGATCATCTATGCAATCTGCTACGAAAGCTCCTTCTATTTCGTATAACAATACCTTCTTCGTTAACTCTTCCGTATTATTCGTTTGTAGCATAATTTCCACTTCTGGATACTGCATATGATACTGCGATAAAATAGATGGTAATCGAACTGCTGCTGCTGTTTCCATAGCACCAATTTTTAATACTCCACCAGGCTCTGCGGTATGCTTCACTTGTCTTTTTGATTCATTGAATAATTGAATCATCTTTTCAGCATATGTTAACAACTTTACACCAGCCGGTGTTAACGTAACTCCGTCTCGGTGTCTATAAAATAACTGTGCTTCATATTCAGCCTCTAATCTTTTTATTTTTGCCGTTATATTTGATTGAACAAAATTTAATCGTATCGCTGCTTTTGAAATACTTTTCTCTTGTGCAACCATATAAAAAGCTATAAAATCTTGTAAATTCATGTCTCTTCCTTCCTATCATTTATTTTGATATTACATATAAAAAAACGATATTTTACGCTCCCTATATATTTCCTTACCATATGTATAAGAGGTTCTTTTCAGAAGGGGGATTGTATGAACGAAACAAACATATGGAAAATGATTGTAGCCGGCATATTTTCTTTAATAGCTGTTATGGGAATTAATCGATTTGCCTATACACCTATTATTTCTTTTATGGAAAAGCAAGTTCATGTAGAAGCTGATTTAGCTGGATATTTAGCCTCCAGTAACTATTTGGGATATTTGCTTGGAGCATTCTTTATTGGATTTAGAACGATTATGAACCGTGAAAAAGTTTTACATTACTGTCTACTTCTTAATGTCCTTTCAACCATTTTTATGGGTTTCACCTCATCTATTGCGATATGGTTCTCACTTCGATTTATCGGCGGATTCACAAGTGCAATTGTATTCGTTCTTGCTTCCAGTATTGTTTTAGATTACTTATTTCAGAGAAACAAAGTCATGCTAAGCGGCATGATTTATAGCGGTGTTGGAATGGGTATTATTTGCGCTGGAGTATTCGCTCCGTTATTCAACTCTACTTCAAATTGGCAAGGTGCTTGGATTGGATTAGGACTTATTAGTTTTTGTTTAACTATTTTTGTGTGGAAATGGTTAAAAGAAGATACGAAACATACCGAGAAAAAATCAAAAGTTCCTTCAATCCATACAAATCATAGAAAAAACTATTTATTTTGGCTTATTTTAGCTTATGGATTTGAAGGGTTTGGCTATATCATTACTGGTACTTTCCTTGTTACGATTGTCGAAAGAATGACACATTCCCTCTTTTACGCGTCTTGTAGCTGGATTATTGTTGGAATTGCCGTGATTCCATCTAGCTATCTTTGGTCAAGTCTTGCACAAAAATACGGAACAACGCGTACCCTTACTTTTGCTTATATTTTACAAATGATAAGTATCCTTTCCCCACTCCTCCTTCCAAATGTTCTCGGAGCATTTTTAAGCGCATTATTTCTGGGAGGCACCTTTGTTGGGATTACCATCTTAACAACGACAGAAGCAAAGCGAATCAAGCCAAATGAAAGTAATAAAATTATCGGTTATACAACAGGTGTTTATGGAATTGGGCAAATTATCGGGCCCATATTAACAGGTGTTATCGCAAAACAAACTGATAGCTTTTTCTTACCACTTCTCATCGCCGCTCTCACTTTATTCATCGCAATTCTACTCTTATTCATCGGTGAAATACGCTGTAAACAAGCAGCCAAAAACTGTCTATCGGTACAAGACTCTTTATAAGCTGTTGAAACCCTTCCACATTCCCTCCCTTATTTCCTTTCAAAAAAAGAAGCTAACATCTGTTAGCTTCTCGTCATTTCATTTCCAATTGCTCGATATCCTATATCATTTCGATAAAATAAACCATCGCTCTTAATCTTTTCAACTTCTGTATATACTTGATCTTTGGCAGATTGTAAGTCATGTGCTTTGCATGTAACAAATAGCACACGGCCACCATTTGTTACAAAATCTCCATGCTGCATCTTTGTCCCTGCATGGAACACAATTACATCTTCTAACGTCTCTAGTCCAGAAATAATAGCACCTTTTTCATATGATTCCGGATATCCTTTTGAGGCAAGTACGACACCAATCACAGCTTCTTTAGACCATTTTAGTGTTAACTCACGATTATCCAATACAGCATGACATACATCAACTAAATCATTTTCCAAGCGAGGTAATACAACTTCTGTTTCTGGATCACCAAATCGCGCATTAAATTCAATTACTTTTGGCCCTTCTTTTGTTAAAATGAGCCCGGCATATAAAATCCCTGTAAATGAACGGCCTTCTTGGATCATTGCTTTTGCAGTTGGATGTAAAATTTTCTCAACCGCTTCACTAACCGCTGATTGTGGAATTTGCGGTACTGGAGAATATGCTCCCATCCCGCCTGTATTCGGTCCTTTATCCCCATCAAAAGCACGTTTATGATCTTGTGCAATTACCATTGGGTGTACTGTTGTTCCATTTACAAATGCCATTAAAGAAAATTCTTGTCCATCTAAAAACTCTTCAATAACAATCTTTTTACTCGACTCACCAAATTTTACATCGTGCAGCATTTCTCGCGCAGCTTCGAGTGCCTCTTCAAGCGTCATTGCGACTGTCACGCCTTTACCAGCTGCTAAACCGTCCGCTTTAATTACAATTGGTGCACCGACTTTTTTTATGTATGCGACTGCTTCCTCATAATCCGTGAATGTTTCATATGCTGCTGTTGGAATATCATATTTTTTCATTAATTCTTTTGCAAAAGCTTTACTTCCTTCAATTACAGCAGCCGCTTTATTCGGTCCAAAAATGCGAAGCCCCTCTGCTTCAAAACGATCAACGATTCCATTCATAAGCGGAATTTCTGGACCAACAAATGTGAAACCGATATTGTTTTCTTTCGCAAATAAAATAAGTGCATCAAAATCATGTTCCTCGATATCAATTGGTGTTGCTACATCTCGCATCCCTTCATTACCTGGTGCTACATACACCTTTCCCACTTGCTCAGACTGTGCAAACTTCCAAGCTAAAGCATGTTCACGTCCACCGCGGCCAATTACTAATACATTCATATTTCATCCTCCACTTTTAAAACGGAAAATAGGGGCAACCCTATTTTCCGTGTCGTATTTTGTAGATACGTCGATATCTCATGTCGAAACGCCGATATATTTCAATTTACGCCGATATCTCATGAGAAACGGTCGATATATTTCAATTTGCGCCGATAAAATTTCATGTACTTTTATATGCCTATTAATGTTTGAAATGACGTACACCCGTGAACACCATCGTAATCCCATATTCATCCGCTTTTTTAATCGAATCTTCGTCACGGATTGACCCGCCTGGTTGAATGATTGCTGTAACCCCCGCTTTCGCAGCCTCTTCTACTGTGTCTGGCATCGGGAAGAACGCATCGGATGCTAAGGCGCTACCTTGCGCTTTGCTACCTGCTTGCGAGATTGCAATTTTTGCAGAACCAACACGATTCATTTGTCCAGCGCCAACACCCATTGTCATATTATCTTTTGCTAGTACAATTGCATTTGATTTTACATGTTTTACAACTTTCCAAGCTAATTTTAAGTCGTTCCATTCTTGCTCTGTTGGTTCACGTTTTGTAGGAATTGTGATTGTCTCTTCATTTAGCTCTAACGTATCTTCTTCTTGAACAAGAAGTCCACCTTGAACAGAAGTTAGTTTTTTACTTGCGCTTGTTGTCTTCTCCATATTTACCGTTAACAGACGCAAGTTTTTCTTACTTTGCAATACTTCTAAAGCCTCTTTCGAAAATGAAGGTGCAATAATAATTTCTAAGAAGATTTCATGTAATTTCTCTGCCACACGTTTATCAATTTCACGGTTCGCTGCAATAATGCCGCCGAAGATTGATACTGGATCCGCCTTATAAGCACGTGTATATGCTTCATGAATATCTTCTCCAACACCAACTCCGCATGGGTTCATATGTTTTACAGCGACTACCGCTGGTTCTGTAAATTCTTTCACGATGCTAAGCGCTGCATCTGCGTCATTGATGTTGTTATAAGATAGTTCTTTTCCGTGCAATTGCTCTGCATATGCAACAGAAGAAGCCACCGCAAATGGTGCTTTATAGAATGTTGCTTTTTGATGTGGATTTTCCCCATAACGTAAATCTTGCTTTTTCTCGAATGTTACTGTTAATGTTTCTGGGCTTTCTTCTCCCATTTGTTCCGTTAAATAGTTTGAAATTAGTGCATCATATGCCGCTGTATGACGGAACACTTTCGCTGCTAATTTACGCTTTGTTTCGTCTGTAACCTCACCTTTTTCTTTTAACTCAGCTAATACAACGTCATAATCTGCTGGATCTACAATCACTGATACAAATTTATGATTTTTTGCGGCTGAACGAATCATTGTTGGACCACCGATATCAATATTTTCAATCGCATCAGCAAATGTTACATCAGGCTTAGCAATCGTCTCTTTAAATGGGTATAAATTTACAACAACAAAATCAATCGGCTGAATGCCTAATTCACTCATCTCTGCTACGTGCGTTTCATTATCACGTACTGCAAGTAATCCACCATGAATATTTGGATGTAATGTTTTGACACGACCATCCATAATCTCTGGGAAACCTGTTACTTCAGAAATTCCAATTACTTGTAAGCCATTTTCTTCTAATAATTTTTTCGTTCCACCTGTTGAAATCACTTCAATTCCTTGTTCAAGCAAACCTTTCACGAATTCTACTACTCCTGTTTTATGAGAAACACTTACTAATGCACGCTTTTTCATTTCTTTTACACCCCTATTTAACAGTTAATTCTTGCATGGACTTCATGATGTTGTTCACCGTATCAATGTACAATCTATGTTCAACTTGTTGAATTTTCTTTTGCAAATTATCTCTCGTATCATTTGCAGAAACCTGCACTGCTTCTTGTGCAATAATCGGTCCCGTATCCATCCCTGCATCAACATAATGAATCGTTACTCCAGTGACTTTCACGCCTGCCTCTAATGCTTGACCAACAGCATCTTTACCTGGAAAGCTCGGTAATAACGATGGATGAATATTAATGATTTTTCCCCCATATGCTTCTAGCAATGTCGGTCCGATAAGACGCATATATCCCGCTAAAATAACAAAATCAATCTCGTATTCTCGTAACTTTTTTAATATCTCTTTTTCAAACGCTTTCTTTGATTCATATGCTTTCGCCGAAAAAGTAAAGCATGGAACATGATGATAATGCGCTCTTCCGATAACACGCGCCTCGGGTTGATCACATACTAGCAAACTAATTTCAGCATGTAATCTATTTTCTTCTACTGCGTTAACGAATGCTTGGAAGTTAGATCCGCTTCCAGAGGCAAAGATTGCCAATCTATTCATGATCTATTCCTCCATTAAAAGTAACACCTGATCCTTTTACAGTGCGTCCAATGATATACGCTTTTTCTCCTTGTTCTTCCAGAAGACGAACAACCGCTTTCACGTTTTCTTCTTTCACCACTACTACCATACCAATACCCATGTTAAAAATATTGAACATTTCCTTCTCATCTATCTTTCCAACCTCTTGAATTAGGCTGAAAATCGGTTGAATGTTCCAAGATCCAAGGTCAATTTCTGCTCCAATTCCTTTCGGTAACATACGTGGAATATTTTCAATAAAACCGCCACCTGTAATATGTGCCATACCGTATACTTCACATTTCTTCAATAGTTCTAAAATAGGTTTGACATAAATTTTCGTTGGCTTTAATAGTTCTTCGCCAAGAGGTAGTTCTAAACGACCATATATACGGTCTAATGATAACTGTCCGTCTTCTAACAACACTTTACGCACTAAGGAATAACCGTTACTATGAATTCCACTAGAGGCTAAACCAATTAATACATGACCAGCTTCAATCGAATGGCCTGTTACAATTTTCTTTTTGTCAACAATACCGACCGTAAAGCCTGCTAAATCGTACTCCTCATTGGAATACATACCCGGCATTTCTGCTGTTTCCCCGCCAATTAGTGAACACCCAGCTTGCCGACAACCTTCCGCTATCCCTTTGACGATGTGTTCAATTTTACTTGGCTCAGCTTTACCACAAGCAATATAGTCAAGGAAAAATAACGGTTCTGCTCCTTGAACAACGATATCATTTACACACATTGCTACTGCATCAATGCCAATTGTGTCATGTTTATCTGCCATGAAAGCGAGCATTAACTTTGTACCTACACCATCTGTTCCTGATACTAATACAGGTTCTTCGAATGACAATTTTGATAAATCAAACATACCTCCAAAACCGCCTAGACCGCCTAGCACTTCTTTTCTCATTGTTGTTTGTACGTGTTTTTTCATGCGAGATACCGCTTCATATCCAGCTTCAATATCTACTCCTGCTTGCTTATACGCATTCGCCATCGTTTTTTACACCTCGTCTTTTAATTTCTCCCCATCCAGGGCGACCGTTTTCAGAAAGAAGCTAGCTTCTACATAGAAAGAAGTAGAAGCTGCTTTTCTTTTTTATTTCATACTTTCTAAAAGTTCTTGCTCATAATCGTAAAGAGCAGTCGGATAATCTCCATTAAAGTAAGCCATGCACAATCCGCCGTATTTCCCTTCATATGGACGTCCAATTGCATCTACTAATCCATCTTCACTTAAAAATGTTAGAGAATCTGCACCGATGATTTGGCAGATTTCCTCTACAGAGTGATTTGCAGCGATTAATTCTTTTCTCGTTTGAATGTCAATGCCATAGAAACATGGATACTTAAGAGGAGGAGAAGCAATTCTTACATGCACTTCTGTCGCTCCTGCTTCACGAAGCATGCGAACAATCCGCTTACTTGTTGTCCCTCTTACAATTGAATCATCAATCATGACAACACGTTTCCCTTCAACTACACCACGTACTGCAGAAAGCTTCATTTTTACCCCTTGCTCACGCAACTCTTGGGATGGTTGAATAAAGGTACGTCCGACGTAACGGTTTTTAATTAACCCTAATTCATATGGAATTCCCGTTGCTTCTGCATAACCAATGGCTGCTGAAATACTAGAATCGGGTACTCCTGTTACAACATCTGCCTCAATAGGTGCTTCCATCGCTAAACGTTTTCCCATATTTTTGCGCGCCGCATGAACATTGACGCCGGCAATATTAGAGTCTGGTCGTGCAAAATAAATATATTCCATACTACAAATTGCGTGCTCTACTTCATTTGTAAAACGATCTACTTGAATCCCTTCATCATTAATGATTAGAAGTTCTCCCGGTTCAACATCACGAATATATGTTGCGCCAACTACATCGAAAGCACATGTTTCAGATGCTACAACATAGGCATCCCCCATTTTCCCAATTGAAAGCGGGCGGAACCCATTTGGGTCTAGTGCAACAATCATTTCATTACTTGTTAGTAACAAATATGCAAATGCACCTTTTACTTTATTTAACGCATCCTTTACACTCTCGATTAATGACCCTTTCGTATTCCGCTTAATTAAATGTAGCAATACTTCTGTATCTGAACTTGTTTGAAAGATACTTCCTTCTGCTTCTAATTCACGGCGAAGCATTTTGGCATTAATTAAATTCCCGTTGTGAGCTAATGCCATACTATGATCAGAGAAACGGAATAGTAATGGCTGAACGTTTGCTACTTCACTTCCGCCTGCTGTTGCATAACGCACGTGGCCAATGGCTGATTTTCCATTTAAACCTTCTAACTCACCTCTTGAAAACACTTCTGATACTAAACCTAACCCCTTATGACCAATAATTTTCTCCCCACTATTCACAACAATACCTGCACCTTCTTGCCCACGGTGCTGTAAACTATGCAATCCGTAGTACGTAACTTGTGCTGCATTTTCATGCCCCCAAATTCCGAAGATGCCACATTCTTCATTTAACCCCTTTATTTCAGCAAGCATGGGATTGCCCCTTTCCAAGCCTTTCTCATTTCATCAACATTTGCTGTAAGTAGTACTTCATTTTCTTCATTATGAATTGTGACTTCATTTGTATTTGTGACTTCACCAACTTGAATTGCTTCTACTACTTTTTCAAACGCTTCTTGTTGTTCACGTTTTACTGTTACAACAAAACGAGATTGTGATTCTGCGAATAATGCCGCTGTTGCCTCCCCAGCTAATTTCACAGTAGCACCTAAGCCTTTCGCACCAATTGCACTTTCAGAAATCGCAACTGCCAATCCGCCTTCTGCAACGTCATGTGCAGATTGAACAAGTCCCGCTTGAATTGCTTCTAGTAATTGTTTTTGACGTTTTGATTCTACTTCTAAATCAATGCTTGGTGATTGACCGAAGATTTTACCGTACATCATCTTCTGCAATTCACTTCCACCAAATTCAGCTTTCGTTTCACCCATTACATAAATAAGATCCCCAGCTTGCTTAAATTCTTGTGTTGTGACATGTTTTAAATCGTGAACAAGCCCTACCATTCCAACAGTTGGTGTTGGATATACCGCTTCACCGCTACGTTCGTTGTACATTGATACATTTCCACCAATAACTGGAGTTTGTAATGTACGACAAGCTTCGCTCATACCATCTACTGATTTCTCAATTTGCCAGAAGATCTCTGGTTTCTCTGGATTACCAAAGTTTAAGCAATCTGTGATTGCAAGTGGTTCCCCGCCAGAACATACGATATTACGTGCAGCTTCTGCTACTGCAATTTTACCGCCCATTTCAGGATCTAAGTAAATATAGCGAGAGTTACAGTCCGTTGTGATTGCTAATGCTTTCTCTGTACCACGTACTCGTACCACCGCTGCATCTGATCCTGGTGTAACAACTGTACTTGTGCGTACTTGATAATCATACTGATCATATACCCATTCTTTACTTGCAATCGTTGGTTGTTGTAATAAAGCTAGTAATGTTTCTTTATAATTATCTACTTTTGGCGTCTCCATTTTCATTTCTTGAAACTCTCTAAAATATGCTGCCTCTTTTGAAGGTTTATGATAAATTGGCGCTTCTTCTGCTAATGCATCCGTAGGTACTTCTGCTACCATTTCACCTTTATGGAATAAACGAAGCATTTTATCTTCCGTTACTTTTCCCATCGCAACTGCTGCAAGTCCATATTTTTCAAATAACTCTACAACTTCTTGCTCTCTACCTTTTTTCACCACAATCAACATACGTTCCTGTGATTCAGATAACATCATTTCATATGGTGTCATACCTGTTTCACGCTGTGGTACATCATCTAAATACATTTCAATACCCATTCCCGCTTTACTTGCCATTTCCGCAGAAGATGATGTTAAACCCGCAGCGCCCATATCTTGAATTCCAACAAGCGCATCAGATTGGATTAACTCTAAGCATGCTTCAATAAGAAGTTTCTCCATAAACGGATCGCCTACTTGTACTGCTGGACGTTTTGCTTCTGAACTCTCAGATAGTTCTTCTGATGCGAAAGTTGCACCATGAATGCCGTCGCGTCCTGTTGAAGCACCGACATACATAACCGTGTTACCAGCACCATGTGCTTGCCCTTTTTTAATATCTTCATGATGAATTAAACCGACGCACATTGCATTGACAAGTGGGTTTCCTTCATAACATGGATCAAATTGTACCTCTCCACCAACAGTTGGAATACCGATACAGTTACCGTATCCTGCAATCCCTGCAACTACTTCTTCAAATAAATATTTCACGCGTGGTGATTGGAGTTCACCGAAGCGCAGTGAGTTTAATAACGCAACTGGACGTGCTCCCATAGAGAATACATCACGAATAATACCGCCAACACCTGTTGCTGCACCTTGATACGGCTCAATTGCCGAAGGGTGGTTATGACTTTCCATTTTAAATACAACCGCTTGATTATCACCAATGTCTACAATACCTGCACCTTCTCCAGGTCCTTGTAATACGCGCTCTCCTGTTGTTGGAAACTTGCGAAGAACTGGTTTTGAGTTCTTATAACTACAATGCTCTGACCACATAACCGAGAAAAGCCCTGTTTCCGTATAGTTCGGCAGACGTCCTAAAATCTTTTCAACCATGGCAAACTCTTCGTCTGTTAGCCCCATTTCCGCATATATACGTTCTTCTTTAATTTGTGTTGGATTTGGTTCAAGCATTAACGACATATGTTTCCCTCCAATGTTTCAAAATAGATTGAAAGACTTTTAATCCTTCAACGCCGCCAAGAATTTCATTCACAGCACGCTCTGGGTGTGGCATCATGCCAAGTACATTACCTTTTTCATTTACAATACCTGCAATATTTGAAACGCTTCCGTTTGGATTGTCTACATAACGGAATGCAATTTGATTCTTCTGCTCTAATTCTTTAAGAGTTGCTTCATCACAATAATAATTTCCTTCACCATGTGCAATTGGGATATGAATGATTTCTCCCTTGTCATATTGCGATGTAAACATCGTTTCATTATTTTCAACACGTAACTGAACAGTTCGGCACATGAATTTTAAGTTTTTATTTCGCATCAATGCACCTGGTAATAATCCTGATTCAACAAGAATCTGGAATCCATTACACACTCCTAAAATGGGCTTTCCTTGTTCAGCAGCTTTTTGCACTGCTTTCATTGCATTCGCAAATCGAGAAATGGCACCGCAGCGAAGGTAGTCACCATAAGAGAATCCCCCTGGTAAAAGAATCGCATCATATTCGTCTAAGTTCTCTACATCATGCCAAACATAGTCTACATCTTCGCCAAGCTCATCTTTAATTGCATGAAACATATCAACATCACAGTTCGAACCTGGAAAAACGATTACGGCAAATTTCACTGTGCGACAACCTCCTCAATTTCATAACGGAAATCTTCCATTACAACGTTTGCTAATAGTTTTTCACACATTTCTTTTACCTTTCTATCAAGGTCAGTTACTGATTTATCAATTGTTAATTCCATATATTTACCAATACGCACATCTTGTACTTCTGTAAAGGAAAGGCTGTGAAGAGCACCTTTCACCGCTGTTCCTTGTGGATCTAATACGCTCTCTCTTAATGTTACATATACCTTGACTTTATACATGTGAAGCTCCTCCTAAACGTTTTAAAATTTCTTCATATGCCTCCGTTAAATTCCCTAAATCACGGCGAAATACATCTTTATCAAATTTCTCATTGCTCTCTTCATCCCATAAACGACAAGTATCTGGTGAAATTTCGTCTGCTAATACAATCTTGCCTTCCTCTGTAATACCAAACTCTAATTTAAAATCTATTAACCTTACACGGCAGCTTGCGAAATGCTCAATCAACACTTGATTGATTTGTAGAGCCTTTTCTCGTAATATACTTATCTGCTCTAATGTTGCAACGTTTAACACACGAATATGATCTTCTGTTACAAGTGGATCTCCTAAATCATCATCTTTGTAGTAAAATTCTACGATTGGTTTTGTAAGCGGTATTCCCTCTTCCATTCCTAATCGTTTGGAAAGACTTCCTGCAATGACGTTTCTTGTAACAACTTCTAATGGAATAATACTTACTTTTTTCACAAGTTGTTCTGTATCTGATAGTTTCTTTACAAAATGCGTTTCAATTCCTACTTCTCGCAACTTTCTGAATAAAAGAGTTGTAATTTCATTGTTCAGACGACCTTTTCCTGTAATCGTCGCTTTTTTCTCCCCATTGAAAGCAGTAGCACTATCTTTGTACTCTACCCAAACCATATCCGCTGCTTCTGTACGATAAATTCTTTTTGCCTTACCTTCATACAGCAATTCTAGTTTTTGCATTTCGCAAGCCCCCTGTAGTTTGAAAAATGTGAATAATAATTTTATAAAGAATGGCACAGAATACCCCTATTCTGTGCCATATAAAATTTTCAGCTTAGTTTAGTCCAAGACGTTCAAAAATGGTATCAACATGTTGTAAGTGATGTTCATAGTTGAAACATTCATTGATTTCTTCTTGTGTTAACTTGCTTGTAATACGCTCATCTGCTTCTACGAGATCTTTGAATTGTACTTGTGTCTCCCAAGCTTCCATCGCCTTAGGCTGTACGATATCATAAGCTTCTTCACGTACCATACCTTTGTCGATAAGAGTAAGCATGACACGTTGCGAATAAATTAAACCGTATGTTCTTTGCATATTGCGTTTCATGTTCTCTGGGAATACCGTTAAGTTCTTCACGATATTACCGAAGCGGTTTAACATATAGTTTAATGCGATTGTTGCATCTGGTAAGATAACACGCTCTGCAGAAGAGTGTGAAATATCACGCTCATGCCACAATGGAACATTTTCATAAGCTGTTAACATATAACCGCGAATAACACGTGCCATACCAGTCATATTTTCAGACCCAATCGGATTACGTTTATGCGGCATAGCAGAAGAACCTTTTTGACCTTTTGCGAAAAATTCTTCTACTTCACGAGTTTCACTCTTTTGTAAACCGCGAATTTCAACTGCCATCTTTTCAATCGATGTGGCAATCAATGCAAGTGTTGACATGTAATGCGCATGGCGATCACGTTGCAATGTTTGTGTAGAAATTGGCGCTGCTTCTAATCCTAAGTTTTCACAAACATATTTTTCTACAAATGGATTAATGTTTGCATATGTACCAACTGCACCAGATAATTTACCGACGCGAACTGTATTAGCTGCTTGCTTGAAACGTTCTAAATTACGTTTCATTTCTTCATACCAAAGACCAAGTTTTAAACCAAACGTTGTTGGTTCTGCATGAACACCATGTGTTCTCCCCATCATAACTGTGTATTTATGTTCTTTCGCTTTATTTGCTAAAATCTCAATAAAGTTTTCTAAGTCCTTTAATAAAATTTCATTTGCTTGTTTTAAAATATAAGACAATGCCGTATCTACTACATCTGTTGATGTTAAACCGTAGTGAATCCATTTGCGTTCTTCCCCTAATGCAGGTGTTTCTGATACTGCACGAGTAAATGCTACTACATCATGACGTGTTTCTTTTTCAATTTCATAAATACGATCCATATTAAATGATGCATTTTCGCGAATTTTTTTCACATCTTCTTTTGGGATTTCACCAAGTTCCGCCCATGCTTCACAAGCTAAAATCTCCACTTCCAACCATGCTTTAAATTTATTTTCTTCCGTCCAAATCGCACCCATCTCAGGGCGTGTATAACGACTAATCATCTTTTTCCCTCCAACAGTTGTTCTTGATGGTCCCAAATATGCAAACTGCGCGCTTTTTCTAGAGCCACTTCGATATTTTCATTCAAAATATTAACATGCCCCATTTTACGCTGTGGCTTTGCTTCTTCTTTTCCATACAAGTGTAAATAACACCCGGTTAATCTATTCACTTGTCTTAGGACCCCTTCTATATGTTCGCCTAAAATGTTTACCATGACAACTGGTTTTAACAAATTTGTTTCCCCAAGAGGTAAATTACAGATTGCTCGAATATGCTGTCTAAACTGACTCGTTTCACATGCATCAATTGTGTAATGACCGGAATTGTGAGGCCGTGGAGCTAATTCATTAATATAAATTTCACCATCAACTGTAGTAAACATTTCTACTGCTAGTGTTCCCACTAACTGAAGTTCATCCGCGAGTATCTGCGCATATTGAATTCCTTTTTGGGAAAGTTCTGCTGTAATACGAGCTGGTACGATTGATTCATGTAAGATGTTATCTACGTGAATATTTTCAGCCACTGGGAATACCTTTGTTTCCCCGCTTACACTGCGCGTTACAATAACCGATATTTCTTTTTCAAATGGCACCCATTTTTCTAAAATGCACTCAGATTTACTAATCAGTTCACTTGCTCTTGCAATATCAGCCTCGCTTTTTAAAACAACCTGGCCTTTGCCGTCATATCCTCCCGTTGTTGTTTTTAATACACAAGGGAAAGACAGTTCCCTAATTGCCGTAAGAAGCTCATCTTGCTTTTGAATGAGACGATATGGTGCTACTGGCAAACCAGCTTCTACAATCGCATTCTTTTCTGTAAAACGATTTTGAGTTTTGAATAGCAGTTGGCTTCCTTGTGGCAAATATGCATACTTCTCAAGCCACTGTAAGCATCTATAATTAATGTTCTCAAATTCATATGTAACAACATCGCTTATTTCCGCTAAATGCTGTATCGCTTTTAAATCGTCATAAGCGGCTACAATTTCAATATCAGCAACTTGTGCACATGGAGAATGTCTTGTTGGATCTAAAACAGCGATTTTATACCCCATTTCCTTCGCCGCTAAAGCCATCATTCTTCCAAGCTGACCGCCGCCAATGATTCCAATTGTTTTTCCAGGTAAAATGATTCTCGTCATATTAGCTCACTACCTTCACGCACATTTTTCTCAATTGCTTCTCGTCTCAGTTGTAATGCATCATGTATGTCATCATAAAATGAGCCAAGTATTTGTGCCGCAAGTAATCCTGCATTTATGGAACCAGCCTTTCCAATTGCAACTGTCGCAACTGGAACTCCCCCTGGCATCTGAACAATAGATAATAATGAATCCAAGCCATTTAACGCTTTTGATTGAACAGGCACACCAATTACAGGAAGATTTGTCTTTGCTGCAACCATTCCTGGTAAATGAGCAGCGCCTCCAGCTCCAGCGATAATCACTTTTAATCCACGCTCACGAGCAGTTTCTGCATATTCAAACATATAATCCGGAGTCCGATGAGCAGATACAACTTTCTTCTCATACGGAATTTTCAATTCATCTAAGATGTCACAAGCATATTTCATTGTTTCCCAGTCTGACGTGCTTCCCATTATGACTCCAACTAGTGATTTCATATTAGAATCCCCCCGATTCAAATAAAAAAAGCCTGAAATAGAACATTTCTCTTACTATAAGAGAAAGCGCTCTATCCAGGCATACGTATCCCTTGTGAATAGAAAATACCGAGTGACTTTCCCTCATAGTCTAACGAATAACGGTCGTTAGGTAGAGACTTGCAGGCCATAACCCCGCGATTATATGAGGTGCGATATAATATTGTTTCTATGGCTATATTAACAATATTCGGTAAGCGATGTCAATAAATAATCGAATGTTTTTTTACAAACACTAAAAAAACGTTCGTGTTTTAGTTATTTGTTTACATATTTATGTGAATTATTATTAATATAAAAGAATTTTAAGTAGTTCTCTCATGTATACATATTGCATCTTCTTTTTATGCTCTTACAGATTTTGCGATACGGGAAAGCCCATATCGTACTTTCGTCCGCCTTTAGGCATGGGATGAAAGTATCGCTTTTTTCATACTTTTTTCATACTTTATTCATAGTCATGCAAAAGACTCTAAAACGACTGTTCTCTGAAAACAGAATACATATGAGGTTGGAGTAGTGAATTCTTCTACTCCGTAAAATGTATTAAGTCGTCAAGAACAAGACGTAAAAACATTTGAGAACCAACAATCTGACTCGTTTGTGCCATAGGTGCTATAGAGCGGTGATGGCACACCGCACTCTTGCACATCAAGCGATACCAGAAACGTGCTTCGCCTTTCGTAGCAAGAATCTCACTGGCATTGGCCAGCTTGCCCTTTAGGGGTAGAGTGTCAATAAGTAATCTTGATAAGTTATAAGCAAAAACTGAAATTGTTCTCTAGCATGTTAAATATTTTTTCTATTCCTTACCTTTAATTAGGAATTTATTACAATCAAACGCGAATATTTGAATGTTAAATATAAATAACAAAAAAACCTAAGTCAAATTGACTTAGGTTTTTGCTTGGCGACGTCCTACTCTCACAGGGGCAAGGCCCCAACTACCATCGGCGCTAGAGAGCTTAACTTCCGTGTTCGGTATGGGAACGGGTGTGACCTCTCTGCCATCATCACCAAACTATTGAAGGTATATTCCTTCAAAACTAGATAACACTCATGTAGTTCTTAGCGTAATCTAGCTCCAACGGCTAGATCCTCCGGTCATTTCACCACCCTCGGTCGGGGGTTCCAATGCCCTACGGCTCTGAACAAGCCGTTTCCGCTTTTTTTATTGGTTAAGTCCTCGATCTATTAGTATTCGTCAGCTCCACGTGTCACCACGCTTCCACCTCGAACCTATCAACCTGATCATCTTTCAGGGATCTTACTAG
>NZ_JAKUEH010000011.1:0-145711 GCF_022662815.1 Bacillus cereus group sp. BfR-BA-01492
ATGTATTAGGCACGCCGCCAGCGTTCATCCTGAGCCAGGATCAAACTCTCCAATAAAGTTTGTCTAGCATCATAAATAAAAATTGACGTTTCACGTTGTTTGTTTCGTTCAATTTTCAAAGAACTTATCAGCCGCTAAAAGCGACTCTCTTATGTTAACAGCTTCATTTTTCGATGTCAACATCTTTTTAAATTTCTTTCTGCGCTTTTTGCTGTTTCGCATCAGCGACGTTTATTAATATACCAGACCGTTTTTTAAATAGCAAGTCCTTTTATAAAAAAATATAAATATTATTTTATCCATAAATCAATACATTTTTTCTTATTCATTAAAACCATCTCTGCTAATGAAATAAAGTAAAACTTTACTTAGCGAGTTTTCCCTTCATCCCAACTGATTACAAGGCTTCATCAATCAGGCCGTTACAGATTTCCTTACTTCCAACTCTCTAAATCTTACTGCTCTAAAATGACGGGATAAAAATGAATCAGTTAAATTCCCTATTTCTTATCCTTCTTTTTTCTGTAGCATTCATGCATACACAATACATACCCTTCCCCCTCTTACAGTTCCATTCATATAACATCATTTGTCCAAATAAAACATTCTTCAATGTCACAACACAAGCTAACCGCTTCTTCTCAAACTAAAAGATACTCTTACACGAAAGAAAAACTTTAGAATATTTTTACATTTTTTAATGAAAAATATCCAAATTTTGTTATATGATAAGAAAGTGTCATGTTAAAACAAATGAACGAAAGACGGAGGAATTTAATTATGGATAGGTTAACAAAATTTTCGTTAAAAAATCGAGCCGCCATCATCATCATGATTTTTCTCGTTTCTGTACTCGGCATTTATTCCGGCTCAAAATTACCGATGGAGTTTCTGCCTAGCGCCGACAATCCTGCCATCACTGTCACTACAATGTCTAAAGGATTAGATGCGGAAACAATGATAAAAGAAGTAACCGAACCACTCGAAAAACAATTTCGAAACTTAGAACATGTTGATACAATTACATCTTCTACTCATGAGGGGTTATCACGCATCGACATTGCATACACGTCTAAAGCAGACATGAAAGATGCGACGCGTGCTGTCGAAAAGATTACCAACAACGTAAATTTCCCAAAAGAAATTACAAAACCTGTCGTCAGCCAACTAAATACTTCTATGATTCCGCTCGCACAAATTACTATTCAAAAACAAAATGGTTTTACAAAAGCTGACGAAAAGCAGGTTGAAAAAGAAATTATCCCGCAATTCGAAAATATCGATGGCGTTGCTAACGTCATGTATTACGGTAAATCAACATCCGAACTATCTATCATATTAGACATAAATGAAATGAAAAATAAAAATGTAACATCTCAACAAGTATTAACTGCTTTACAAGGAAAAGAAACTTCTACTCCAGTTGGTCAAGTAACTGTCAACAACGAAGACCACAGCCTTCGCGTCATTGGAAATGTAAAAAATGTAGATGACGTGAAAAACATATCACTTACACCTCAATTGAAATTACAAGATATAGCTCAAATAGAATTAAAACAACATTATGATGCTATTTCACATGTAAATGGCGAGGATGGAACCGCCCTCGTTATTATGAAAGAACCAGGTAAAAATGCCGTTGAAATCGGCAAAGAAATTGATAAAAAACTTAAAAACATTAGTAAAGAATATAAAGATACTTACACAATTAAATTACTATCCTCTACTCACGAACAAATCGAAAATGCTGTTACGAGTATGGGGAAAGAGGTCATTTTAGGAGCGATCGCTGCGACATTCATTATTTTAATCTTCTTGCGTAGCGTGCGAACAACGCTTATCGCTGTTGTTAGTATCCCATTATCTATTTTGTTAACACTATTTTTACTCGATCAATCTCATGTTACGTTAAACATTTTAACTCTTGGAGGATTAGCAGTCGCTGTTGGACGTCTCGTCGACGATAGTATTGTTGTTATTGAGAATATTTTCCGCCGCTTACAAAAAGAGCATTTTTCAAAAGACATTATTGTAGATGCGACAAAAGAGGTTGCTATTGCAATTACCGCTTCAACATTAACTACAGTTGCTGTCTTTTTACCTATCGGCCTTGTATCAGGCGCAATCGGCAAATTGATGCTTCCTATGGTATTAGCAGTTGTATATTCTATTCTTTCGTCGCTCGTTGTTGCACTTACAGTCGTTCCACTTATGGCGTTTTTATTACTTAGAAAAACAAGACAGCGCACAGCGAGACCTTCAAGAAAGTATACGGCTACTTTAAAATGGGCACTTTCACATAAATTTATTATTTTATTCTCGTCTTTCTTATTATTTGTAGCTTCCATCGCTGCTTATATCATACTGCCAAAAGCAAATATAAAATCAGAAGACGATACGATGCTCTCAATTAACATGACATTTCCAACTAGTTATGATGAGGAATCTAAAAAACAAAAAGCTTTTGACTTTGAAAAAAAATTACTGTCTAATCGCGATGTACAAGATACTTTTTTACGACTAGGGTCAAGTGCTGAAGATGCACAGTGGGGGCAAACGACTAAAAATAATCTTGTATCTATATTTATATCCTTTAAAAAAGGAACAGATATTGACCAATATATTAAACAACTAAAAAAAGACCAGACAGATTTCAAACCAGCTGAATTTGATTATACAAAAACAAGTTATTCTAATTTCGGCGGTGGAAACAACTTACAATTTAACGTAACTGCAAACAATGAAGCAAGTTTAAAACAAGCTGCTGATATCGTTGAAACAAAATTAAAAAGTTTAAATGGACTTTCTAAAGTGAAGACAAACTTAGAAGAATCAAAGAAAGAATGGCAAATTAAAATCGATCAAAACAAAGTAGAACAAGTTGGATTAACACCAGAAATAGTTGGAGAACAAGTTTCACTCTTTATGAAAAAATCACCGATTGGACAACTCACGATCGATGATGAAAAAACAACCATTATGTTAGAACATAAAAAAGAAAAGATAAATAATAAAGAAGATATCCTTAATACAAACATCTTATCACCTATAACAGGACCAATTCCTTTAAAAGATATTGCAACAATATCAGAAAAACAATTGCAAACTGAAATTTTCCATAAAGACGGAAAAGAAACAATCCAAATTAATGCCGTTGCCGCCAACGATAATTTAAGTAAAGTAAGCGCTGAGGTAAATGCAGCAATCGCTAAATTAGATTTACCAAATGGCGCAAAAGTTGCTGTTGCTGGAGCAACTGAATCTATGCAAGAAAACTTTACAGATTTATTTAAAATCATGGGCATTGCCATCGGAGTTGTCTATTTAATTATGGTTATTACATTTGGGCAAGCACGCGCCCCATTTGCAATCCTTTTCTCTTTACCACTCGCTGCTATTGGCGGTATTTTAGGATTAATCATTTCTGGAACGCCGGTTGACCTGAATTCACTTATCGGTGCATTAATGTTAATCGGGATCGTCGTCACAAATGCTATCGTATTAATTGAACGTGTTCAACAAAATAAAGAACATGGCATGACAACTCGTGACGCTTTACTAGAAGCAGGTTCCACAAGATTACGTCCAATTATTATGACAGCCATTACAACAATCGTAGCAATGTTGCCGTTATTATTCAGCCAATCGCAAGCAGGAAGTATGGTCTCTAAAAGTTTAGCTGTTGTTGTAATTGGCGGTTTAGCTGTTTCCACCGTACTTACACTCGTTGTTGTACCAGTTATATATGAGCTATTAGATAAATTCGGTAAAAAGCGTCGCTCACGCAGAAAATCAAATACTACTATCGATACACCAAACGCCTAACAAGAAAAACGTTATCTCACAAACTAGAGATAACGTTTTTTCTTTCTACTATATATGCTCCTGTTTTTAACCAACAGAGAACTTTTTCTTTCGTAAAGATACACATATTAAGCAGCTTTTACTTTCGTTGTTTTACGAGATTTTTTCGTTCCCGTAAAATGCTTATGAAGTACAGTTGCAGTAAAACGAGCAATAATATTAAACAGTAATACCATAATAATGAGTACTGCTGCTGATTTTGTTGCAATCAACTTCGCGTCTGGGATAATCCCTTCAGAATTTAATTTCCAAATATGAACTGCTAATGTTTCAGCTGGTCGAAATGGATTTAGTGGATGTGCAGGACTAGAAAAATCGGCTGCAGAATTTAAAATTGGCGATGTTAATCCCGCTGTATAAATTAATGCCGCTGCTTCACCAAATATACGACCTGCCGCTAAAATAATCCCTGTAATAATTTGTGGTAACGACGATGGAAGAATAATTCGCACAATCGTTTGCCACTTTGTTGCACCAAGTCCAAGACTTGCTTCTTTTACATTTGCAGGGACTTCTGTAATTGCATTCTCACAAACTCGTGTTAATCCTGGTAAGTTTAAAACGGTTAAAGCAAGTGCACCACCTATTACTGTATACCCCCAACCCGTCATTGTAACAAGCACTAATAAACCAAATAAGCCAACAACAATAGAAGGCAATGACGCCATCGTTTCAATACATAGACGAACAAAACTTAAAAAGCGCCCTTGCTTTGCATATTCTGCAAGATAAATCCCAGCTCCCAATCCAAGTGGAATAGAGATAACGAGCGTGATGACAAGCATATAGAAAGAGTTGAATAATTGCGGACCAATTCCTCCTCCAGCCCTTGTATTACTCGGTTCTCCAAATAAGAAACCTGGATCCCAGAATCCCCAGCCCTTTTGTAAAATCTCATATACTAAGAAAACCAATAAAACTACCACAAATGCTGCAACTGTATATAAAATACCCGTCCAAATATTATTTACCTTTCTTGCATTCATCGTTATCTTTCACCTCTTTGGCCAATTGCTCGAATGACTAAAATAAATAGGAATGAAATAACAAGCAATATCATCGCTAATGTCCATAAAGCATTATTCCAAGCCGTTCCGTTTAGCGTATTTGTCATGTCCATTGTGAGAATACCAGTCAACGTTGCCGTTGGACTATATATCCCTTCTGGCAACTTCACCGTATTCCCAATTACCATTTGAACTGCTAACGCTTCACCAAAAGCACGCGCTAATCCTAAAATAATTCCTGTTAAAATACCTTTCTTAGCAGCAGGAACGATAACACGGCTAATTGCTTGCCATTTTGTCGAACCTAAACCATACGAGGCTTCTAAATAATCAAATGGAACCGCACGTATTGCATCAGAAGCAATACTAGCAATAGTAGGTAAAATCATAATGCTAAGTACAACAATACCTGCAATTAAACTAAAGCCAACACCACCAAATGAATCTCGTAACAATGGAATTAAAATCGTAACCCCTAGTAAACCGTATACTACTGACGGGATACCAACCAATAATTCCAAAACTGGTTTCAACACTTTATTCCCAAACTTGGGCGATATTAAATTCATAAATATTGCAAGAGCAATCGCGATTGGCGTACTAATCATAACTGCACCAATTGAAACAAGCGTGGAACCGACAATAAAAATAACTGCACCAAAAGATTCCTGCTCAGCATTTGGATTCCATTTTGTTGAAGTTAACATTTCAGAAAAGGAAATACCACTTTGTGTAAAAGATTGAATTCCCTTTCCGCAAATAAATGTAATAATCGATAATGTAACAAGAACAATAAATATACCGCAAAACGTAACGAGCGTTCTTCCAATGTACTCGCTTTTTACATAATTAATCTGTTTTTTTCCCTTCATCACAAGACATAACCCCACTTCATAGTTTGAAATGAACAAGACTGGCCTCGCAGCCAGCCTCATTGTATGTGTTACTTATCTAGCTTAGACATCGGGATGTATCCCATATCTTCAACTTGTTTTTCAAAATCTTTACCCTTTACATAATCAATGTAAGCCTTTGTTGCTTCTTTCGCTTCCCCTTTAGTCACCATGTATTCATAAGACCAGAATGGATATTTACCAGCAGAAATCTCTTCAACTTTTGGTTCTGCACCATCAATTTTTACAGTTTGTAATGAACCTTTTTTATCGCCTACCATGTAGGACATCGCAAGGTAACTAATAGAACCTGGCGTAGAATTAATCGCTTGTTCTACCGCACCGTTAGAATCTTGCGTTGTTCCTGTCCCGTCATTAATCTTTACATCTTTCATAATCGTTTTCTCAAATGTAGCACGCGTACCAGAAGATGCTGGACGGTTGATTACATTGATTTTTTCATCTTTACCGCCTAACTCTTTCCAGTTTGTAACCTTTCCACTAAAGATATCTTGTACTTGTTGTACAGTTAAGTTATCAACTTTCACATCTTTATTTACAACAAGTGCAAATGCGATACCTGCAACTTTATTATCAACTAATTCTTTTGCTTTTTCTGGATCTTTTATTTTATCTGCCGCCGGAACATCAGAATTACCAATTTGTACTGCACCAGAGGCTACTTGGTTAATCCCTGTTCCACTACCGCCACCTTGAACTTGAACAGAAACTTTAGGATTCTTTTCCATAAACTTTTTACCCGCTTCTTCTGCAAGCGGTTGAAGAGCTGTAGATCCAGCTGCTGCAATCGTACCAGATATCTCTTCTTGTTTTGCATCATTGCTACCTTTAGCAGTCTCATTCGTATTGGTACTCTCTGACTTTCCGCAACCAACTAATGCACCTGCAACAACTAATGCTGCTAACGAAAATGTAATTCCCTTTTTCATGACCATGTCTTGTACCCCCATTTGAATTATCACTTTTTTCTTATTCATCGACTTCTTTCGAACACAAATTCATTGTAGGACAATATTATTGTGTTAGTGTTAAGCAATTTTAAATTTTAAGTAAATAGAGGTAAAGGTATTCAAAACTTATATTTCTCAACTATTTCCATAAGAAAAACCAAAAGAACCCACAAAAAATTACCTTCATTGTAAATTTAACTTTAATAATGTAAATATGGCGTAAACAAAACTCTCTTTTTAACCAACTGTATTAAAAGTAAATTTACAAACTATTCTTTTTTTTGAACACATTTGCTTAAACTATGCAAATATCCAACATAAATTCTAGTCATATTTTTCATCACAAAAAAATAAATTGGAACAATTCTAAAAATCTTTGAATATTTTTAAAGTATTAATTGACAGCATTACCGAATGTAGTCTAATATATTAATAACAAAAAGTTTGCCCGAGGAAACTTTTTAAACTTAAACTAAAAATATAGAGAAGAGGGAACTTTTATGGCGTCGGCTAATACCAAACCCCTTTCTTCATTTAAAACAGGGGAGTTTGTACAAATCGAGAAAATACAATTAGAAGGAACTATGAAGAGACGTTTGTTAGATTTAGGATTTATTCCCGGGGCTACCATTAAAGTATTACAAAAAAGCCCACTCGGAGATCCCATTGCATATCAAGTGAGTAACACAACGATTGCATTGCGTAGTGAAGAAAGCTCCCTTATTTTTGGAATATTAATAGGAGATGATTCAAAATGAACAACCATCGCATTGCGTTAGCAGGAAACCCGAATACTGGGAAAAGTACATTATTCAACACATTAACAGGATTAAAACAACATACCGGAAACTGGACGGGAAAAACCGTATTAAAGGCAGAAGGGGAATATGAGCATAACGGAAATGTATATACGGTAATCGATTTACCAGGAACATATTCACTTTATTCAAACTCTGCAGATGAAGAAGTAGCGCGAGATTATATTATTTTTGAAAAACCAGAGGTAACTGTAGTTGTTGTAGATGCAACTGCAATGGAAAGAAATTTAAATTTAGCATTACAAGTGATGGAAATGACAAACGATGTAATCGTCTGCATTAACTTAATAGATGAAGCAGAAAAAAAAGGAATCGTCATTGATGAACAGAAATTAGCAAAGTCACTCGGCGTTCCTGTAGTCAAAATCTCAGCTCGTAACCGTACTGGGATTGGACATTTACTAAATGTTATTTCTAAAGTGGCTAGTAAAAAAACAATCCCTACACCAGTTCAAATTACTTATAATGAACACATCGAAAAGATGATTCAAGAACTAGAGCCGCAAATCTACAAAGTATTCGGTGATACATACCCTGCTCGTTGGGTTGCACTGCGAATACTAGATGGGGATAAAAATTTCTTAACTACGCTTCAAAAACATCATAAAGAACCGCTTGTAAGGGAGGTCGTAATCAATGGAATCTCACTCAGCCAGTAAGGCTCTTCCATTAGATTATATTATTCAGCATGCACAAACGCTTGCTAAAGAGGATATACGCGATGACATTGTTGGTGATATTTATCGTACATCAAAAAGTATTTGTAAAGATGCCGTACAATACACAAACACCGATAAATTATATCGTTCAGAAAAACTAGATAAGATTTTCACTTCTCCAATCTGGGGATTTCCAATTATGCTTGGTATTTTATCTATTATTTTTTATCTTACAATTGCAGGAGCGAACGTACCGTCAGATATGATTGCTGAATTTTTCGGTTGGGCAGAAGGGCACTTAACTGCTTTGTTCCAAGCAATGCATGCACCTGAATGGATACATGGTATTTTAATACTTGGCTTATTCCGTGGTACAGGGGCTGTTATTAGCGTTATGTTACCACCTATGGCTATTTTCTTCCCAATGTTTGCTTTATTAGAAAACTACGGGTACTTACCTCGTGTAGCATTTAACATGGATCGTTTATTTAAACGTACTGGTGCACACGGAAAGCAATCTTTAACGATGGCAATGGGCTTTGGTTGTAACGCCGCCGCTATTATGTCAACACGTATTATCGAGTCACCACGTGAGCGTATGTTAGCAATTTTAACAAATAACTTCGTTCCATGTAATGGACGATGGCCTACTTTAATTTTAATGGCATCATTATTTATGGCTGCCGGTTATACAGGTAGTATGCAAACACTTGTTACAGCAGGCGTTGTAGTCGGCATGGTAGTCATCGGAATCATCGTTACTTTAACAGTTTCTTGGGTTTTATCAAAAACTGCATTAAAAGGTGTTCCAACTCATTATACATTGGAATTACCACCGTATCGTAAACCAAAAGTTTGGAATACAATTGTACGCGCGACACTTGATAAATCAATTTATGTTTTAAAACGTGCCGTAGTTGTAGCTGCACCTGCCGCTATCTTAACTTGGGTTTTAGCAAATATTTATGTCGGTGACACAAGCCTACTTATGTATTTCGTTAATTTCTTAGACCCATTCGCTAAATTGCTCGGGCTTGATGGATTTATTCTCGCTGCATTTATTCTCGGCTTACCAGCTAATGAAATTGTTATTCCAATTTTATTAATGTCTTATTTATCAACTGGTGCCTTAACAGAAATAGAAGATTTTAATCAAATTAAAAACTTATTCTTAGAGCACGGCTGGACTTGGTTAACTGCGTTAAACACAATGTTGTTTTCTCTTCTGCATTTCCCATGTGGAACAACATTGGTTAACATATATAAAGAAACAAAAAGTCCAAAATGGACATTCTTATCGTTTGCAATCCCTACCGTAATCGCCATTGTTGTTACATTCCTCACTACGCAATTGGTACATTGGCTAGGGCTTGTATAAAGTGAATCTTCCATCAGTAGTGAGACTTCTCTCCTCTACTGATGGTTCATTTTCACGCCTCGTACTTCTATACGAATAATCATAATACCTTACTTCTTTTGCTAGATTTTAAATCTTACAATCCCAAAAACAAAAGGAAACCTACTCTGTTGGTTTCCTTTTTTCATCTTCATTTACATCTTCCCATGGTTGCACAGTGTATTTTTTTATTTTCTTATTAAAAAAATACACTGTGCATGGAATAATAGCCATCAAAATCATACTAATAATTGTTAAAGTAGAAGGCATTTTCATATTACTGTCCACCTTTTGGTACTAATGAACCGGAGTGCTCTACTACCGGATGAACACGAACTGCTATGTCGGTCTTCATAAAGTAATTCTCCCCATAATCCCAATTTTTTTCTACTTCTTTCCACTTTTTATAATTATGCTGTTTATAGTAATCCCCTAATTCAAGGACATCCGTTTTATACTCTTTTTGTACTTTTTTTATTGTTCTCCCCACTATACGTTCCATTTCTTTTGCAATGTATGAATTCATTCGCTTCTCACTCCATACTTTTGCATCCCCTCCTAAATATACTTCTGCAAGCACACCTTCAGGATAAACATCAATGATAAACTTTGGATGACGAGGATCTGTAAAGGAAGCACGGATTTTCCGTCTTATTTTATGAATTTCATACGTAAATACCTTTTCTTTTTTTCGAATGGTTACAAAGCCACTCGCTTTCTTTCCTATTATATAGTTTAATCCTTGTGTATCTTTTCCACTTAAAAGACCGACGAGTTTATTATTCTTCCCCTTAAAAATAGCAGCTCCTTCCATCTTTACCCCTTGCTTTGTTAACTCTAAAACTGGAAGTACAAAACTTCTTTTAGAAGTTAACATTTCTTGAACCTCTCCGATACGAACCGCCTCTAACATAAATGAATTCACATCTGCATGATCCGCTAACAAATCAATATATTTTGCTGGCAAATTTTCTGGTTTCGCATTTTGTTCAAAAATTTTTCCAGCTTGATCTTTCGAAACAAAAATTTTAATATTCCGCCTCATTTCATGAGCGCGAAAAAAGATATCTAATGTTTGTTCTAAGAAGTTTTGTTGCTTTAATAAATCTTTGGAAAAAATAACAACTTTAATATGAGGAAAAAACAAAGAGCGACTTATTTTTTTGGATGCTTCCCGAATTTGTGTAAAAATACTATCAGCAGTTGCATTGATATTCATATACTGAGCCCCATCTGCACCTTGTCCCCCCCCCTGTTGTGCTAACGCACTCGGTAAAACTAATTGATACGTTCCTTTCATACGAGGTGGTTTCTTCTCTTCATTTTCTTCTTTCACAACATCAAATGCTGCCCCTACAACAAATCCTCTCTCTTCAATTTCTTTTCTCTCTGAGCACCCACTCATACAAATCACAAACATAACACAACATATGTATTTATGAAGACGGCTCACTATTTCCGCCCCCTTTTATTTTATAAATACTAAAAACAAGGATAGGAACAATGATCATACATGCCATATCAACCCAAGCTAAATATGTACTATACTGCGTTAACTTCGTCACGTTTTCAGGGAGCATATTCAAAAGATATATAATCGGCGCACTTATAAAAATAAATGTTTTCTTTTTAATAGAAGGAAACATCGAACAAAACCCTATTATAGCAATATCGTAATATATAGCTGTTGTATTAAAAATCGTAATAATCCACGTTGTAAAAAAAATGGCATCAAATCGTTCTAAAAATCCCCCGCCAATTTCAATCTCCTTTCCTAACTCAATGACAGGGTACGCAAGACTTTTCGTCGTAGAATAGGAAAACACAATAATACAAGTAAGGTAAATAAGGATATATAATAAATTGGTAATCATCACTCCTTTTGCAGCAGCAAGAGGTGCTTTATCTTTTTGTTTCACAATTGAAGAATAAAATAAGACAATTTCAAATCCAATGAATGTAAAGATTGATTCCTTCATACCAACAATATATTGATTCCATTTTGTTTGAAAAAGTGGCAATACATTATCCGGCTCCATTAAATTAATATTTAATAATGACAGAGAAAACATAGCGCATACAACGATTGGTAAAAATAGCATATTCAAACGCAGTAACGCTACTCTAGAACCACTTACTCCATAAACAACAACAAGTAAGTAAAAAAATGATAAAAGTTCAACTGGTGTTTTACTAAATAAATACGTTTGTGAAATAATTGAAATCGCTCGTGCTTGATACGCAGTAATACCAGCAAAGGTTAGCACCATAACACTTGTAACAAGATAAGCGATCGGCTTGGATAAGTATATACTGGTATATTGAAAAAACGTTTGTTCCGTAAATATATTTGCTATTTTCGTAATACACCAGGCAAAAAACGCACAAATCATTCCGCCAATAAGTAATATAATCCAACCATCTGAAAACAGCGTCTGCTCTGCAATTACGCGGGGCATCGAAAGTGCCCCCGTTCCTATAATGACCGAAGATACAGCAAATGTTAGTTCTCGAGATCCAATCTCCTCATCTCCGTACTCGAACGGTTTCAATTTATTTTCTCTCCTTTGAGTGTATTTTATCTTTTGTTTGCAAATAGTCTGGTCTCGTCTGTAACATCGCTCTTGGTAATCTTGCTACTTCTGCTTTCCAATCTTTATAAAAAGCAGGTGCTAATGGTGTAGAATACGGAATTCCAACACTTTTTAAATTCGTAATATGAATTGCCAATGCAATTAACGCTAAAATAATCCCGTATAGTCCAAATATAGTCGCAGCTAAAATAAACGCAAATAACAAAAAGCGAAATGTAATTGTGATGCTGTAAACAGGCAATGAAAAAGTAGCAATAGCCGTAATCGCGATTACAATGACCATAAAGGGATTTACAATTCCAGCGTTTACTGCCGCTTCCCCAATAACAAGCCCTCCTACAATTCCAACAGTTTGTCCAATTTGTTTAGGTAACCGAAGCCCAGCTTCTCGAATTAATTCCATTGTTAATGTCATAATAATCGTTTCAACATAAGCGGGAAACGGAACACCTTCCCTTGCTCCAGCAATTGAATACGCCAAATTAGATGGAATGAGGCCTTGATGATAAGAAACAAGCGCAATATATACCGCTGGAAATAATATGGCCATAAGCCCAGCTACCATTCGCAATCCTCTTAATAAAGTTGCCATAATCCAGCGTTCATAATAATCTTCTGGTGATTGAAAAATATCTACAATAACCATAGGGGCAAGAATCGCAAACGGTGAACCATCTACTAAAATAACTGCTTTTCCTTTTGCTAAAGAACCGATCGCCCGATCTGGTCTCTCCGTATTTAAAAATTGCGGAAAAGGAGACAAGGTGTTCTCTTCTAGTAGTTGTTCGATTTTTCCAGAATCTAAAATCATATCTGTTTTAATGGACTGTAAACGCCGATTCAACTCTTTTACAATATAAGGATTGATAATATCTTCAATATAAATTAATGTAACTTCTTTTTGAGAACGTTGGCCCATAATATAAGATTGAAATCGAAGCTTCGGATCACGCAACTCGCGTCTAATTAACATTTTATTGGTAGCAATATCTTCAACGAACCCTACTTTAGGGCCTCGAATAATATTTTCTGTAATCGGCGGTTCTAAACCTCGCTTTTCCCATGCTCGACAATTAATGACTAACGCATGCGGAATTCCATCAATTAAAACAACCGTATCTCCCACTAAAACAGCATTAACAATATCCGGAAATGTTTTAGCGGTATTTATTTCACCTATAGAAATAAATCGATCGACTAAAGTTTGCATGATTGAACCTTGATTCGGAATCTCTTCTTGTTGTAATGGATGAATCACAAATCGATAAATTAAATCTTTATCCGTAATCCCACAAAGAAAAACAACAGCACACCGTGTAGATGAACCAGAAAGTGCAAACTCTCGTACCGTTAAATCATTAGGTGACTGCAGTGTTTCTCGAATAGAATTTGTAATTGCTGATAAGTTTGCTTCTAAATTCATCATCTTTCCTCCTAAACGTTACAGTTATATTTCTCCATATAGAGTAAATATATACAATAAAAAATGCTATCTCCCTAAGGAAAGATAGCATTTTTTATTGATTATTTTTATCCCGTTATTTTAGAGCAGTAATAGCCCGATTGATAAGGGCTCATAATCAGCGGGGGATGAAGAGATTAAAGTTTTTACTTTATCGATCTAACATAGTAGAAGTATGCTTTACTTCAATTTTTCTAGTCACGATACTCACTGCTACCATAACAATGATATTGATTCCTAATGCAACAATCCCTACATTTAAATCTTTCATATATTGCGGAAAAATTGGAAACATAGTAGAGATAGTCGAACCGGATAATGTAATATAAGCCACGACGAATAATCCAACTATCATTCCAGAGATAGCACCTTGTTTTGTTACAAATTGACGCGGAAATAAACTGCATACAAGCGCTGGAAAAAGTTGTGTCACAATGCTGTATCCCATTAAAAGCAGAGCCCCAATTGTTTCTCCTCCTTTGAAAGTAAAGAAAACAGACACAATCGTCACGATAGGCACAAATAACTTAGCTGCTCGTGTCACTTGCTGATCTGATACAGATGGCGCGATCACTTGATAAATATTTTTTGCTAACAAAGTAGATGCGGCCATAAGAAGCATAGATCCCGGAACTAATGCAGTTAGTACTCCAGCACTTCCAATAATCCCAATAAACCACGGATCAAATGTTTGAATAGCAAGGCGGAATAAAGACAAATCTGCATCTGCCCCCTGTAATCCAGGCACTTGTAAGATAGCAGCAAATCCTGCAAAAAATACAAAGAGTAATACTAAAGAATATAATGGCATAATAGCGGCATTTTTTCGAAATACCTTTTCACTCTTTGCTGAAAAAGCGGAAGCAAATGTATGGGGCCACATATAAAACCCTAGTGCTGTTAATATAATAGTAGAAACAAACCACGAGACGCTCATTCCTTGCTCAGGTAAAGATAAAAACCCTGGTTTTGCAGCTTCTACCGCTTCAAACATCGGCTGAAACCCTCCATAATAATGATAGGGTAAATAAATCCCTAAAAACATAACGATAAATAAGATCATAATGTCCTTTAAAGCAGCTGTCCAAGCGGAACCATGTATACCAGAAATCATCACATATATTGTAATTGTTATTCCGCCAATCCAAACAGCAAGAACTGGTGATACTTTTCCATAAGAAGCTTCAGAAACAATAATCCCCAATCCCTTTAACTGTAGTACAAGATATGGAATGATCGAAATGACACCGATTATTGATACAATAATCCCTAACGCTTTACTATTATATTTTTTTGTAAAGAAATCTGGTTGCGAAATTAATCTATGCTCTTTTGCATACTTCCAAACTGGAGGTAAGAGAAAGTAAGATAAAATATATGCTAATGCACCGTATCCTAAAATATAAAATGTAGGTGCACCTTTGCTATATGCCCATCCACTCCCTCCCAGAAATGTAAATGTCGTATATATTTCTCCTGCCATAAGCAGAAAGACAAAGACCGTTCCAAATCCCCTTCCCCCAACTGACCATTGTTCTAAATTCATGTCTTTCCCACTTCTTGCACGAATTCCTAAAAATAATGCTAAACCTAGAAATATAACAATGATAATAAGTGCTATCATTTCACATCCTCCTTGTTAGCTGGATCTAGCCAATATACAATCCACATACAAAAGGAGGTAATGAATACAGATAATAAAATCCAAAATAATAAAAATGGCATACCTAGTACATATGGAGTAACTGAATTTGTAAATATCGGTCCAATAATTAAACAAAGAACTGGAATCATTGCTAGCATACGAATTTTATTCATTTTATTCTCCTTTACACATCAAATTCAAAACAGTTCTAACAAAAACCTCAACTCCAATTGGTAAGGCATCCTCATCAATTGTAAAGCGCGGATGATGATGTGGATATACAATTCCTTTTTCTTTATTTCCTGCACCAATAAAGAAAAACGTACCTGGGGCCTTTTGCAGAAAAGCTGAAAAATCTTCACCTGCCATCGTCGGCTTCAAACGTACAACTCGCTCTCTCCCATAAAGCTGTAGCGCTGCTTCTTCAACATACGTTGTTACTTTCTCATCGTTCACGACAGGGCGATATCCATATTCATATGAGAATGTATAATTTGCCTTATACATTCCTGTCACATGCTTAACAATTCTTTCAATCTTTTGAGCTGTCTCTTCTCGTAGCTCATGTCTTAAACTTCTAACAGTTCCCTCAATCTCTGCTCGCTTCGGAATGACATTGTGTGTTGTACCCGCATGAAATTGTGTAACAGATACAACGAGAGAATCTAACGGATCTGTAAGACGTGATACAATCTGTTGAATGTGTGCTATAACTTGTGTACCAATCGCAATGCTATCAACTGTTTCATGCGGAATTCCAGCATGCCCTCCTTTCCCTTCAATTGAAATTTTAAATACATCAGGAGCTGCCATCGCAGGACCATAAGTGATACCAACTTTCCCAACTTCTAGCGATGCCCACAAATGTGCACCAATAATATAATCAACGTTTTCCATTACACCCGCTGCTACCATCTCCTCAGCACCGCCTGGAAAATTCTCTTCAGCATGTTGGAATAAAAAACGAATTTCTCCTCTAATTTGTTCACGTTTTTCAATAAGTGTATATACTGTACCAAGTAAGATAGCGATATGACCATCATGCCCGCAAGCATGCATTACGCCAGGGTTCTTGGAGATAAATTCAAATTCATTTTCTTCTTGAATAGGCAGAGCATCCATATCAGCACGAATCGCAATTGTTTTGCCAAGTTTCTTCCCAATTAACTTTGCCATGACGCTATACTTTGTTGGTCTAGATACTTCTAAATGTGGATTTTTTTGAAGCAATTCAAATACAAATTGTGATGTTTTCTCTTCTTGGAAAGACAATTCCGGATATTTATGAAAATGTCTTCTCCATTCAATCAATTGATTTTTTAACAGAAGCTGTTCATTTACAATATCCATTTAACTCTCCCTTTCTTCACCAAGTTAAATGTTATTATAACTCCAATCGTAAATTAAATAAACAATATTCTGAATAATTAATTATTTATATTCTCAACTCTATCCACATCCTGCTACCCGAAAATAGCGAGATAAAAATAAGCAGCCATCTTTTTTCGACGGCTGCTTATTTTTATAAAATAGTAATTGCTTGTTTTCCCATTTGTTCCCATGCTTTTTCAAATTGAGCTCGCGGAACTCCTTTACGCGGATTGTTTGCAAGCGGATCATTTACATATACAAAATGTTGATCATATCCAACTACTACTACGCTATGTTCATAATACGTGATCTTTATTTCTCCCGTGCTTGTATTCCATGTTTCAAAAAGTCCATCATCTAACGGCTGAAATCTTGTATTCGCAATGACCCATACCGGTGAACCTGAACTAATTGCCTTATATACATCTCCTATATCTCTTCCAGTTAAATTAATTACTTTTTCAGGAACATATTTTTCTGCGAGTTTCAAAATCGGTTGGTGATATACACCATACCCCGGCTCAGATTTTGTATAAATATTTCCTACAAATCCTTCATACGGATTACCATGCAAACCATTTTCTTTAAATGGGACACGATAAATTTCACTCGCAAGCTTCATTTTATCTACTTCAACTCCTCTATATTGAAGTAGCATCGCCAAACTTGTTACTTCGCACCCTCTTGGTAATTCAGGAAGTTGCTGTATAAATGGAACATTTTCAATTATAGCTGCTTCTTTCATTTCAGTTAAATAATCCAATCGTAATTCTTGGGCTTTTTGCACAATTTTATCCTTTCCAAATAGACCTACAACAACCACGATCATACCCAATATGAATAAATATTTCAGTTTTTTCATTATCAATCAAGCTCCATTACTACATTAATTATTTTCATATCACTCTCACCATTGTACCTTTCTTCTTACTAGTTTACTAGAAAGAAGATGTAAATTATCATTCGATTTTATCTTTCAAAAATTCTAATTCTTTTTAATAAAAAGAAAAAATAAATATACATTTTCAGAATATTTTATTATAATTAAAAATGCTCCTGTGGTAAATAGTGTATAACCGCATAGGGCAGAAGGTAATTAGTCATTGTTTCTCATCCCCCATCGATGATTAATCCAGCAATTAAAACCGAATAGGTAAACAAAGCAAACAATGCAAATACGGGGTGAAAAAATATGGATCAAACAACTACAAACCAAAACGATTTAAAGCGGACAATGAAGAGCAGACATTTATTTATGATTGCTCTAGGTGGTGTTATTGGTACTGGACTATTTATGGGTTCTGGACAAATCGTCCACAATGCTGGACCTGGTGGAGCAATTCTTGCCTTTTTAGTTGGAGGCTTCGTTATGTATTTAACAATGCTCTGTCTTGGCGAACTATCTGTTGCAATGCCAGAAGCCGGCTCCTTTCAAAGTTATGCCAGCAAATTTATTTCACCAGGATTCGGATTTGTTGTCGGTTGGATGTATTGGCTAAATTGGGCTGTCACAGTTGGTGTAGAACTGACAACTGTTAGCATTTTAATGAAACGGTGGTTTCCGGACGTTTCTTCGTGGATTTGGTGCGTTATATTTGCTGCATTACTATTTATTGTAAACGCTTTATCAGCAAAGGCATATGCAGAAGCAGAATTTTGGTTTGCTAGTGTCAAAGTTGCTACGATCATCATCTTCATTGTACTTGGAGGTGCTGTAATATTTGGATTTCTAGATTTTAATGGGAAGCCTGCACCAATGCTACATAATTTTACTGAAAACGGTGGTTTATTCCCTAACGGTGTCTTAGCTGTTTTATTTACAATGATTACTGTTAACTTCTCATTCCAAGGAACAGAGTTAATCGGTATCGCTTCAGGTGAAAGTGAACAACCTGAAAAAACAATTCCAAAAGCGATTAAAAATACTATTTGGCGTACTTTATTTTTCTTTGTATTAGCAATTGCTGTTGTAGTAGGCTTACTTCCATGGCAAGAAGCCAATCTCGTTGAAAGTCCATTTGTACTCGTTTTTGACACAGTCGGAATTCCATACGCAGCTGATATAATGAATTTTGTTATTATTACGGCTGTTTTATCTGTAGCAAATTCAGGACTATATGCAAATTCACGTATGCTCTGGGCAATGTCAAAGCAAGGTATGGCAAGCCCAATATTTACAAAATTAACGAAAAAAGGAGTACCTCTTAATGCTTTAATTTTTAGCCTTATTTTCGCGAGTCTTTCTTTATTAACGAGCGTATTTGCAGCAGATACAGTCTTCTTAGTACTCACATCAATTGCCGCAATGGCAGCTGTCGTCGTTTGGATGTCAATTGCCGCTTCACAATTTTTCTTTCGAAGAGAATTTCTAAAGAATGGTGGAAATATAAACGATTTAAAATACCGTACACCTCTTTATCCACTCGTTCCAATTGTTGCTTTCTCGTTAAATTTCATTACATTTATTAGCTTAGCCTTTATACCAGATCAACGCATTGCTCTCTACTGTGGAATCCCGTTTATGATTATTTGTTACATTCTATATCAAATAAAATATAAAAAATTTGTCACATTTGATCAGCAACCAAATGTTACGCAAGAAATAAACTAAATATATAAAATATTCAACTATCTTACTCTATGATAAGATAGTTTTTTTCTATTTACTGGATATCTTGGTATAACTTTATTTATCTTAAAATTTCTACAATCGTCTTTTGGTTTAAAAAATAGTTTACAATGTTATCAAGTTACAAATCATATTCACCTTAAAAAGTGTGCATTTGTGTCTATTTTTTAACAATATGACAAAAACTATTGCCTTCTATAAATTAATAGGTTTATATTGTTTTATTGGCATAGTTTCAATCCAAGGAGAAAGGAGATTTTCAATCGTGCAACTAAAGAAAGCGTTTTGGAAGTTGGCTTCACTTCTTCCGCTATCATTACTCTTGTTCCTCGGTGGCTGCGATAAGAAACTCGCAGTATTAAACCCGCAAGGACCTGTTGCAAAAGCACAGTATGATTTAATTGTTTGGTCATTCGTGCTTATGTTGTTAATTATTGCAATTGTATTCATCTTGTTTACAGTCATCTTGATTCGTTATCGTGAAAAACCAGAAAATATGGACTATGAGCCACCTGATCAACACGGTAACACAATGTTAGAAATTATTTGGACGCTTTTCCCAGTTATTATCGTTATTGCTTTAGCAATTCCAACGGTAAAAGCTACTTATGCATCGGAAAAAGCACCAGAGCAATCTAAACATATGAAACCAGTTGAAATTTATGTTACATCAGCAAACTGGAAATGGTTATTCAGTTACCCAGAGGAAAAAATTGAAACCGTTAACTACTTAAACATTCCAGCTGGTGTACCAATTCAATTCAAATTAACATCCGTTGGTCCAATGAATGCCTTCTGGATTCCAGAACTTGGTGGTATGAAATACACAATGGATGGCATGATTATGGATTTATATTTACAAGCAGATAAGCCAGGTTCTTACACTGGTCGTAGTGCAAACTTCTCAGGTGAAGGATTCACTCACATGGAGTTTGAGCTTGAAGCAAAAACAAAAGAAAAGTATGACAAATGGGTAAAAGAAGTACAACAAACTGCTCCTAAATTAACAGAAGAAAAATATAACGAAATTGTTAAACCTGGTGTAGTAGGTCGTATGACTTTCTCTAGTCACCACTTAGACTATGTAGATCCAAAATCACTTGAGTATTGTGATTACAACTACTACAAAAATAAAAAGTAATAGCTACTATTCCAACAGATTGGAGTGAACACAGTGAAGCTTGATGAATTTTTTGTCACAGGTGATCCGATTATTTACGGAGCTGACGCATCTATTGTTCTTGTGACATTAGCAATCCTTTTCGTACTGACAAAGTACAAAAAATGGAGATGGCTTTGGGACGAATGGTTAACAACTGTTGACCATAAGAAAATTGGTATAATGTATATTATCTCAGCGGTTTTAATGTTATTCCGCGGTGGTATGGACGGTCTAATGATCCGTGCACAATTAACATTCCCTGATACAACATATTTAAACGCTGAACACTATAACGGTATCTTTACAACACATGGTACAGTTATGATTATCTTTATGGCAATGCCATTCGTTATGGGATTAATGAACGTTGTTGTACCATTACAAATTGGTGCTCGTGACGTTGCATTTCCATTCTTGAATGCATTAAGTTTTTGGTTATTCTTTATCGGTGCTATGTTATTCAACATCGCCTTTGTTATCGGAGGTTCTCCAGATGCTGGATGGACAATGTACTTCCCAATGGCAGGTACAGAATTCTCTCCTGGCGTAGGAAATAACTACTACGCAATTGCATTACAGATTTCAGGTCTCGGTACGCTGATGACAGCAGTTAACTTCCTTGTTACAATCTTAAAAATGCGTGCACCTGGCATGAAGTTAATGCAAATGCCAATGTTCACATGGTCTATTTTAGTTACAACTGTTATTATTCTATTCGCTTTCCCAGTATTAACAGTTGCTCTTGCATTAATGACATTTGACCGTCTATTCGATGCTCACTTCTTTACGATGGCGAGCGGCGGTATGCCAATGCTTTGGGCTAACCTTTTCTGGGTATGGGGTCACCCTGAAGTATATATCGTTATTTTACCAGCATTCGGTATTTTCTCTGAGATTGTAAGTACATTCGCTCGTAAACGTTTATTCGGTTACAGTGCAATGGTATATTCAATGGTTGCAATTGCAATCTTAAGTGGTCTTGTATGGCTTCACCACTTCTTTACAATGGGTGCTGGTCCAGCAGTTAACTCATTCTTCTCGATTTCGACTATGGCGATTTCGATTCCAACCGGTGTTAAAATCTTTAACTGGTTGTTTACACTGTATAAAGGTCGTATTCGTTTTACAGTTCCAATGCTTTGGTCATTGGCATTTATTCCAAACTTCGTAATCGGTGGAGTTACAGGGGTTATGCTTGCGATGGCAGCAGCTGACTATCAATACCATAACAGCTACTTCCTAATCGCTCACTTCCACTACGTATTAATTGCAGGTACAGTATTTGCAATGCTTGCCGGATTTACATTCTGGTATCCAAAAATGACTGGTCACATGCTAAATGAACGCATTGGTAAATGGACATTCTGGATCTTTATGATCGGATTCAATATCTGTTTCTTCCCAATGTACTTCTTAGGTTTAGATGGTATGACTCGTCGTATGTACACTTACTCAGCTGATCTTGGCTGGGGATGGCTAAACCAAATCGCATCTGTCGGTGCAGTAATGATGGGTATTGGCTTTATCTTATTAGCTTACAACGTAATTTATAGCATTCGCCATGGCGAACGCGATGTAACTGGAGATCCTTGGGATGGTCGTACGCTTGAATGGGCAACGCAATCTCCAGTACAACCTTACAACTTTGCAAAATTACCAGAAATTAAGCATAGCGATGTATTCTGGGAAATGAAGAAAAATGGTGAGTCTATTACACCGAAGGCTGAAGAATTGAAACCAATTCATATGCCAAGCAATTCAGGTGTTCCAATCATTATGTCTTCTTTTATCGGTCTTGCAGGTTTTGCTTTAGTATTTAGCTGGTTCTGGTTAGCAATTGTCGGTGGTATTGGTATGGTAGCTTGTATGATCTGGCGCTCATTCGATTATGACGAAGGATATCACATTAGCGTAGATGAAATTAAAAAGACAGAACATGTTGCATGAGAGGTGAAACGAAATGGCGGCTTTAGATAAAAGCTTACCTTTAGAATATCAATTGGAACAAAGTAGATTGAACATTCTAGGGTTCTGGATTTTCCTAGGGGCTGAGATCGTGCTGTTCGCAACACTTTTCGCCTCTTATCTAGTACTTGCTGGTCGTACGGCAGATGGTCCTACACCGGCTCAGCTGTTTGAACTAAAAACCCTTTTAATTCAAACACTCTTACTTTTAACAAGTAGTTTTACTTGTGGTATTGCAATTCATGAAATGCGTAAGCACAACAAAAATGCAATGTTAGGATGGTTTATCTTTACATTACTTTTAGGTGCAGGCTTCCTTTTCTTTGAAATTGAAGAGTTTATGACTTACGCTGCAGAAGGCGCAACAATCCAAACAAGTGGATTCCTATCTGGATTCTTCGTCCTTCTTGGAACGCATGGTGCTCACGTAACAGCTGGTATCATTTGGGCAATCTGTGTTATTATCCAAATTTTAAAACGAGGATTAACACCAGTTACAGCTCGTAAAGTATTTATTATCAGCTTGTACTGGCATTTCCTTGATGTTGTTTGGATCTTCATTTACACACTAGTTTACTTGAACGGGATGGTGGCGTAATAATGGGACAAAACAATACACAAGCTCATAGCGGTTTTCCGTGGTCACACGTTTTCGGATTTATTTTATCACTTGCATTAACGTTCCTTGCTTTATACGTAGCGTTATATACAAGTTTGCCACTTTCAACAATCTTAACAAGCATCATCGCAATGGCAGTGGCACAAGCAGCATTACAATTAGTTATGTTTATGCACATGAAAGAAGGAGAAGGTATCGCACAAACGATCGCAATGTTATTCAGCTTTTTCATCGCTGTAGTAACGGTTGCTGGTACAGTTTGGATTTTCTTCTCTATGTAATTTTCAAAAGTCTGTTAGGACAATGTCCTAGCAGACTTTTTTTATTCCGCTATTAGCGGAGAATGAAGAATCCCCTAATTAAAGTTTCACTTTATCCCCCTTTCATCTATATTACGGAAGTTACAACATAATCATCTAAAGTATACTTATTATGACAAATGTTAAGAAAACTCTTTCTTTATGAAATCGAGTTCATACGCATTGCTTTTCTCCTTATAATATGGCTAAATAAGTACTATATTATTTGAAGGGAGAGAACGCAATGGAACAACATTCTTCAGTCCTATCACTCATGATTGTCGTCGCAATCGCGTTTTTCATTCCCCTTTTGCTGCAACGCTTTAAATTAAAAGCAATTCCTGTTGTCGTTGCAGAAATTATTGCAGGGATTTTTGTAGGAAAAAGTGGATTTAACGTTATCGAGCCAGATATGTGGCTAGAGGTCTTATCAACACTAGGATTTATTTTCTTAATGTTTTTAAGCGGTCTAGAAATTGACTTTTCAATTTTTAAGCAAAAAGAAAAAAAGAATAAAACAAACGAACCAAATACGTTCCAAGTAGCAAGTACTATCTTCTTGTTCATCTTCATTTTGTCCTATGGCTTATCGCTCATGTTCGTATGGCTTGGATTTGTAGATAGTGCACTCTTTATGACGTTAATTATTTCAACGATTTCCTTAGGTGTCGTTGTACCAACTTTAAAAGAAAACAATTTAGGTAAAACAGCAATTGGCCAAATTATTTTATTAGTCGCTGTTATCGCTGACTTAGTCACAATGATTTTGCTTGCTGTATTTGTTGGATTAAACTCTGAAAGCGGTCAAAGTATGTGGCTCCTTCTCGTTTTATTTGGAGCGGGCATTGTCATTTATTTTGTTGCAAGACGCTTTAAAAATATTCCATACTTAGAAAGCTTAAAAGCTGGTAGTGTACAAATTGACACACGTGCTGTTTTTGCACTCATCTTAATATTAGTTGGATTATCTGAATCTGTCGGTGCAGAAAATATTTTAGGAGCGTTTTTAGCTGGAGTTCTCGTATCCTTACTATCGCCAAATGAAGAAATGGTTGAAAAACTGGATTCTATCGGATATGGATTCTTCATTCCTATTTTCTTCGTTATGGTTGGTGTCAATCTAGAAGTATGGTCTATTTTCCAAGAACCTTCTAGTATGTTAATGATTCCAATTTTAATTGTTGGTCTCTTTATTTCAAAACTGTTACCATCGCTTATCTTGCGAAAATGGTATCCACGCAACATTGTATTAGGAAGTGCGATTTTATTAACATCTACGCTTTCATTAGTGATTGCAGCAGCGCAAATTGGTGAAAAATTGAAGATTATTAGTCCAAGCCTGTCTGCGGCGCTTATTTTAAGTGCAGTTATTACATGTATTTTTGCACCTGTATTATTTAAAAAGATGTTCCCAAAAGTGGAAACGCCAAAACCTAGAGTTTCTATTATTGGTGCAAGTCGAATTACACTGCCACTATCACTTGATTTGAAGCGTGAAGGCTATGATGTAACTCTTTATATGATGCGTCAAAATAAACTAAGCATAGAGGAATCTCAGTCACATGACTTCCCAATTGTAAAGTTAGATACAATCTCTATAGAATCATTAGAAGAAAAGAAAGCATTTGATGCTGATCGAGTTGTTGTTGCAACAAGTGATGATGAACAAAACTTATTGCTGGCAGAACATGCAAAAGAATTAGGCGTTGAACATGTCATTGCAAGTGTAGAAGACCCGCTCCTCCAAGAAAAAGCGACACAAGAACATATTGCCGTATTCTCAACGATTAACTCTACACGAATTTTACTACGAGCACTTATTGATAAACCAAGTCTCGTTCATTTAATTACAACATCAAATGAAACAGTTCGTGAAGTTGAATTACGCAGTAATAAATATAGCGGTTTACCACTTCGTCGTTTACCATTCCTAGGGGATGTGCTGATTATTCAAATTTACCGTGGAAAGAAAGCATTAGTACCGCATGGTGATACGAAACTACAACATGGTGATACATTACTTGTTACCGGTTCTAAAGAGCATATTGATACACTAAAAAGCATACTCGAATAGGCAAAAGTCCCCTTCTCTCTTTTAAGGGGACTTTTTTATTCCAATTTCTTTTCACTCTTCTTACAAAATTTTTATTTTTTCTTACAGTTCTTATTTTTTAATGGTAAAATATTACTATCAACAATAATACGGAGATGAATTACACGATGTCTATTTCGGGCTTAGCTCTTTTATTATTAGCAGAAGTACTCGTTGCCATTATTCTCATTGGCATTAGTATTGAAATTTGCAATTACGGATGGAAAAAATCAACTGGAATAAAGTATACTTGTCTCACATGTTCACTCCTTCTCGGTGCAAGCAGTATAATAGGACTTTGTGTTGCCCCAGCCTATTTCTTTTTACAACTTATTGAAAAAGGGCTATAAGAAAGGAGAATCCTATGATAATTGTGAAACATATTGATGCATCTGAGACTTATGAATTACGGCAAAAAATTTTACGTCCAAAGCAAACGATAGAAGATTGTAAATATCCTTCTGATTACGAATCATCCTCCTTCCATTTAGGTGCATTTCTGCACGATAAATTGATTAGCATTGCCTCTTTTTCTAAAGAAGCCTCTCCCTATCTATCTGGAAAACTTCATTATCGTTTAAGAGGCATGGCTACACTCGCCAACTTCCGAAAGCAAAATGCTGGTAGCTCATTAATCCAACAAGCTAAAGTGATCTTACAAGAACGTCAAGCAACTATTCTTTGGTGCAATGCACGGATCACAGTTACAAATTACTATAAACATTTAGGATTCTATGAATACGGTGAAATCTTTCATATCCACCCGATTGGTCCTCATATACTCATGTATACAATTTTATAAGCTGAAATTTGAATCAGTATCATCGACTACTGATTCAAAGCTCTACTCCTCCCCTTTCTATAAAAAGCGAAATACATGAATGTATAAGTTGTTTTCTTATGATGTCTATTGATGACAATTGTTTCATGACCACAACTTATATGCTAGAAAGCAAATCGATATATAGTACAGATATAATTTATCATTCTTGTAGCATAACAGAATAAAATGTTTTATAATTTAAAATAGTCAAACATATAAAACGTATTTTTCATCCTACAAGGAGGCTTCTTATGCAACACTCAAACAAATCGAGTCATTTAAATCGAGGTTTAAAACAGCGGCACATTACTTTAATGTCACTCGGATCTGCGATTGGAGTTGGATTATTTTTAGGATCAGCTTCTGCTATTAAACTAGCTGGCCCTTCTATTTTACTAGCCTATATGATCGCTGGGCTCGTAATCTTTTTCATTATGCGTGCCCTTGGAGAAATGGCAATTGAACAACCTGTCGCTGGTTCTTTTAGTAAATATGCATATGATTATTTAGGACCACTTGCTGGTTACATAACTGGTTGGAATTACTGGTTTTTATGGGTCGTTACATGTATGGCCGAGATTACAGCAGCCGGAATATATATGCAGTATTGGTTCCCAGATATCCCGCGCTGGATTTGGGCACTACTTGCTCTCTTATTAATGAGCGCTTTCAACTTTCTATCTGTAAAAGTATTTGGAGAACTTGAATTTTGGTTTGCTTTAATTAAAATTATCACAATAATCTGTATGATTGCGGTTGGGATTGGTATTATTCTATTTGGTTTTGGAAATGATGGAATTGCTACTGGTATTTCAAATCTTTGGTCACATGGAGGATGGTTTCCAAACGGTTTCTCTGGCCTACTCCTTTCCTTACAAATGGTTTTATTCGCTTATTTAGGGGTAGAACTAATCGGTGTTACAGCAGGTGAAGCACAGAATCCGAAGAAAACACTTGCTAAGGCAATTGATAATGTATTTTGGCGGATATTGCTCTTTTACGTCGGTGCTTTGTTTGTTATGATGGCAATTTATCCATGGAATGAATTAGGAGACAAAGGAAGTCCATTTGTATTAACATTCCAACAAATTGGAATAGCAAAAGCAGCTGGGATTATTAATTTTGTTGTTTTAACAGCTGCACTTTCTTCTTGTAATGGCGGATTATTTAGTACAGGCCGTATGTTATTTACGTTAGCAGAGCAGAAAAAAGCTCCGGAAAGATTTGGACACCTAAATAAAAATGGGATTCCAAGCAACGGTATTTTAGCAACTGCTTTCGTTCTTCTTGTTGGTGTTATTTTAAATTACCTTGTTCCTGCAAAAGTATTTACATGGCTTACAAGTATCTCAACATTTGGAGCAATTTGGACATGGGGGATTATACTTGTTGCGCAAATTCGTTTCCGTAAAGGATTAACCGTGCAAACAAAACAAAAATTAGCATACAAAATGCCTTTATATCCACTAAGTTCTTATTTTTCACTCGCTTTCCTTATCCTTGTATTAGCCATCATGGCATATTCAGAAGATACAAGGATCGCATTAATTGTTGGTCCCGTTTGGTTAATTGCACTCGCAATTGTGTATTATATAAAAGGATTCCATAAAATAGACGATGTACCAAACTCAAAAATTAGTTAAGTATTGATATCCCTTCTTCATTAGAGGGGATATTTTTTATTTTTATACTTTTTCAACAGAATTTGTGCTATTTTTACGTCTTTTTCATATATTTTTTATTTTTCATCTTTATTTTTACAAAAAAATCTATTACATTATTAAAGCAATTTATTTTTTTTATTAGGGGGATTCTTCCATGAAGAACAAAAAACGGCTTATATTATCACTAGCAACAATAATGACATTCACTATCGGAAACGCTTACCTTCCATCTGCTTTTGCTGAAAGCTCTACAGATCCTGCACCTGAAATTACAGCAAAGATTATCAATCAAAACAGCGGAAAGAAAGTATTATTTGATAACACTCACGGTCAAACTGCCGGAACAGCTGATTGGGTTATCGATGGTGGTTTTTCTGATTTTGGAAATGGTATTGCTAACAATGGATATTTTGTAAAAGAACTTCGCCAATCGAAACCGATTACATATGAAATTCTAAAAGATTACAACGTATTTATCGTTCCTGAAGCAAATATTCCTTACAAAAAGTCTGAACAAGACGCTATGCTACAATATGTTAAAAATGGTGGAAGTATTTTCTTTATAGCGGATCATTATAATGCAGACCGTAATAAAAATCGTTGGGATTCTTCGGAAGTCTTTAATGGGTATAGACGAGGTGCATGGGAAAATGCTGCAAAAGGAATGTCCACTGAAGAAGAGACTTCTCTAGCAATGCAAGGAGTAGAAAGTTCTGATTGGTTATCACAAAATTTTGGTATTCGCTTTCGCTACAATGCATTAGGAGATGTTGCTGCTATAAACATCGTATCTCCTAATCAATCATTTGGTATTACAGCAGGCGTTTCATCTGTCGCTATGCATGCAGGCTCTACACTTGCTATTACAAATCCTAAATTAGCAAAAGGAATTGTATATCTTCCAGAAAATCCACCAAAATGGAATCATGCAGTAGATAGTGGTGTTTATAATGGCGGTGGCATTACGGAAGGTCCATATGTTGCAATCGCTAAAGTAGGACTCGGGAAAGCAGCCTTTATCGGTGACTCATCGCCAGTCGAAGATGCAACACCAAAATATGTTCGGGAAGATACAGGACAACCTAAGAAAACGTATGATGGATATAAAGAACAAAACGATGCAATTTTGTTAGAAAATATCGTAAATTGGTTATCCCGTCAAGAGACATACACAAGCTTAGACCAAGTAAGTGGATTACAATTAGATGAACCAACACCTTTACAAACATTCGAACAGCCAAGCTTATCAACTGAACCACAACCAGAACCTTGGAGCGCTCCAACTCAAGGTTATCAATGGTTCAATACGGATACTTTTAAACCTGGTTCATACGGATATACAGGTACAATAGCGACACCCGTTCATAATTATGTAGTGACTCATCCTAGTGTTCTACCAAATAATGAAGTGTTTCAAATAAAAATTCAAGCCAATAATTTATTACCTAACACAACGTACAATAATTATTCACTAGGAATTTTCATAGCTGGCGGTACACAAGTTGCAAAAGTACAAAATCCAAACGGAACGTGGCCATCTACTTATGGATATAGTAACGCCTTTTCCTTCACGACAAATAGCCAAGGTTCAGCTGAGAAAGTAGTAAATGTACAAATTTCACCGGATACAATTGGTCAAGCAACATTGCGCCTACGTCAAAATTCTATCGCTAAATATAGCGAGCCTGTTACCATTCATGCAAACTAAATAAAAAGGTGTTTTCCGTTATGGAAAGCACCTTTTTAATCCTTTTTGTTAACTAAAACACTTATAACAATTCCAAGACACGCACTTACAAGAGCCGGAACTAGCCAACCGACTCCTTCTGTATAAAAAGGAATATGTTTAAGAAGCGGTGTCCATATACCCATGAATACATTCCGATTTAAAATATCTATTGCACTAAATAGCGCTACAATCCCGATTGTTATAGGATATATATATACATATCGACTAAGCTTTTTATGAAACAATCCTAATATGATTAATGTTAAAGCAACTGGATATATGAATCCAAGGATTGGAACCGATACCTTTAAAATCTCTGTCAATCCTAAATTAGCCAGAAACATGCTTATAAAGCTTACTATAAATACCCAAACTTTATAAGGTATTTTTGGGCATACGCTTGTGAAAAATTGACTACACGATGTAACAAGACCTACGGAAACACAGAGGCATGCAATCGTAAAAATAATTCCTAACAGAACAACACCGCTTTGTCCAAATAATAGAGTCATCACTCGTGCTAGTACTTTCGCTCCATTATCAAACGGCCCTAATGAACCACTAATTGAACCGACATATCCAAGGATGATATAAATAATAGACAATAAAAGCCCGGCACCAATGCCCGCAATACTCATATATTTTGCTAAGCTTTTATCGGATTTTACACCCTTTTCCTGTACAGCATTCGCAACTACAATCCCAAAGATTAAGGCAGCCAATGCATCCATTGTTAAATAGCCATCTAAAAATCCTTGAAACATAGGTGCTTGTCTATAATCTCCAATCGGTGCTTCCACAGCTCCTACAAGCGTAATCATGCTTTTTATAAAAATAAGAGCAATCATACATAATAATAAAGGCGTCAATACTTTCCCAAATAGATCCATTAATCTAGATGGCGATAAGCTAAGCCAACACACAATAGTAAAGAAAACAACCGTGTAAACTAGCAAGACTAATTTTCCAGACTCAGGAAAGAATGGTTCGAACCCCATTTCAAACGCTAAACTCCCTGCTCGTGGTATTCCAAGTCCTGGACCGATAAATGCATACACTAAACAAGGAAAAATAATGGCAAATGAACGATGCACCCGTCCTCCTAATGCTTGAAAGCTTCCTGCCTTCGCAACTGCCACAACACCTAATATAGGAAGTCCTGTCGCTGATATGATAAAACCAATCAATGAAATCCACACATACTCTCCTGCCTCATATCCTAAAAAGGGCGGGAATATAAGATTTCCAGCACCAAAGAACATGGAGAATAGCATTAAGCTAATAAGTAAAATCTCTTTTTTCTGTAACACTCTCATCTTTTCTCCTTCTAAATTCCATATAAAGCAAACATAGTCCATAGTCTATCACAAAAGAAATTCTCATTCTACACTTGTTATGGTTTCCAATTTCTTCAGAAAAATCAAGCTTTATTGACTTTTAATATTTAATAAAGTAAAATATTATTTATATAAATATTTAATTTTGTTTTTGTTTGTGTCAGGAGGAAACTTATATGGAATCAGCGATACAACTTGAGAAAAAACAACAAAGAAACAAAAAACATCCTCCAGGTTTATATCTACTCTTCTTTACAGAAATGTGGGAAAGGTTTAGTTACTACGGATTACGAGGATTACTAACTTTATATTTAACAACAGCTTTAGTAAGCGGTGGTCTGGGATTTAGTACAGGATGGGCTCTTTCGATTTATGGTTTTTATACTGGTGCTTGTTATTTCACCCCATTAATTGGTGGATACTTAACAGACCGTTTTTTAGGTAGACGCTTAGCGATCACTATGGGCGGCATCACAATGGCTATTGGGAACCTCATACTCTTTAGTCTTCAAAATCAGCTTGGGCTATATCTTGGGCTAGCGCTTATTATTATCGGTAATGGTTTTTTTAAACCAAATATTTCTACACTTGTCGGTGAACTGTATGAAGAGCATGATCCAAAACGTGATAGTGCATTTACTATTTTCTACATGGGCATTAACGTGGGATCATTTTTAGCTCCTCTTGTTTGTGGATTTTTATCAGAAAATTTATTCAAAACAACAGTAAATGGTGTTGTACATTATGGATTCCGCTACGGTTTCTTAGCTGCCTCAATCGGTATGATTATAGGACAGATTCTATTTACAACACTATCTAATCGTTTCCTTGGAGATATCGGTAAAAAACCAACAAGAGATTTACAAGGAGGAACTGGACAAAAAAGCGCAGGTAATACACCGCTGACAAAAAAAGAAAAACAACATACAGCGGTAATCATTATTTTAACTTGCTTCGTTGTCTTCTTCTGGGCAGGATTTGAACAAGCAGGGAGCTCTTTGACACTATATACAAATAAATTTGTCGATCGCTCCGTATTTGGATGGGAAATTCCAACATCTTGGTTTCAATCGGTCAATCCTTTATTTATTATTTTACTTGCTCCAGCTATTTCCGCACTATGGGCAAAACTTGCAACTACAAAACGCGGTGATTTAAAAATCCCAACAAAAATGGGTTTTGGTATGATTTTGCTTGGAATCGGTTATATGGTTCTTGTAATCGCGACATTAAAAACAGGTAGCGATGAATCTAATGTGGCGGAAAAAGCACACTTACTCTTTATTGTTTTTACGTATCTTTTCCATACATTAGGTGAACTATTCTTATCACCTGTTGGATTATCAATGGTAAGCGCCTTAGCTCCAGTCAAACTTGCTTCTTTACTGATGGGTGTTTGGCTTGCCAGTTCAGGGATTGCCAACATTGTAGGAGGACAACTTGCAAGCTTCACAACTTCCCTTGGATACTCAGAAGTATTTATCATAATAGGAGCTGTCGCAATTGTGCTAGGTTGTATTTTATTGTTACTATCTAAAAAATTAGTAAAATGGATGGAATAAAAAAGATGAGGGACTTTCCCTCACCTTTTTATGCATTCTCCCCTTCTTCAATTGCTTGCTTATATAACTCTTTATGCTCTTTATATTCACTTGGAACAAATCTTTTATAGAAAAATGAAAACCAACTACTTCCTTTTTTATACCCTTCTTCTCGAATCTTTTTAGCTTCTTTATTCGATTGAAAGCCTTCTGTAAACCATTTCTTCAACAAATCATTTTGTTTATACTTCGAAGGGACTTTTAAATCATAGTTTTCAAATGCATATGTATATCCCTCTTTCTCTATTCGTTTTTTCGTATTTTTATATGATTTTTCATAAGCCGCTTCATATGCTTTTACATACTCTTCTTTTTCATTATTTCTAGGATTCTTTTCGGCTAATGTTTCCCCATCTTTTTTACCTATCTCTTCCTGTTCCTTTTTAATCTTTTCTGTTCGCTCTTTATTTCCTATTTGAAATCCCTCTGCAAAGTTTGCTTTCAATTCTGGAGCAACTTGGCTATCATCCATTGTCTCTTGCGCTAATCCTTGTTCTTTTCCTTTTTCAAAATGCACTTTTCTCTGCTTTGCTAATGACCACGCTGAAGAATAAGCATTTGTAAAAACTTGCTTATAAGCTTCTGATTTTCCAGCAATATGTACTTCTACATTGTTTTTTCCTGCTTGAAAATCTATTTCTCCATTCTTTTGACCATCTGCTTGTCCCTTTTCTGTATCAGCTTTCCGTTGCGCTTCCTCTTTGCGCTGTCTCTCTTCCTCCGCTTTTCTTTGTTCCTCAGCTACACGCTGCTTTTCCGCCTCAGCTTTTTGTTGTGCTTTAACTTCTGCTGCACCATTATTTTGACTAGATGTCTTAGAATTTGTAGTATTATTCGAAGCCGGTTTGTTATGATAATGATATTCTCCGTATTGCAATCCCCATTTCTCACAATTTGTCCTGCACGTATGTCCACCGTTAGCATCCGTTCTTCCTGGATGTGCATAGACAGATACGGGTCCTACTAATAATGCTACACTCGTTGTTAAAAATAAATTTCGCACTTGTTTCTTCATTCTTATTCCTCCAAAACTCAAAATACACCTTTCTTATACAAAAACACCAATATATTGTGATTGAAATATATTTATTCTGTTATTTCCTAATATTAGCAAAAGAAATAAAGAAGGTTCACCCTCAAGCGAGTAAACCTTCTTTATTTCTTTTGCTTCATTTGCACAAAATCACCTGAAACAACGTAACGTTTCGAATTATCTGCAATAGATATACAAGTAATGAGTGTTATTTCTTCTTTCCCGTGATCCTCCACAACTTCCCACTTATCAGGAGTTACTTCTGATACACCTGTTACAGCATATTCATACTCATTCTCATTATCATATAAATAAATTTTATCGCCTTTTTTCAAAGTTGCTACATCGCTAAACAAAACACCCTTTTTAGACATATTATGCCCAGCTAATGCATAATTTCCTTTTCCCATTTCTTGCTTATCCTTCACGGTTGTTGCACCTGATAACAAATTTTTCTCAGTTGAACTATTTAAGACGGGAAGTTCCAATGAAATACTCGGAATCTTAATTCGTCCAATTACTTGCGTTTTATCTAACGACGCATTCGCCACTTCTGCTAAATCTGGCTGGTTAATTTGAGAAGCATCTACAAATTTTGTTTCATGTTTTTGATATTCCATTTTCTGAACAACTTGAGCATTCGTTTCTTGTTTTTTCCCTGCTTTATATTCATCATAAAATGGCTTACCAATTAATGCACCGCCTACAACAAACAACAGGATTGCTAATATCGTATATACTTTCCCCTTATTCATATATAATTCCTTTCCACTACAAAATCGTACTTCTATATAAGATGATAAGATAAGATGACTATATGTACAAGTATGAGGTGAAAAGGAATAAAAATTTATTTACGAATATGATAGAAACTTAACATATTGTTGTAAAAAATCCAACTTCACTTATCGTAAAGTTGGATTTCCTTTTAGTTTAAAATTGTAACTTTAACAGTTCTTCTGCCCCAAGCACTAGATGCTGCTTTATTTGGCATTAGTACATCAATTCGATGCCCTTTAATAGCTCCACCAGTATCTCCAGCAATTGCAATTCCATACCCATCAACCTTCACAGTAGACCCTAACGGAATGACTCTTGGGTCTACTGCAATTAATTTTAAGTTTGGATTTCCAGTTAAATCATGTCCCATTGCTGACTTAACATGTTCTCCTGCCTTATAACCATTTTCTAAAGGGTCTGCTGTATAAGCTGTAGCTTCTACATAAATCTCTCTCCCATTTGAAGCAGGTTTTGGAGTTGGTTTCGGTTCTGGTTTTGAAGTATTGTTGTTTGCTACAGGTGCAGATTGTTCCTGTTTTTGTTTAGCAGCTATTTCTGCTTTCGCCTTCTCTAAAGCTTCTTGTTCAGCCTTGGCAGCTGCCTCTGCTTTCGCACGCTCTTCTGCTGCTAATCGCGCTGCTTCTTGTTCACGAGCAATCGTTTCTTGTACAGCTTTCATATTTGCTTCAATTTTCGCTTTTTCTTGTTCAACTAAATTGATTTGACTTGCGATTTGATTATATTTTGCTTGTACATTTTGTAAATTTTCTTGACGTTTTTTCAAGTTTTCTTGCAGTTCAGCTTGCGCTTGCGCTAACTTTTGTTTATCTACAGTTAAAGATGCTTCTTTTTCATCAATTGTCTTTTTATCTTCTTCAATTTGACGAAGATCTTGTTCTTGTAATCGTAAAATTTCTTTATCTGCATCTAAAATTGTAGACACAGCAGTCATACGTTGTAAGAAATCAGCAAAGTTTTTTGATTCTACAACAACTTCCACTACTAAACTTGTATTAGAACTGTTTTGTACAGAAATCATACGCTTTTTCATAATATCTTTGCGAGCAAGCACCTTATCTTCTAAAACGATAATTTCTTTCTTTTTTTGTTCAATCTGCTTATGCGTTTCATCAATTTTACGCTGAATAGCAGCTTGATCCTCTTTGTTTTTTGTAATTGTATTATTTAAAGTATGTAGTTCATTCTCAATGCTTTGAATTTCTTTCGTAACAGCTTGCTTCTCTTGTTCTTTTTTCTGAATATCATCATTATTCTGCTGCAATTGCTGTTGCATGTTGTTTAATTTCTCGTCGTTTGACTCAGCTTTTACAGCGACTGTACTAGAAAGGCCAATAATTCCTGCTAATACAAGGCTACTGATTCGCTTAAAATAGTTCATAATCCGACTCCCTTCTCATACAGTTATACATGATTTATTTTACAGTTTGTTTACAAACTCATTAAATACATTTTATTTTTCATGACAAAAGAGGACGGATTATAAAATAATGTAATACATTCTTAAATATTTAACAATTAACTATATTTATAACGTGCGAAAAATGCTAAAATCCAAATATAGAGAAAATAAAAATCAAAGGCGGTTGGAGCGAATACTATGTTTACTCAAACAAAATCATTGCAAACAAAAATTAGCCAATTAGAGAATCGCATACATGAATTAGAAACTCAATTACAACAAAAGGAAATCGAACAACAAGAAATCATTTCCTCTATTCATAAGCGTGTACAAAATGTTGTTAAAGAACATGAGCATGTGAATAGCCAACATCATACACTCCAAGACTTAATTCAACAATTAAATGCAAGTTTCAAAAGTGTTTCTACAAGTACAACAAATTCAAATGAATTAAATAGTGAAATGTTACAAAAAGAACAAGACCTCATTCAATCTATTGAAAAGATTGTCGTATGTTCTAATGAAGGAAAAGAATCTGTTCATCGTTTGTTAATTGTAATTAACAAATTAGGTGAACAATCGCAACGAACGTCTGATAGTATGAATCATTTAAGTGAACGTTCTAAAGAAATTGAACAAATTGTTGAAGTGATTCAAAATATCGCTGCTCAAACAAATTTATTAGCATTAAACGCTAGCATTGAAGCTGCTCGTGCTGGTGAACACGGAAAAGGGTTTGCAGTCGTTGCAAATGAAGTACGTAAATTAGCTGAAAGTACAGCTGAAAGCACAAAAAACATAGGGAACTTAACGAAAAAAATTCAAGAAGAAATTGAGAAAGCATATGAAAATACGAAAGATAATCTTCATTTAGTCGATGAAGGCGTAGAAATGAGCGCTGATACAAACGCTAGAATTGAAACTATTTTAACGATGATCCAAACATTACAAACAGGTGCTACAAATGTTATTCAAGCTATTGAAAATCAAAAGCTTTGCAATGACGAGGTTTTACGTGAATTTGCTACTACTCAACAAATGTTCGAAAAATTAAATACGACGATTATGAAGCATATCGATGATGCACAAAAAGTTGATGCACAATTATCAAAAAGCATACAAGAAATTGCAACAACAAAATAATAATACAAAGCTCCTATCTTTTGGTAGGAGCTTTGTATTATTATTCAAGAATGAATTTTATTTTTCTTTCAATCTACTGGCACTATTTTGCTATAATAAGAAAAGTTGTCTATTTCAACTATTCATTATAAGGAGGATGTTATGGAACAATTGTATTATATTTTAAAGTATTTATTCCTTGGTTTATTTCAAGGGTTAACGGAACCAATCCCAATCTCTTCAAGTGGGCATCTTGTACTAGCACAACACTTATTGGGTTTAAAAATAGAAGGATTTAGTTTTGAGCTACTTGTTAATGCAGCTTCATTATTAGCAGTATTGCTCATTTATAGAAATGATTTAATCAGACTAACAAAAAATGGTTTCTCTTATTTATTCACAAAAAAAGCAGAGGCAAAATCAGATTTTTTCTTTATTATTTACCTCATCATTGCCACAATTCCTGCAGGCGTAATTGGTGTGTTATTTAAAGATCATATTGAATATTACCTAAAAGGAGTCAAAATGGTTGGAATTTCACTCATTATTACAGCCATTGGTCTTTGGATTATTCGCAATTTACGCGGACGTAAAAATGATGGAGATCTTGCAATGAAAGATGCGATTATTGTTGGGCTGGCTCAAGCTTGTGCGCTAGTTCCTGGTATTAGCCGCTCGGGTGCTACAATTGTTGCAGCAATGCTACTTGGCATGAAACAAGAAACAGCGTTACGTTTTTCATTCCTACTATATATTCCGGTTAGTTTAGGAGGTTTATTACTAAGTGTTACAGATATTGCAAAAGATCCTAATTTAAATACATTATTTCTCCCTTACCTTGTAGCATTCATCGCAACGTTCATCATGACATATATTTCTTTAAAATGGTTTATGAATATTATGGCTAAAGGAAACTTGAAATATTTCTCCTTTTACTGTGTAATTGTCGGTGTCCTCACTATTCTCTTTTTATAGATAGAAGAGTTTTTACCATAATTAACCCTTATTGAAAAGGCTGTTCTATTTAACAGAATAGCCTTTTTCTATTCCAAATTAACTCCCTTCTATCACCTTATATGTTTTTTCCTTTTGTTTACTTTTAATTTTCAGAATAGTATAATATTTATATCATTGTTTATTCATTCCTTTCATTATATTTTTATCATTTATATAAAGAGGTGTGCCTATGTTTATTATTACGAAACTTATTCATATTAAATTTGGCTATGAAACCGAAGTGATTCAATCGCTTCAAAATTATTACCCACTCTCCGGTACTTATGGATTTATTAACATCGAGTTCAATCATATACAACGTACAGAGCATGGGAATGAGTATATGATTCGTATATTGTGGAAAACACAAGAAGATTATCACGAATGGATTTCGCATAAAAAGAAAACAAACTTAGCAACATGGAAACAACAGTTTCAACACTATATCCTTTCTTCAAAATCTAATGTTATACACATGGAGTAAACTCCCCCATCTACGGCTCGCTTAAAAGTGGGGGCTTCTATTTGCTTATCAATCGAAATCGATAGGCGCGTTCCAGCTTCCTAGTGGCGATTCCTAATAGGCTTAAGCCTGAAATGATAAAAACGTGCATCATCTTGTTTTCTTAATAGAGAATACTTTTTCTATATGGATTTAAAAAAATGCCTGTTTCATCTAACAACTGCCTCACCTGTAAAAATGAATGGAGCTTCGGATACATAGCTCGTAATGGTTCATATGTCATTGTATGCATTTTCCTCCAATGTGGACGTCCTTCATACTTTTGAAAGATTTGTTCTACTGCACCAAAGTAAGCTGCATATTTCATGCCTTAAAAAACGAACATGGTAAGGCAACCTTCTGGAATATCTCTCTTTCCATATTGTTCGCTCCCTCTTCTCTATTTGTCTTATACATATTGGAGAGAAACTTCTATTTTCCTGTCACCAAACCAAATAAAAAAGTTTCTTCCACAAAGAAGAAACTTTTTTCACTTATTTCATAATGATTGTTGCCTCTACTGGATAATGATCTGAATAATCATCATATGTATATGTTTTAAACCATGAAGTAACAGACCATTCAGGAGATTTCGGCTGTAATACTTTATTCTCTAAATATGTTGGAGTCGCATGATCTTTACTTGTAATGATGTAGTCTAAATATTCCGCTGGTGCCTCTGGGAAGTTGTATTTTGCAATACTATTTGTTGTTGCATTCCAAGTTGCAGTATGTCCTGTATATGTTGGTACACTTGCATGTAATGTTTTAAACATAGATTCATATTCTGACGTATGATTACTGTTTATTTTATTCACATTCATATCTCCACCAATGACTACATACTCATCACTTGGAATATTTTTCTTTTGAATAAACTCTTGAATTTCTTTTAATTGGTTTGTGCGCACCGATGATGGTGAAATGTTTCCACACTGATTATCTTCTGCTTGTAGATGCGTTCCAATTACATGAATAAAACGATCATCTTTTTTAATTTTTGTATAGACAAATCCTTTATTAGATAGATTGTCTGGCCCGCATCCTTTCTGAAATACATATTGTACCTTTTCCACAATTGGCCACTTACTTACGATTGCAACTCCTCCATCTTCAGGGGCTACAGAAGAATAATTACCTAACGTTTGATCCCACTTATCTCCATTACCGCGACCTAATATCGCTGTTTGGTTTGGGTACTCTTTCCCTAGATTTTGCAATAGACTTTCTGAAGCTTTATTATCAAATACTTCATTTAATATAACAACATCCTGATTTTTTATATAATTCGCCTCTCCAATTAAGTCTGCTCGCTCCTTTTGTCCCCAATTTGGATACAAATTTGTTGATAGCATATATACATTATGTGTCATTATTTTGAATGTATTGCTATTATTAGATGTTTCAGCCTGTGCAGAAGAACTATATAAAGCTGTCAAACCAATTCCAAAGCTAAGAATACCTTTTAACAACTTACTTTTCATCATTTACTACCTCCATTTATTCCATTCGAAAAGACCAAATACAACATATTTGGCCTTCTCAAATTACTTTTAACGGTTTACATATGTGTCAAACCAAAGTTGAATATATCCAGCTGTAACACGTTGTGCATCCATTAAACGCTTACCTGTCATCGGTGTAACCTCAGCACGCCATTTGTCTGCATATTCCTGTGATATAGTTGCTCTCACAAACCAATCTTTTGTATTATCATTTACAATGCCAGGGAAATCTTGTTTTGCTACTACTGCCGCCGCATGAATCCAATCTTCTGGATTTCTTCCTTTCCAATTCCAATATCCATTTCCATCCGTTACTTTATAGTTATCTTTTATTGTATCTACAAAATTTTCATATTTAGAATGAAAGCCTTGTGGATAAGAAAGATTCGTAAAATTTGCTGCATGCATTGGTTGATTCACATCTCCTAAATAATGAAGAGATAAACCTAAATAGAAGAATGCTTGTTTCATATCTTTATTTTGATAAGATTCACCAGCAAGTTTGAAATATTTTGCGCCCGTTTCTTTTGCTTGCTTAGCAAATGAGATATACGTTTTCCCACTATCTGGATCATAGAAATGAGAAGTAAATGTACTATTATCATAATAAGGATTTTCATAATCAGCAGAATAAATACCATTCTCTAAATCTGTACGCCATTCATTTAATAATGCCAATTGCTCTTGTTTTACAATTGTTGTATTACGAGACATGATATCCATTGCGCGATTGACAATCCATAAATGAGAATTTACTCCCTCTTTATGTCGAGCTTCAGCAGACCAGCCCTGAAGTTTTCCAACTCTATATGCCCCGTCATTTTCATGTGCAAATGCTACGGTTTGCATTGGTGCTACTAATGTAATTGCCGCTGCTAAAGCAAGTACTTTCTTTTTCATATAACAAATCCTCCATTTATAATTAAGTAATAAAAAACATATCGTTGGGATCCTATGATTTTATCCGGTTAACCTATGACTAGAATATCTCACCTTTTATGGAAATACTATCATTAAATCAAAATATGTAAATTTTCATAATCAATTTTATTGAAAATTAAAATAATTACCTATACAATTAACTTTTAAGTAACATTCATGTATAACATTAGATAAAAATAATTACCAAAAGATCTATAAAGGGACAGTAGAGTGTCATGTTTTGTTCCAGTCAATATTTTTTACCATTCTAGTTTTAGCAGATTTTCACTTCACATTAGCATTACATGAAAAATGAAAAAGAGAGCAAAAAAGCTATTTCATTATTCTTATAAACTTTTTAATACTCATGATTTTTGTTTTTTAAGTATCGCTACCTTATTAGAAATCATTTTAATGGCACGAAAATATTTCATGCTATCTCTTCTATCACTTTCCAATATCTCTGCACACAACTTAAATACCCTTACATTGTAATCGAAAATTATGAATCTACTGCAAAGAAATGAATAAAAGATTGTAAAAAAAGGGGGCACCAGAACCTTATTTGGTATGTCTATTTTTAGTACTGTCATAAAAATTTAAAAGAAAAGTCTCCATGTCAAAGGAATGAGACCTAAATGACTGATAAATATAAACCAAGTATATTTTATATTCTTTTTCAAATTTACGAAACCGATGAAATAACATTTAAAATCCAAGCTCCCAAAATTGGGTTCTGGTGCAAAAATTCTAAAGTTCTTGCAAGTAATTTCCTAAACTTGGACATACTGATACTATTACTCTACAAAAGGAAAATTTGTTCAAATGGAAGCATTATCAGTCAGATATTATTTTGCTAACTGTACGTTGGTACCTACAGTACAACTTAAGTTTTCGTGATTTAGTAGAAATGATGGAGGAACGAGGATTATCCTTGGCTCATACTACCATTATGCGTTGGATCCATCAATATGGACCGGAATTTGACAAGAAAATCCGACGTCATCTCAAACAAACGAATAATTCATGGAAAGTGGATGAAACGTATGTAAAGGTAAAGGGACAATGGATGTATTTATATCGTGCCGTTGATTCTGAAGGAAATACGATTGACTTTTATCTGAGTAAAGCTAGAAATCATAAGGCTGCAAAGCGATTCTTCAAGAAAGCTTTGCGGTCTCTTCATGTTTCCAAACCTCGTGTGATTACATTTGATAAAAATCCAGCTTATTCAATCGCTATGGAAAAATTGAAGAAAGAAAAAAAGATGCCCGTAGACATCCAAACAAGACAACTCAAATATTTGAATAACATTGTGGAACAAGATCATCGTTTTATTAAGAAACGTATACGTTCTATGTTAGGATTCAAGTCTTTTCGTACAGCTATATCCATTCTTGCAGGAGTAGAAGCCATGCATATGATGAAAAAAGAACAGATTGATTTACGGGATCAGTCTGTTCAAAATCAAAAAGAATTCATTCATCAAATATTTGGATTAACAGCATAACATACCATTCTGCTAGAAATATATATGCTATATTTTCTTTTCTCTTATCTTTGCACCAGAACATCTAAATTTACATATCAAAATCATCTCCAAAATAAATTACCAAAAATTAAATTAATAATGGTTTAGAAACCAACAAGCAACGATTTGTTATTTTTAATTTTTCAGACAAAAAATCTATTAATTTACATTTTATCAACCTAAAACATTCCATTTAACAACAAAATTTGTTGTTTTTCTTGGGGTTTACATGTAAAATATTTCAATGTAAATACATACCATTTGTAGAAAGGGAGAAAATTATGAAAAAACTATTAGCTTCAGCATCTGCATTTGTACTCTTAACAATAGGGTTTAATTCACCTGCTTTTGCAGCAAAAAGCCCTAATGATACAAAAAATTGCGGACATTTTAAAAGTCAACAAGAAGCGCAAGAATTTTGGAATCAAAATGGATATGGAGTTGGTAATGATCCACACCGCCTAGATAGAGATAAAGATGGTATTCCTTGTGAAGATTACAAATATCCAGCAAGCACAAATGCTACAACAGAGAAAAAAGAGACATCTAAAAAAGAAGAATCTACTAAACAAGAACAAACAAATACTCAAAAACAAGCAACAAAAAAAGAAACTAAACAAAATACTAATACCAATACAGATGCAAAAAAAGATAGTAAAAAACAAGGTGAAAAATTACCAAATACAGCATCAAATAATGTTACAATGATGTTAGCAAGTTTAGGTTTAGCATTAGCGGGTTCTGTATTAATGTTCCGTCGTAAAAAAACAAATGCATAAAATAAGTCCTTAGAACGACAGGAGAAATCCTGTCGTTTTCAAGTGGAGTGATGAAAATGACTAAAAAACAATGGTTAGGATTATGTTTGTTTGTAGTTGGGCTCTCTCTCTTCTCTTATTGTTTTATAGAATGGTATGTATCTAGAAAATCAGCACAATCTTTAACTACTAATGAAATAGAACAATATACAACTAGTACATCAAAAGAAAAAACAAGTTCAATAATTACCCAACCTTCAATAGATCAAGAAACACCTGTACAAATTCCATCATCTCAAGTAAATCATCAGTTAGGTGAAAAAATAGCATATTTAATTATTCCTAACATTAAAAAGAAATATTCCGTATACTGGGGCACTGATGATAAAGTCTTAAAAAAGGGAGTAGGAATGTTCATAAGTGATGTAACGACCACTCCCTCTGGAAATGGTCACACTGTTTTAAGTGGTCATAGAGATACTGTATTTACTGAACTTGGTCAATTAAAAAAAAATGATCATCTTATTATAGAGTACGAAAATAAGTCTTATACTTACAAAATTAACAAACATTGGATAACAGATTCTGAAGATCGTACTGTAATTGTACAAAAAGGGGAACCCATACTAACTTTGACAACATGTTACCCGTTTAACTACATTGGCGATGCTCCAGAACGATATATAATCGAATCATCTTTAGTTTCTATTAAATAAAATAACTATTTCACTAATGTAAATTCTATTTGAGGTATCATCAACAAAAGGAAAAGTGATATCTTTCTTACAATATTAAAAAAGATATCACTTTTTCAAAACAAAAATAGGATGTAAATGGATGCTGGTGCAAAAATGTTAGTTAGAAACATAGAATAGCAATTACAGGTTATCTCGGTTTAGAAATCTTTGCAACAGAACCTTTATTCTTAATATAATTAGTCTTCTGCTTATTAAAAATACTGGATTTACACCAGATAATATAGTGTTTTCTACTACATTTTTATTTTTCAGCATTTTATTTCAATCATCTACAATTTTATTTATTGTATATATGATTAGAAATGGTAAGTCTAAAAAAATAAAAATAATATTATATATTTTTTTAACACTAGATATATTTATCTTTTTGTTATTACTATATTTAGAAAAATTCGTTTATTATTTGATTGTACTTGAGAGATAGAACATGGTCTCGCAGTAAAGATTGAAGATGAAGAAGTAGTTGAAGTTGGTTATCAAGATATCGTCTTATAATACTTGTTTTAAAAGTATTACATAAATTTTTTATTTTAATTGGAATATGAGAAAGCCACAGTAAATTGTATGTATTACTGTGGTTTTTTATTAATAGATTTTTGACCTCTTTATTTATAGTGTTTTGAATGTATACTTTTGTTGTATAAAGTGAGGATATCAGGAGATTTGGTAAGAAGTCAATATTTAAGGGGATTTGAAAGTAAGCTAATAATAAAAAATTTACTTTCAGAAACATAAAAAAGCCAATCATAATATAATTGAGTTACGATGCTACAAATTCAAACAATTGATGGATGAATTCTTTCTGATTTTGGACAGGCTGATCTGTAAATCAATCTGTTCTTTTTTCATCATATGCATAGCTTCTACTTCAGAAAGAATGGATGTAGCTGTGTCAAGACATTTTCACCTTAGTATAGAACGGATTCGTTTATCCAATTCAGAACCATATTGATGAACCCAACGCATAATCGTTGTGTGAGTCATACATAAGCCGCGCTCCTCTATCATTTCTACCAAATCACGAAAACTGAGGCTGTATCGTAGGTACTATCTAACCGTTAACAAAATAATATCAGGCTGATCATGTTTTCACTTGAATAGGTTTTGTTTTTTCATACCGATCACACACCTTTATAGAGTAATAGTATCAGTATGTCCAAGATTTGAAGATTACTTGGAAGAGCTTTAAAGTTTTTGCACCAGAACCTAAAAAAGTAGCCTTCCTCTATTGCTAGAAAAAGACTACCTTTCTTGTTGAAATTATATATTATTTAGGTGAAACAAGAATTTTCACTGTTTCTGTTCGTACAGTTAGTTCTGGAACTCCTTCTACTCGTACATCACGCTGATTGTGCCAAAGTAATGCTTTCATTTTATACATCCTTCTCTATGTATACTTAATATGGTGAAGTTTACGAATTGATTATAGTATCGATATCCATATGTCCTAAAAACAATGTACATTTCACAAATTTTTAACAACTACTGTACATTATTTTGGCATTTTATACTTTTTTCCACATTTCATTCAATTTCATTGCAGTTAAAATTCGCATTATGCCATAATAGCATAGGAGAGGTGAACATCGCTTGAAATATTTTATCTATTTTATTGTTATCATCGCGTTTTTAGATACATTTTCACAATTACCGATTATGAGTACTTACGCACAAAGTCTTGGAGGAACTCCGCTTATAATTGGGCTTGTCGTAGGTATGTATTCATTTGCTAATATGATTGGTAACATTATTGCTGGCATATCTGTTGATAAATTTGGTGCAAAGAAAGTACTTTATACGAGCATGGGGATTACAAGTTTCATAGTTTTACTATATACTATCGTTCAAAATGGTGAACAATTGCTTGTCGTGCGTTTCCTGCATGGATTTAGTGATGGCTTCTTAATCCCTGCTGCCTTTACTTTCCTGTCCAAACAAACAAAATCTACAAAACAAGGAAAAGCAATGGCATTATCTGGGGCGGCTGTCGGAACAGCAGCGATCGTTGGACCTGCCTTTAGCGGTATTATGAAAGCAACTGCAGGGATTCAATGGGTCTTTATCACTATTTCTATTCTCATGATGATTGGGACAATTGTATCCTTATTTTTATTGCCAAGTCATATAACAAGAACAGATACATCACGCACTCAAATGATGACAAAAGAAGATATGATGGCTTTATTAAAGTCCGAACCATTACTACAAGCATATATTGGAGCATTTACACTGATGTTCTCACAAGGAATTGTCACATATATGCTGCCAATGAAAGTGGAAGCACTCGCACTCAAATCATCTACAACAGGCATGATGATGAGTATATTCGGGATTACTGCCATCCTCTTCTTCTTATTGCCGACCAATCGCATATTTGATCGCTTTAATCGTTCAAAAATGATGTTAATCGGTATCACCGTCATGGCATTATCATTGTCCCTGCTCGGTTTATTTACAACAAAAGGAATGATTTTCATCGTCATGATGATTTATGGAGTCGGATTCGCAATCCTTTTCCCATCGATTAATGCTCTGCTTGTTGAAAATACAACCGAAAACAACCGAGGAAAAGCATTTGGATTATTTTACGCTTTCTTTTCGTTAGGAGTAGTCGCTGGTTCTTTTACAATCGGAGCAATCGGGGCATCACCGAGTGTCAGCTTTATAATTGGAACTGCATTTTTATTAACATTTGCCGGAATGATTTATGTAAGAGGAAAAGTCAAAAAGACAATGCTAGGCTAAATGCCAGCATTGTCTTTTTATTTCCCCTCTACTTTCACTACCTGTGTTCCAGCAATGAAATCATGAATCATTCTTTCTATATTCCCAGTAAAAGTCCGCTAACTTCTAGCTATATCTCGACAATTTCCTTGGAAATATTTCTTTTCCTTGCATCATTTGATAAAAGTAAACATTAATTTACCATATGATAAAAACACTTTACGGGGATTTTTATATCATTTATTTCTCTTGTGTTTTCTCCCAATCTGCTAAGAACTTCTCAATTCCTTGATCTGTTAATGGATGTTTTACTAGTGCACCAATGACATTTGCTGGAATTGTTGCGATATGTGCGCCATTTAACGCGGCTTCCGTTACATGTACACTATGACGTACAGATGCTGCAATAATTTCTGTTTCAATACCGTGAATTGCAAAAATCTCAGCTACTTGACGAATTAAATCCATACCGTTATGACCAATATCATCTAGACGACCTAAAAATGGAGATACATATGTTGCACCAGCGCGTGCTGCAAGTAATGCTTGTACGGCAGAGAACACTAGCGTAACGTTTGTACGAATTCCTAAGTCTGAGAATGCTTTTACTGCTTTTAATCCTTCTTTTGTCATCGGAACTTTTACAACAACGTTTGGTGCGATTTTTGCTAATTCTTTTCCTTCTTCAATCATTTTATCGGCTTCTAAGCTAATTACTTCCGCACTAACCGGGCCTTCAACAACACCGCAAATTTCACGAATACGTTCATGGAAATCTACGCCTTCTTTAGCTACAAGTGATGGATTTGTTGTTACACCTGCTAATACACCTAATTCATTTGCTTCTTTAATTTCATTAATATTTGCTGTATCAATAAAGAATTTCATTTGTAATTCTTCCTTCCTTATTTTTCATATTTTATTTTTTCTTAACAAGATCCAGTCCAATCGGAATGAATTTCTCCACTTTTTTACCTTGATTTACTTGTTTTGCTGTTTCCATCGCCTTTTCTCCGATTAATTCCGGCTTTTGTGCGACGGTTGCTGCCATACGTCCTTCTTTAACCGCTTTCACGGCATCATCTGTTGCATCAAATCCAACAACAACTACATCCATTTTGCCTGCAGATTTTAACGCTTCTAGCGCACCTAATGCCATCTCGTCATTATGAGCGAATACTGCTTTCACATCACTATTAGCCTGCAAAATATTTTCCATAACAGATAATCCTTTCGCACGGTCAAAATCAGCAGTTTGCTTAGCTGCTACGTTTAATCCAGCGTCTGCCACTTTATGGAATCCTTTCCCTCTCTCGCGTGCAGCAGATGATCCTGGAATTCCTTCTAATTCAGCCACAGTAGCTCCCTCACCAACGAGTTCACGAATATAATCTCCAGCTAATTTTCCTCCTGCAACATTATCAGAAGCAATATGAGAGACAACTTTTCCTGAATTTGCAACGCGGTCTACTGTAATTACAGGAATATTTGCTGCATTGGCTGCACTTACCGCTGAAGCAACAGCGTCTGAATCCGTTGGGTTAATAACAACTATATCAACACCTTTTTGAACCAAGTCTTCGACATCGTTCGTTTGCTTAGCTGCATCATTTTGTGCATCAACTGCAATCAATTCAATCCCAATATCTTTCGCTTTCTTTTCTGCTCCTTTTTTCAATGTAACAAAAAATGGATTATTTAAGGTAGAAACAGAAAGACCAACTTTAATAGTTTTATTTCGACCTTTATCACTAGAATCCTTTGCCCATTCTGGTGGTTCCATCGAGCAACCAGTAGTAACGACCATAATGAGTGCAACAAGTACAAGTAACCATTTTTTCATGAATTGTCCCTCCATTACGATTCTTTTCGACGATCAATTAATACAGCAAGTAGGATAACAAGCCCTTTTACAACTTGTTGGAAGAAAGATGACACGCCTAATAAATTTAGCCCGTTATTTAGCACTCCAATGATTAGTGCCCCAATAAACGTACCAACAATCCAACCTCTTCCTCCAGAAAGACTTGTTCCACCTAATACAACTGCAGCAATTGCATCTAATTCATAAGAAGAACCAGCAGTTGGCTGTGCAGAATCTAAACGAGATGTTAATACAATACCTGCAAGCGCTGCCAAAACACCAGATAGACCATAAATCATGACTTTGATTCTTGTAACATGAATGCCTGACAATGCCGCTGCCTCTTCATTTCCACCAATAGCAAATGTACGACGGCCAAATGTTGTTTTCTTTAAAATAAAATATAGAACTGCAAAAGCAATCATCATCGTTACAGCTGGTACTGGGATACCAAGGAAATAACCACGACCAAACATTTGGAACATGACATGATCACCAAGACCAGTGATCGGACGTCCGTCCATATAAACAAGTGTCAATCCACGAAAAATTGTCATTGTTGCTAATGTCGCAATAAATGGTGCCACTTTTCCTTTCGCAATAATGATACCGTTTACAATCCCCATCGCAAGACCTGCTAATAATCCAACTGCCATTGCCAAAAACGGATCCATACCACTTGCTAGCATTCCAGCAACAAGTGCACTTGATAATGCTAAAATAGAACCCACTGATAAGTCAATACCCCCTGTTAAAATAACAAAGGTCATTCCAAATGCAATGAGTGCATTAATCGATACTTGGCGCAAAATATTAAATAAATTTGGAATTTCAATAAATGCTGGATTTAATGCCGTAATCACTACAATAATGAGCACTAATCCGATTAAAGATCCAAGTTGTTGCAGAACATTCCCCTTTTTTGCCATCATTTACTCTCCTCCTGTAGCTAATGCCATAATGGATTCTTGCGTTGCTTTCTCTTTCTCAAGAATACCGCCTACTTTTCCTTCATGAATGACTAGAACGCGATCACTCATCCCTAATACTTCAGGTAATTCAGATGAAACCATAATCACTGCATCACCTTGGTTTGTAAACTTATTCATAATGGAATAAATCTCTTTTTTCGCACCAACATCTACACCTCTTGTTGGTTCATCTAAAATTAACAGCTGCGGATGGATTCCAAGCCATTTTGCGATGACAACTTTTTGCTGATTTCCACCAGATAGTGATTTCACAGCTTGTTCTCCATTTGCTGCTTTCACATTCAAAAGTTTCATCATATCCTCTGTAAACTGCGCTTCTAACCCTTTGTCCATGACACTGCTTTTTGAAAGAGTTTCTAAATTAGGTAATGCTAGATTTTCTCGAATGGAAAAATCTAATACAAGTCCTTCTGATTTTCGATCCTCTGTAATAAAAGCAATTCTTTGTCTAATCGCATCGATTGGACTATCAATCTTTACTTCCTGTCCATTGATAAAGATTTGTCCTGAGTCAAGTGGCTCATATCCAAATATGGCTTTCATAATATCTGTACGTCCAGCTCCCATTAATCCAGCGACACCAAGAATTTCACCTTTCCTAACTTGAAAAGAAATGTTTTCAAACTTACCTTTTTTCGTTCCATTCCGCATTTCAAAAATGACTTCACCAATCTTTGCATGACGCTCTGGATAACGTTCACCAATACTACGCCCTACCATCATGCTAACTACTTCATCAAATGATGTTTCAGGAATTTGTCTTGTACCCACATATTCTCCATCACGCAAAATCGTAATGGCATCACAAATAGAAAATATTTCTTCCATGCGATGCGAAATATAAACAAATGATACACCTTCTTTTCGCAGTTTATGAATCACTGTAAAAAGTGTTTCAATCTCACGATCTGTCAAAGCAGCTGTAGGCTCATCCATAATAATGACACTCGCATTTGTCATTAATGCTTTACCGATTTCAATAATTTGCTGTTGTCCAACCGATAAATCTCCTGCCATTGTAGTTCCTTTTACATAAAGCCCTAAATCAGCCAATTGTTGCTGAGCTATAGCATTCATTTGGCGCGAGCGCAAAACGCTTGTTTTTCCATACATTAGCTCTTTGCCAAGAAACATATTTTCAGCAACTGTTAAATTAGGCAAGATGTTTAATTCTTGATGAATAAAAGCAATTCCATACTCCTCTGCTTCTTTTGCATTTTTAAATACTCTCTCTTGCCCATCGATTTTGATTTGACCACTATCTTTCTTATATACACCTGTTAAAATTTTCATGAGCGTTGACTTACCCGCTCCATTTTCCCCCATTAGCGCATGAACTTCGCCTGTTTCAATACGAAATTGGGCATTTTTCAAAACAGGGTTCCCATTGAACGCTTTTGAAATATTTATCATTTCAATACGCATTCTCATCACATCCCTTTATTAAAAAATCACACCTGCATGTAAAATAATGTTCGCATACGGTGTTGCTTCCCCTGTACGAATAATCGCCTTTGCCTGCTCTGTTTTCTCTTTAAACTCTTCATGCGAGACATATTCAAAATCCGCTTCTTTTAAGCGTGATTCAATTTCTTTATGGATTTCTCTATTATTTGTAGTAATCTCTTCCGCTACTGTTACTTTTTCAATAGCCATATCATCTATTACAACTTGTAATACATCCAGAAAAGAAGGTTTTCCAAGCTCTACAGCTAAATCTATTCGCTTCACACTATCAGGAATTGGTAATCCGCAGTCCGCAATTACAATCGTATCTGTATGACCAAGTGCCGCTAATGTGGCAGCAATTTCACTATTTAATACGCCATGCTTCTTCATTCAACAATCACCTGTACTTCCCTCACCTGTTCTCTTGTTGGCATACCACCTTGTGCACCGAGCTTTGTTACAGAAAGGCCACCGGCTATATTTGCAAAACGAATTGCTTTTTCAAGCTCTTCTCCTTCTGCAAGTGAAACTGCTAATGCACCGTTAAATGTATCACCAGCCCCTGTCGTGTCAACTACTTTTACAGAAATACTTGGCACTTGTACGATTTCTGTACCATTATGAAATCGAACTCCTTTACTTCCTTCTGTCATCAATAATTTATTTGGATATTTGGCAAGTAAGTCTTCAATCGGTGATTCAAAATCATCTAGTACAATACGACACTCATGTTCATTCGGTGTAATATATGTTGCTTTTTCCAAAATCTCTGGCGATAATGCTTGTGCTGGAGCTGGATTTAACATGACTGGGACCTTATGCTCCTTACAAATAGTAAGAACATATTCCACTGTCTCAAGCGGAATTTCTAACTGAAGAACGACCATATCTGCCTTTACAAGTAAATCTTTTGCACGGTCAACAATTTGCTGATTCACAAGGCGATTCGCACCTTGCACAACAACAATACTGTTATCTTCTTCTGCTAAAACGATATGAGCAATTCCTGTTGTTTCATCTGTAACCGGTACCACATAATCGATAAAAATACGCTCATTCTCTAAATTTTTTCGTACTCTCATGCCGTAATCATCATTTCCTACAGCACCTACCATAGCTACATTGGCCCCTAATCGAGCTACGGCAACAGCCTGATTTGCTCCTTTTCCTCCAGGTACTGTATGAAACGCCTCTCCAATTACTGTTTCTCCAGCTTTCGGTCTTTTCTTTGAAACAGCTACTAAATCCATTGAAATACTTCCTACTACAGCTATATTTGGCAACGACCTCATCTCCTTATTTCGTTGTATTTCGTTCGATAATTTCAATCGGCAAACGGTAATGTTCTGTTTCTAACCGTTTTCCTTCCATTTGTTCTAATAACAATTCAGTTGCAATACGTCCCATCTCATAAATAGGTTGTGCAACAGTCGTAATAGATGGGTACATCATTTCTGCTAAAGAAATGCCATCAAACCCAATAATTTGTAAATCGTTAGGAATAGCAATTCCCTTTTGTAAAGCAGCCTTTACGACACCAATTGCAATCAAATCATTTCCTGCTACAATACCATCAATATGCGGATATTCGTCTAGTAATTTCATCGCAACACGTTCACTATTTGCTGGATCAAACGTACTTTCCGCAATCATATAAGAAAGGCCATATTCCGTAATCATATCAACAAAACCTTCAAAGCGCTCATTTGCAGTACTTACATCACGCGGTCCACGTATATGAGCAATATGATTACACCCTTTCTCCAACAGTAACTTTGTTGCTTTTTGAATCCCCGCATAATTATCTGCATATACTGTGGGAATGCGCTCATTAAACATGCGATCAATTGCCACAACTGGTACAGATATATTCATGTAATTCACGCTATTTTCAGGATTTGTTGCAACAATAAATCCATCTACGTTATTTTGTCTTAGTACATCAATATATTGTTTCTCTTTTTCTAAACTTTCATCAGAATTACAAAGTACAACTGTGTATCCTTGCTTATGCGCTACATCTTCTACAGCACGCGCAATTTCTGGAAAGAATGGATTCACGATGTTCGGAACGACTAAGCCAATTAAACGAGATTTCTTATTATACAAAGAACGCGCCACTGTACTAGGTTTATAATCCAACAGTTCAATCGCTCGTTCCACCTTTTTTAATGTATCTTCGTGAACGTATCCATTTTTATTTAGTACTCTAGAAACGGTCGCAACAGATACTCCCGCTAATTTTGCAACGTCTTTAATCGTACTCATTCTTTTCCTCCCCATCATGTGTAACCGTTTACAGAAAGTAATATAACCTATTTACGGAAATACGTCAATCATTTCTGCTCAAAAAAGAGTATATGTTATACACATAAGAAAAAGCATCACCATAAGGCGATGCTTTTTTATTAATATGATACATTTGTATGTTTCTCTTCTACCTCTACTGTCTCTTCTGCATCTTTCTTTCGATCAGAAAGCTTAATCTTCTCTAAGAAAATCGTAAAGATAGCACCAACAACAATAAATACTAATCCTGTTAAAAATACACTATGCAATGAATCCAATAACGAATTCTTCAAAATAGGAACGATACTTGTAGAAAATGCTTCTGGCATTTGTTTCAACGCCTCTGGACTAAACAGCATAGAATATAATCCTTGTGGATCTGTATGAATCATATCTTTAAACTTTGTTACAACCTGTCCAGCTTGCGGTGGAAACTTCTCTAATACAGGTACTAATTTTTCAGTTAAAATGGTACCTGAAGTATTATTCATAATAGATCCTAAAATTGTAATTCCAAATGTTCCTCCAATTTGACGGAAAAATTGACTGGATGAAGTTACAACACCAAGATCTTTTTTCGAGAAACTTTCTTGTAATGCTAATGTCAATGTTGGCATGACAAGCCCCATACCTAAACCGATAATCATCATATAAGAAGTCGCTACAAGCTTACTTGTATTCATATCCATTGTTGTTAATAACCAGAAGCCACCAGCCATAATCAACATACCAACAATAATCTGCGGCTTCACTCCAACTTTCAAGACAAGTTGACCACCAATAATACTTGTCACAATCATTGTAATCATCATCGGTGTCATAATCGTCCCAGATTCAGCTGCACTTACTCCTACAATTCCTTGCATAAAGAATGGAACGAACATAATTGCACCAAACATTCCAATACTCATAAAGAAACCAATCGCATTCAATAGTGTAAATGTACGATTTTTAAAGAAATGCATTGGCAAGATTGGTTCTTCAGCTTTTGTTTCCACAAATACAAAGCTTACAATACCAATTAAAGCTAAAGTAAACAATCCGATAATTTGCCAAGAATCCCATGCGTAATCTTTTCCACCGAATGTTAATGCAAGTAATAAACTTACAACACCAACAATCATCGTAAAAATTCCAGCGATGTCAATTTTAATAGGTCCTGTTTGTTTATGTGATTGTAATCCCATTGCAATAAAGATTGTTGCGACAATACCAACCGGTAAGTTAATGTAAAATACCCATCTCCAGTTAACTGCATCTACAATCCAACCACCAACTTGCGGACCAATTACTGAAGCAAGGCCATATAAAGCGCCAAAAATACCTTGCCATTTCGCACGCTCTTTCCCCGTGAACATATCTCCAATAATAATCATAGCCATCGGCATCATAATACCTCCGCCAAGACCCTGAATACCGCGGAAAATAATCAACTCTGTCATACCGTTTGCCATACCACATAACGCTGAGCCAATCATAAAGATAACTAATCCTGTCATATATACGTTACGGCGTCCTAATAAATCTGCTAATTTACCTGCAATCGGTACAACTGTCGTAGATGTTAGCATATAAGCTGTCGTTAGCCATGTCATTAAGCTTAATCCACCTAGCTCCCCGACAATACGCGGCATCGCTGTACCGACGATTGTTCCATCTAGTGCTGCAAATAACATTGCAATCACTAAACCAATCAATAATAATTTTCTTTTTTTATCATCTTGTTGTTTCATGTAATCTCCTCAACTTCTCTTAATTTATCTCTTTTTTCTCATTTGTCCCGCAAACAATTGTTTCTAATTTTTCAAATAGGCGTAATAAATCTTTTCTTTCTTGTAATTCTAATTGCGAGAAATATTTTGCAATGTGCTCATTACGAGCATTCCTCGCCTCTTCTACTTTAGCTTTCCCCTTTTTCGTTAACTCAATGATAACAACACGCCGATCATCTTTATCGTGATAGCGCTCAACTAGTTCTTGATCAATTAAACGATCGATCATTACTGTAATTGCACTTGGTTTTACATACATTTTTTTCGCTAATTTTGTCGCTCGTGAGGCACCATGGTTCTCTAAAATTTTTAAAATATAAAATTGTGGTGGTGTAAGTCCTGATGCTTGTGTTTGTTCCAATAACCCCGTTTGCATTTTCTTTCCTATAGAGAATGCAAGAGCTTGAATTTTATCAATATGAGTACTATCATTTGGCATATTATCTACCTCTTATTTAAACAATAAAATATTTAATCTATTTAAATATTAATATCAAGAATAAAATTCGTCAATCATTTTATGATTAAAAACGTTTACATTTCTGTCACAAAGTTGTATAATTTTTATCGAAGTTAATATTGACAGTCATGGAGAATAAGAGTATAAGACTATGGAACATAGAAGGGGGACCTTTCTATTTTTCATAGTCTTTTTTATTTCTTATGACATAAAATGGTTTCAATCATTAAGGAGGATTTGTAGGTTATGTTTTTAACTCAGTTGTTTAAACCTGCGCCACATAAAGAGCGCTTGCCTGCTGATCGCATCGACAGTGAATACCGCAAATTGCGCTTACAAGTGTTTTTAGGTATTTTTATCGGTTATGCAGGTTACTACTTTGTTCGAAAGAATTTTTCATTAGCAATGCCGTATTTGGTCGAACAAGGATTTAGTAAAGGAGAACTTGGTATTATTCTTTCGGCCGTATCGATTGCATACGGAATAAGCAAGTTTATTATGGGGATTATATCCGACCGTTGTAACCCTCGTTACTTTTTAGCAGCAGGTCTCTTTTTATCTGGTATCATTAACATTATTTTTGGTTCATTTTCTTTCATTACAACGAGCATTATCCTTATGTTTGTACTTCAATTTTTAAATGGTTGGGTACAAGGAATGGGTTGGCCTCCTTGTGGACGTACAATGGTTCACTGGTTCTCAGTTAGTGAACGCGGTACGAAAATGTCTATTTGGAACGTTGCTCATAATGTCGGTGGTGCTCTTATGCCATCACTCGTTACATTAGGACTATATGTATTCGCTAATGATTGGAAAAGTATATTCTACTTCCCAGGTATTCTTTCTATTTTAGTTGGTATTTATGTATTAATTACAATGCGTGATACACCTCAATCTTGTGGTTTACCATCAATTGAAGAACATACAGGAGAATATCCAGCTGATGAGAAAGTAAAAGATCGTGAACGTGAACTTTCAGTAAAAGAAATTTTATTCAAATATGTACTGAACAATAAATTTCTATGGTACATCGCAATTGCAAACGTATTCGTATACTTTGTGCGCTACGGTGTTGTAGACTGGGCTCCTACTTATTTAGTAGAAGAAAAAAGCTTTACACATAGTAGTTCTCGTACTGCTTATGCTCTATATGAATGGGCTGGTATTCCAGGTACACTTCTTTGCGGCTGGATGAGTGATAAACTCTTTAAAGGACGCCGTGCACCTGCTGGTATTTTATTTATGGTGGGTGTATTTATTTCCGTTCTTGTATACTGGTTAAATCCAGCGGGTCATCCGATCATTGATAGTATCGCTCTAGTAGCAATTGGATTCTTAATTTACGGACCAGTTATGTTAATTGGATTACACGCACTTGACTTAGCACCAAAAAAAGCAGCTGGAACTGCTGCTGGTTTAACTGGATTCTTTGGTTATCTTGGCGGTGCATCATTTGCTAGCGCTGCGATGGGCTTTATTGTAGATGCTTTCGGCTGGAATGGTGGGTTTATTTTACTACTTACATCCTGCTTACTTGCAATCGTCTTCTTAGCCCTTACTTTAAACACAGGTTCAGCAAAATCAAAACAAGCATAAAATAGAACTTTATTAAGAAGCATTATTATATTTCACAAAAAACGAGAGACAATTCTTACTAGAATGTTTCTCGTTTTTTCTACATATCTCCCTTTTTTCATAACCACAACAATAAAGTTGGTTCTTATGATAAAGATGTAGACAAAGCGAAAAAATTATTAGATGAGGCTGGTTATAAAGATAAAAATGGAGATGGATTTCGTGAAGATCCAAATGGAAAAGAATTCAAAATCAATTTCCTATCTATGAGTGGTAGCGATACAAGTGAACCGCTTGCTAAATTATTTATTCAATCGTGGAAAGATATTGGTTTAAAAGTAGAGCTTCTTGATGGTCGTTTACATGAATTCAACTCATTCTACGACATGCTGAAAACAGATGATCCGAAAGTTGATGTATTCGCGGGCGCTTGGGGCGTTGCTTCTGATCCAGATCCTTCTGGCCTTTGGGCAAAAGAGGCATTTTTCAACTACACACGCTGGGTAAATGACAAAAACACTGAATTATTACAAGAAGGAATTTCTCCAAAAGCTGCCGATGAAAAATATCGTAAAGATGTATACGACAAATGGCAAAAACTTGTTCACGATGAAGTACCATTAATTCCTCTTCATTATAAGTTTGAGCTAATCGGAGTAAACAACCGCGTAAAAGACTATAAATATAATCCAGAAGATCGATACAAATGGGGAAATGTTACTGTAACAAGTGAAAAACCAGAAGTAGAAAAGTAAACAAAACTAGCCCTTCGCAGTCATCAATGATCGCGAAGGGCTAGTTTTCATTTCTGTATATAACTTGTTTGTCGTTTCTCATCATTTGTTCCTTTCTATACATTAAAATAAATGTTGTAACAATTTCAGTGCAACTGCCAATATAACAGCTACTAGAAATCCTCCTAAACAAATCAAGCTTACCCCTTGACTATATGATAATTGTTGAAATACTTTCATTCCTCTCATCCTCCCATATATGTATCTACACCCTTAGTATATCCATAAAAGGAATTTTATAACATTGATTTTTCTAACAACTATCTTACAATTTTGTAAGATTACCAAAAAACAGACAGCCTTTCTGCTGCCTGTTACTTTACAATCATCACGGGGCACTTCACTCGTTTTGCAACTTTATGGCTCACACTACCAAGAACCATTTCCTGAAGTGTATTTAATCCTCTACTTCCTACGACTACAAGGTCAATATCTCCAGTATTTACATATTGCACAATTGTTTCTCCTGGGTCGCCATGTAGAATCGTAATTTTATAAGAGACTTCTTCTTGTTGCAACATCGTTTCTATTTCTCTTACTCTCTCTTTTCTACTAGCTTCTATTATTTCTATATCTGTTTGCCCATGAATAATATCTGATTTCGCTGTTCGATTATCAACTACATATACAACTTCCACATTTGCTTCTACATTGCATTTTGCAATATGTGCTGCATGCTTTGCCGCGCGAAACGCATGTCTCGAACCATCACATGCTAATATAATCTGCCTATACATATGCTGAATCCCCTTTCCGTATCATAATCGTATTATAATACAAAAAACCGCCTTTTTGTTTTCAAAAAGGCGGTTCCGCTTTAGCTAATAACTTGTTTGTTATGGGTAGCTAATTTTGTTACAAGTTTTAAACTACGCTCATTTAGTCCTACTATATTCACCTGTATACCATTTTGCTCATATTTCATCATAACCTTATCAATTGCTGCTACAGCTGAATCATCCCACACATGTGCATGTGTAAAATCAATCACTACCTCTTGCACATCCTCTTTAAATTGAAATGCGTTTATAAACTCTGTCGTAGATGCAAAGAATAATTGTCCATGAATTTCATAAATTTTCTTATTTTCAATATATAAATGTTTCACGTGAATCTTTGCCATGTTTACGGCAAATAATACAGCGCTACTTACAGTTCCGACAATTACACCAAGCCCTAAATTATGTGTAATGAGAACAATAATAACTGTTACAATCATCACAAATGCGTCGCCTTTCGGAACCTTATGAAGAGTAAATACAGATTTCCAATCAAATGTTCCGATAGAAACCATAATCATCACAGCTACTAATGCAGCCATCGGAATATGCACAACATAATCTCCTAAAACAAATAATAAGACAATTAAAAATCCGCCTGCTATAAATGTTGATAATCGTCCTCTTCCACCTGATTTCATATTAATAAGAGATTGTCCAATCATGGCACATCCAGCCATGCCACCAAAGAATCCAGCAACAATATTTGCAATTCCTTGCCCGCATGCTTCCTTATGCTTATTACTTGGTGTATCTGTTATATCATCTAAAAGAGAGGCTGTTAATAGCGATTCCAATAAACCGATTACAGCTAGCATAATCGAATACGGCAAAATAATAGCTAATGTCTCTAATGTGAATGGGACATCTGGAATATGAAAGAAAGGTAATTCTTTTGGTAAACTTCCCATATCACCAACTGTCCGTAACTGGAATCCACTTATAAGCGCAATACTTGTTACAGCTAGAATGGAAACAAGCGTAGATGGCACTGCTGTTGTTATACGTGGAAATAGATAAATAATAGCTAGACCTAAAGCAACAAGTGCATACATTTGCCAATTTGCACGATGGAAATGCGGAAGCTGTGCTGTGAAAATTAAAATGCCAAGTGCATTCACAAATCCGCTCATAACAGGACGTGGAACAAACTTCATAAGCGAACTTAATTTTAATACTCCAAAAATAATTTGGACAATCCCAGTTAATATCGTCACAGCAAATAAATACTGTAACCCATGCTCTTTTACAAGCGTCACCATTAATAACGCCATCGCACCTGTTGCTGCAGAAATCATTCCTGGTCTTCCGCCCACAAATGAAATTGTCACTGCAATACAAAAAGCGGCATACAATCCAACCATCGGATCCACACCTGCAATGACAGAAAAGGCGATTGCTTCAGGAATTAAAGCTAACGCAACAACAACTCCTGATAGCACATCTCCTTTCACATTAGAAAACCATTCATGTTTTATCGTTTGAAACAAAATAACACTCCTCTACTCTTTCATGATTTGATTTTCTCCATAAGAAAATCAGGACCGACTGCACGAAGGCTATTATATAACGATTAGAGGATTTTATGCTATACAAAAATTCTCACCTTTTCATGGAAAGATGCTTCCTTATATTTCAAGCGTGTAATAAAAATAGCAAACCATTACAGCCGATGTAAAACCACTTCTACGAAAACAAGAAAACTATACTTGTCTCGATGACTATCTTCCTCTTTACAAATAGAAAAAAGTGCTACTTTATAGCAGCACTTTTTTCTATTTAATGTCCTCCGTGATCCTTTCCATTCTCTTGCACAATCTCGAGTTTTTCATCTAATATACCTTGCGTTTCAAATGAAATATCGATAGTGCTTCCTAATAAGAAACCGTGATTGTATGGACCTAATGTTGGATCATCTTTAAATTTTGGCTGGATGATTGCCAATAAATCATACACTGGCTGCGAAACCTTTCCTTCCTCTAGCAAAAGGACTGGAGCATGCTTTCCCATATGCGAAAACGGTGCACCAGCAATTGCTAAATCTGGTGTTTTTGTTGACAGAAATGAAATACCATGACCCGGTTTTGTGAGCCCCCAGCCAAACTTTGTTTTCCGATCTTTAAATGTAGCAAAAGCAATTGCATTTGCTGTAGGGGTTTCTCCGCTAATACGCGTTACTTTCCCATACTTCGCTAACTGTTTTTCTACTTCTTTTGAAATAATGGTTTCTGGGCCTAACACATATATATTCGCCTTATCTTTTCTCATCTTTAATGCTTCTATTGTTGCCTCTGGTACTTTATCTTTTCCTACATATAAAAGCGGTTCCGGCATATGAGCAATCCAATTTACCGCAGGTGTTGTATAAAGACGCCCTTCCTCTTCAAATGAACCAATAATAACACTGTCTGGATACCTACCTGCTATCTCGGCATACTCTTTATCAACCTCTTTAGCAAATTTAGCTGAATCTGTTTCTTTTATTTGTTTAATTTTATATTCTTTTAATTGTTCTAAAGCAGAAGCTCCTACATCCCCCATCACCATAATTTGTGTTCCATCTTTTGTCCCAAGCGGATGCAATCGTTTTATTTCGTTTAATGTCGCTTCCGGAATGCTATTTTTATCCATAAACAAAATCGGGCCATTGTTTGGATGGTGAATGAGATCTGCACTCGCTATCCCAAGTTGCCATCCATTCTTCGGTACTAAAATAACTGCTCCCGGCTGATTTTCTTTATGGGTCGCTGGCCAAATCGTTTGTGATGTTAATACGGCCATTTGCACGGGATCATTTGTATTTAGCCTCGTACTATTTTTCAAACTCAACGTTTGTAAATTACTAGACGCGTGCGCATTCATTTCTTTCGGTGTCACCGCCTTATGAGTCATGCTCATTTCTTGTTTCTGCTCATGCTCATTTTTCTTCTCATTATGCTCTGTATTTGCTTGTCCACACGCTGTAAGACTCACTGCTGCCATAATGGTAATGCCTAAAACGCAGGTTATTTTTTTCACTCGCTTCCCCTCCGTATCTATTATCCTCGAGCCAATATTCTTACCTAAAGTAGAATTTCACCTCATACGATAGCAACCAAATCTAAAGAAATTATGCAGATCTATAATAATCTGCACCATTTCTTCACGATTTTGCATTACACTTTAAGGAATGAATAACAAATATGGAGGAAACTCTATGATTGATATATTACTTGTAGATGATGAACCAAAAATGTTAGAATTATTAACTCTTTATCTTACACCTAGTGGGTATAACTGCGTCTGCGCAACCTCAGGACAAGAGGCCATCTCTTATATCGAAAAACAAAATTTCAAATTCATGCTTCTTGATGTTATGATGCCGAATATGGATGGTTGGGAAACATGTAAAAAAATCCGTTCATTCAGCCGTATTCCGATCATCATGGTAACAGCTCGTGATCAAACGATCGATGTTGTGAAAGGCTTAAAAATAGGGGCAGATGATTATATAACAAAACCATTTCACGAAGAAGAACTGTTAGCGCGAATTGAAGCGGTCCTAAGACGTACAAATGAGCATGAACAAATCCAATATAAAGGGATTTTATGGGATGAAGCGAAGCACTTCGTTTCTGTTTATGAACAAGAAGTGTTACTCACCCCTATTGAATTTTCTCTGCTTGGGTTATTTTTGCGCCACATAAATTATGTACTCAGCCGCGATCAACTTATTGAGCGCATTTGGGGGTTAAATGCAAATACAGAAGATCGTACAATCGATTCTCATATTCGTAATTTACGTGACAAATTACGAAAAGCTCACTTCCCCATTGACATACATTTAAAAACAATATACGGAGTCGGCTATCGTTGGATTGATACTGAATCATAAGGAGTAGTAAGATGAAACGAATCTCTGTTCAACTAGGGTTTTACTTTTTGATCGTCACACTTTTAATCGAAAGTGTTCTATTTATACTCTTGTATTACAGCCTTGTTAACACGAGAGTAAATGAAGAAATGCATGCATTATTAAAGCGCGGCAATAGCCATCGTGATGTATTAGAAAAATATTTTGATTCACAAACAATTTCTCACGTTGCATTAATGGAGTCAGAAGCGGAGACAACTGCCGTTATTACAAATACTGATAAAAAAGTATTAGCGAAGTCCAATTATATAGATTCCACTATAAAGATGTATATTACAGAAATGAATATAAGACCAAGTCATAACGGAACGATTATTGAAAACCACTGGAAAACTTCTAATTACATATGTACTGTTAGCCCTATTGTAATAGGAAAGAAAGTACAAGGATACGTATATATGTTTCTTGGCACAAATTCAATTAAACAAATGGTCAATGGGCTAACAAAACAATTTATGATTGCGGGTCTTATTACTTTTCTATTAACAGTGATTACAATTTTTCTACTATCACGCTTATTAACAAAGCCCCTGCTTCGTATGAAACACGCAACTGAAAAAGTGAGTCGTGGTGATTTATCTATTTCTTTAAGTACATCTCGAAATGATGAAATCGGTGAGCTTGCTAGCGCAATTCAAACACTTGCAAATGATTTACATTACATGAAAAAAGAACGCAGTGAGTTTTTAGCAAGCGTAGCACATGAATTAAGAACTCCGCTTACATATGTAAAAGGCTATGCAGAGATTGCGCAAAAACATACTACACAGCCTACAGAACGGGAGAAATATTTATCCATTATAAAAGAAGAAGCTGACTACATTACGAATTTAGTCCAAGATTTATTTGTACTTGCCCAAATGGAGAAACATAATTTTTTAATTGAAGCGAAAAGTATCGATTTAGAAAAATTTCTAAATCGGATTGTCACAAAAGTGAATGGAATATATATCCAAAAACATCTTACCGTTTCCTTAACATGTCCCCCTTCACTTTTTATCATTTTAGACGAAAGACGGTTTGAACAAGTTATTATGAATATTTTAAATAATGCTTATAGACATTCAGCAGAGTATTCAATGATTACAATCACTGTCACAACATATTTATCACATATTAAGATTTCGATTCAAGATACAGGTGAAGGAATTCCGCCGGAAGATATTCCGCACATCTTTGAACGTTTTTATCGCGTTGATAAAGCACGATCACGTGCAACGGGAGGAACCGGATTGGGTCTGGCGATTGTGAAAGAGATTGTAGAACTACATGACGGTCATATTACTGTTAGCAGTAAATTAAATGAAGGAACATGCTTTACTATTACTTTGCCACGAGAAAAAGAGAGTACAATGATGTAATTGTACTCTCTTACTTTTTTTCTATTAACTCTATTGTTTCAGTAATCTGAATGCTATCTTTAACAGACTGTGCAATTGTGCAATTTTTCACCGCAATTGCTAACGCCTTTTCGAGTTGCATGAGCGTAATTCCCTCTGCTCTTACTTTATAGTGCAGATGCACACTCTCAACAGGTCTTGATAAAGCGTCACTGCGCCCAACTGTCGTTTCAATTGTAAATGTGTCATACTGAATACGCTTCTTTTCTAAAATCGTTCGAAAGACAATTGCACTACATCCTGCAATGGAAGAAATGAATAGTTCTAACGGTGAGTACCCATTTTCTTTTCCAATTGATAACTGTCCATACGAATACTCAGCTTGAATATGATCATGCTTAATTGTTAGTTTCATACGCTTTACCCATCTCCACTTTCATCACTTTTTGCCGCTTCTTATTTATATAATAATACACATAGCAAAAAATGATAAATGGAATACCGCAATATAAAGCCATCCGTTGTTCTGGAATAAACGCTAAACTAATGATAACAATACTATTTGTAACGAGAGCTAAAATTGGAACAATTGGATAGAGCGGCGTCTTATATTTCAAGTCTTCTAACTTTCCTCCATCCTTTACGTACTGACTTCTAAAACGAAGTTGTGATAGCGCAATAATAACCCAACTAGCAACAGCAGATAATCCTGCTACAGACAATAAATACATGTATACTGTATCTTCTGCAAGAAAGCTTGTCAGTAAAGATAAACCAGCTACAGCAATCGTAACAATTAACGCTGTAATTGGAATACCACGTTTATTTACCTTTTTGAAAGAAGTCGGTGCCATTCCTTCATTTGCAAGAGACCATAATATGCGCGTTGCTGCATATAATCCAGAATTTGCCACAGATAGTAGTGCCGTAATAATAACAAAGTTCATAATATCCGCTGCATAAGGAATCCCAATTTTATCAAATACAACAACGAATGGGCTTTCAATAACCCCTGCTTCTTTCCATGAAATTAACCCTACTAAAATCGTCATTGTTAAAATAAAAAATAACATGATGCGCCATACTGTATTACGAATTGCACGAGGAATCGTTTTCTCTGGCTGTTCACTTTCTCCAGCTGCTATCCCGATCAGTTCTGTTCCTTGAAAAGAAAAATTAACTGTAATCATTGTAAGAAGTACAGCAGCAACTCCATTTGGAAACAATCCACCGTCACTTACAAAGTTAGAAAAAAGAGGTGCTGCCGCTTTACCATCATACGGTAAAAAACCAAGCAATGCGCTGCCCCCTAAAACGACAAATGCAACAATTGTAATTACTTTTATACTAGAGAACCAAAACTCTAATTCAGCATAGCTTTTCGCCGAAATTGCATTCGAAATGTATAAAATAAGTCCAAAGATCAAACACCATACCCAAACGTCTACAGATGGAAACCATCTTTTCATCATCAAGCCAATTGATGTTAGCTCTAATCCAACTGTAACAGCCCATCCTAGCCAATATAACCATCCAATCATAAACCCTGTTCCCGGCCCAATAAATTTCGTCGCATATTTTTGGAAAGATCCAGAGACCGGCATCGCGACAGTTAGTTCACCGAGACAAAGCATTGTTAAATACATAATAAATCCACCGACTAAATAAGAGAGAATGGCTCCCCCTGGTCCCGCTTGGTTAATCGTATATCCTGATCCAAGAAAAAAACCTGTTCCGATGACACCTCCAAGCGCAATCATAAATAAATGTCTACTCTTCATCGTTCGATGTAATTTCTCGTTCGTTGTTTGCTGCATCGTAATCCTCCCCTATAAACACCTTCTGTTTTGAAAATTTTCTGATAATAAAAATATACACGAAAGCGTTTACAATTTCTATATAAAATTAAAACTTTTCTGATAAAACTATGCATTTTTTATTATGAATCACAACTTATTTTGTAATTACAGGAAAATAAGGTTTTATTAGTAAAAAACTCTTACATGATCGTAAGAGTTAATGATGCTCTAATTTTCTTGATAAAATTGACAATCCATAATTTACAGCAAAATATATGCAAGCTACACATATAAACGTAGGAATCATGTAATTTACATTTTGTCCATTAATAATTTGAGCATTATGCATAAGCTCCGGTAATGAAATGACAACTGCTAATGATGTATCCTTTAATAAAGATATAAATTGGCTCACTAGCGGTGGTACCATACGTCTCAACGCTTGTGGTAAAATAATGTACCAAAGTGTTTGCATATACGATAACCCTGAAGCTCGCCCTGCTTCTATTTGCCCTTTCTCAATAGATAATAAGCCGCTGCGAACAATCTCTGAAATCATCGCTGCCTCAAAAATTGTTAAAGCAACAATCGCTGCTGTTTTAATCTCTAATTTCAATCCAGCTTCTGGAAGTGCAAAATAAGTAAAGAAAATAATTAAAAGCAATGGTAAGTTACGAATGATTTCAACAATGACAGCCAGTATTTGTGATAGAATTGGTATTTTCGTATATCGAACTGTTCCCACTATACTTCCGATAAGAAAACTAAGGAAAATAGAAATAATAGCTATTTCTAATGTTACAAGTAATCCTTTTAATAGGAAAACAAGATGATCTCCGGTATACGCTCCTTGAAAATCCATCTATACCGCTCCTTTCGCCAAGCGTTTTTCAAAGTAACGCACAAGCATGCTAAGCGGTACAGTTAAGATTAAATAAAACATCCCAACAAATATATACACATCAAATGTAACAAACGTTCTCGTTGAAATTAAATCTCCTTGATACATTAAATCTGCTCCGGCAATCATTCCAAGAATCGAAGAGTTTTTTACTAAATTCAGAAATTGGTTTCCTAGCGGCGGAATGACAATTTTAATAGCTTGTGGTAACACAACATAATACATCGCTTGTACATATGTTAAACCAGAGGAGCGCGCTGCTTCCATCTGCCCTTTTGTAACAGATAAAATTCCGGCTCGAATCGCTTCTGCAATAAAAGACGCTGTATATATAGTAAGCGCTGCTGTTCCTGCAACAAACCCACTTAATGTAACACCGACGACTGGAAAGGCAAAATAAAAGGCGAATGCAATCAACACAATGGGGATATTCCGAACAAATTCTACATACGCTGTACCAATCCAATTTAACGCTCGAATTGGTGTAATTCGCATAACAGCTATCATAACACCGAGAAGAAAGCTACCAATCAAGGCAATGACACTGGACAATAGCGTATATTTAAATCCCTCCAAATACAAATCCATGTTATTTGTCAAAATTGAAAAATCAGGCAAACTTCCACCCTCTTTCTTTATAAGAAGAGGATGAGCTAACCTCATCCCTCTCCTCGCAATCTACTATTTTTCTGGCTTTTCTCCAATCCATTTCTCGTATACCTTGTCATATTCTCCACTTTCTTTCATTTCTTTTAACAAATCATTGATCTCTTTCGTTAAATCCGTTGCTCCTTTTTGAACAGCAATACCGTATGGCTCATTCGTAAAGATCTTACCAACTACTTCATAATTCGCATCTTGTTTGGCCATTCCATATAAAATTGCATTGTCAGTCGTTAAAACATCTCCCTGTCCCGCCTTTAATGCTGTAAATGCTTCACTATAATTTTCAAACTCTAATACCGTTGCTTCCGGCGCCTTTTGACGAATATTTTGTGTTGATGTGGAACCTTTTACCGCCAATACTTTTACCCCTTTTTTCACATCATCAATACTTTTCACATCGCTTCCTTTTTTCACAAGCAATGATTGGCCTGCTTTAAAATATACATCTGAGAAGTCAACTTCTTTTTTCCGTTCTTCTGTAATTGTCATTGTCGCGATAATTGCATCAATATCTCCATTTTTCAGCATTGGAATACGCGTTTTCGAAGTTACTTCTTTTAATTCTAATTTCTTCTCGTCACCTAGAATCTTTTTTGCAAGCGCTTTTGCCATATCAACATCAAACCCTTCTACTTGCCCTGTTGAAGGATTTTTTAATCCAAATAAATTAGTATCATTCTTTACACCAACTACTAACTTTCCGCGTTTCTTAATTTGTTTGACCACTCCGCCATTTGTATTTGTTTCTTTCGCATCTTCTTGTTTATTTCCACATCCTGCAACAATCAAAGTAAATAAACACGCGAAAACAATAAGAGTGAACCATTTTTTCATCCTTTTCATCCTGTTCCTCCCCTAGTGATTTAATACTCTTCTTAAAAACAGTCTCGCTCTCTCCTGCTCTGGATTCACAAAAAACGCTGTTGGTATTGTATCCTCGATAATCTGTCCCTCATCCATGAATAAAATTCGGTCTGCTACCTCACGTGCAAATCCCATCTCGTGTGTGACAACAACCATTGTCATTCCTTCTTTCGCTAACGCTTTCATAACATCTAGCACTTCCCCAATCATTTCCGGGTCGAGCGCAGACGTCGGCTCATCAAACAACATAATTTCTGGTTGCATGGCTAATCCTCTAGCAATTGCAACTCTTTGTTGTTGTCCACCGGATAATTGATGTGGATATGCCCTTGCTTTTTCAGGTATCCCCACTTTTTCTAAATAAAACATAGCTGTTTTTTCAGCTTCTTCTTTAGAAATTTTATTCACCTTCATTGGTGCTAATGTAATATTTTGAAGCACCGTTTTATGTGGATATAAATAAAAATGCTGAAAAACCATTCCAATATTTCGGCGCAATTCATTCATATCCGTCTTGGCATTGTGCACTTCTGTATTTTGGACAATTAATTCTCCATCCGTAATTGCCTCTAACTGATTGATACACCTGAGTAGTGTGCTTTTTCCTGATCCAGAAGGCCCTACAATAACAACTACTTCTCCTTTTTGAATTTGAATATTAATATTTTTTAAGACTTGAAAGTTACCATAGTATTTATTTACATTACGAAACTCAATCAACATACCCCCCCTTCCCCTAACAAAGCATGTACATTCTTTTTATATTCAAAAAAAGCCTAAAAAATAACTTTGCTCCATAAAAAAGTGCTACAAATAGAAATAAGAATGCACTTCTAGTAGCGAAATGATTTTAGTAATTCAACAAAAATCAAGATTTTCTACATTTAAGTTTCAACAACAAAAAAAGCAAAGGGATCTACCTTTGCTTTCTCATTGCTATTCTTTTTATCCCGCTATTTTAGGGCAGTAAGACTCCCACCTCAAGATGCAGAGAGAAGCAAGGAAGATAGGTGGGAGTAGGGCTGCCCGTAACAGCCCGATTGGTGAGGGCTCATAATCAGTGGGGGATGAAGAAAACCCCCACTGATTAAAGTTTCACTTTATGATACTTCTTCTTTCTTATCTTTTCCGTATTCATTCTCCCAGAAATCAGCATTTTTAATTCCGAGTTCTCGAGGATGAAATACGGGGTCTTTTCCTTCTTTCTTCTGCTTCTCATAATCTTTTAATGCTAAAAGGGCTGGCTTTTGCAAAAATAAAATCGCAATAATGTTAACCCATGCCATAATCCCTACACCAATATCCCCTAAAGCCCAAGCTGTCTCTGCCGTTTTGACGCAACCATAAAATACAACCCCTAAGAAAATAAATTTTAGTAACAGCAACATCCAAGGGCGATCTTTCTCACGATTTAAGTAGGCAATATTCGTTTCAGCGATATAATAATATGCCATTATTGTTGTAAATGCGAAGAATAGTAAGGAAATAGCAACGAAACCGTTTCCAAATCCAGGGAAGACAGATTCAACTGCAGCCTGCGTATAACCAGGTCCCGGCTGTGCACCATTTAATTTATTGACAATAAAATTTTTTCCACTTGCATCAAATACGTTATACATGCCTGTAATAATCATCATAAATGCAGTTGCAGAACAAACAAATAATGTATCAATATAAACAGCAAATGCTTGCACTAATCCTTGCTTAGCTGGATGTGAAACTTCCGCAGCCGCCGCTGCATGTGGCCCAGTTCCTTGCCCTGCTTCATTGGAATAAATTCCACGTTTTACCCCCCAAGAAATAGCTAAACCAATAATTCCACCAAACGCAGATTCTAAAGCAAATGCACTTTTTATAATTAACATAAATGCTTCTGGTAACTTTTCAATATTCATTACAATAATCGCACAAGCTACGAGAATATAACCGACCGCCATAAAAGGCACTATAACTTGCGCTACATTTACAATACGCTTTACTCCACCAAAGATAATAAGGGCGACTATCACGACTAATATTACTCCAGATACAGATGTATTCACTCCAAATGCTGTTTCTAAACTTAGAGCAATACTATTTGCTTGCACACCAGGAAGAAGTAGCCCCGTTGCAAGAATGGTTGCTGCAACAAATACGAATGCGTACCATTTCACTCCTAGGCCCTTCTCAATGTAATAAGCGGGTCCGCCGCGGAATTGCCCCTTATGTTTCATTTTATATATTTGTGCAAGTGTCGATTCTATATAAGAAGATCCCGCACCTAAAAAGGCCACTGCCCACATCCAAAATACGGCTCCTGGGCCTCCAAATGCAATCGCTGTTGCGACCCCAGCAATATTTCCCGTTCCCACGCGCCCTGATAAAGACAGCGCTAATGCCTGAAACGAAGAAACACCTGCTTCCGACTTTTCCCCTTTAAATGTAAGTTTCAACATTTCTCCAAAATGCCTGAGTTGTAAGAATCTCGTTCGAATAGAAAAATATAAACCTGCACCCAAACATAAATAAACAAGTGCAGAACTCCAAACAATATTATTTAACCATCCTACGAATGCCTCCACAATTCTCCCTCCTTTTTATCAATAATATTCAGAATATATAAAAATTATAAACTCACCCACAAATCATGACAATATTATTTTAATAAAACAAACACATTTTTGTATAAAAAAACAAAGTATATCGTTTTTTCATATACTTTGTCTCTTAAAATTTGTATTATATATTCACAATTGGCTGTTCTTTCATAATTCTCTTATATAATGAATCAGATAATATATGAAAATACTCTGGCATCTCTTTTCCTTTAAATTTCTTTTGAATTGTACCATATAAACCGATATCACGAAGTCTTAAAAATAGCGGTAAAGATTCATACCACCTTTCCTCTAATTGATGTTCCAGCTCATATCCTGATCGTAATACTTTTAATTGATGCCGAGCAAATGCTGTTTTCTCTTCTGTTGTCCCGCTTATTACCATCGCTGAATAATAGAGAACCATCGCTACATCATGTATAAAATAGTTATACGTAGCATCATCAAAATCAAAAATTGTTAATTTTGTTCCATCATAATGAAAATTTCCTTGATGAATATCGCCGTGTATAAGTCCAAAGCTTTCCTTTTCTATCGGCAGTTTTTTTATATGAACAATTACTGTATTCGCAATCTGTTTCAACTGTTCATCCTCTAAATCTTCTATAATCGCTCTTTCATCTACCTCCCATGTCGTACGATGTTTTGTTTCAGGGTAATCCATTGTGAGGCGATGAATTTGTCCAATTGCTTTTCCCCACGCTTGAAACAAATCATCTCCCCAATGTATAGAAGTATCATCTTTTATCCCTTCCCCTTGTGCATATGAAAAAAGTGACGCATAAAAGGTCGTTCCATCTGTCGCTTGTATTCCTTCTACTAGTTTTCTAGTTTTTGAATTATATGGTCCGGCAACATTCGCTCCATGTTCTTTTAGATATTGTAAAAACTCTAATTCAGCTTGGACTTGCTCCTCAGACCGATGAGAAGAATGAGTCAATCTCAATACGTAGGGTACTTTCTTTTCATCCTCAGCACGAAAAATATAATTTTCGAAATCTCCAAGGGGTATTTTTTCTACTTTCACATGAAACAAACTTGCCGCTTCTTCTAAAATAGCATCATGAAAGACCTGTTCTACAGTTATTTCCATATGTACAATTCCTCCTTTATATGTACTATATTAAATTCGGCATAAATGTAAGAAATACTCCTACAAAGTGAAACTTTAATGAGCCCTCACCAATCGGGCTGTCCTAAAATAGCGGGATAAATTTTTCATATTTTTCTTTTCATTCTAAAAAACATGTAGTATACTAACTTCAAAATCAGAGGAGAAAGGGAGCAAAGAACTATGTTTACTTATAAAGCTGTAGTTACATTTGCACAAAAACATCATCATCATACGTAAACCCTTGAAACCTAGCGGAAAAAATGACGCGTAGGTACAAGGGTTATTCCCGTTGTACCTACACTTTGCTAAAGAGCTATGTAGGTATTTTTTATCTACATGGCTCTTTTTTGTTTATAAAAAGCTAGTAACAGATGATGAATAAGCAAAACTACTACAAAGGAGACAACAAATATGGAAACGAGAAAATGGGGTTTATGGATTTTGACAGCATTCGTAGTTGGGAATATGGTCGGAGGGGGCGTATTTATGCTACCGGCAAACTTAGCACAAGTATCAGGTCCCTTAGGTTCTTCGCTTGCTTGGAGTATTACAGGACTTGGTGTATTTACGATTGCGCTTGTATTTGGGAATCTTGCTGTACGTAAACCAGAATTAAAGGCGGGCCCACAAAGTTATGCGCAAGCGATGTTCCCTTCACCAAAGATGGGGAAAGTGGCTGGTTATAGCATGGCATGGGGATATTGGGCAGCAAACTGGGCAGCGACTGCTTCCGTCATTATTTCGTTTGCAGGATATTTATCTACGTTTTTCCCGATTTTACAAAGTAAACAAATTCTCTTTTCCATAAGCAGCTCCTCATTAGAGCTTGGAAAAGGATTAACATTCGCTGTATGTAGCATTATGCTATGGGGTATTCAATCCATTCTTTCTCAAAACATTGATCGAGCAGGTAATATGAATCTTTTAGCAACAATTGCTAAGATTATTGGATTTACAATGTTTATCGTGATTACATTATTTATTTTTAACGCCTCTAATTTTGGTGATGGACAAACTTTTATGAATGAAGCTGGAAAATCCATTCCATTAGGTGGACAAGTCAATTCTGCCGCTATCGCTACACTTTGGGCCTTTATTGGAATCGAGTCAGCTGTTATGCTATCGAACCGAGCAAAATCACAGCGTGACGTAAAAAGAGCGACTATTTTAGGATTAATCATTGCTCTTCTTATTTATATGGCAATCACATTACTAACAATGGGCGCCCTCCCACAAGAAGTTTTGAAAGAGTCGCAAAAGCCGTTAGTAGATGCCCTAAACTTAGCCATTGGTAATAAAGGCGCTTATATTATGGCACTGCTTGCACTTATATCTCTATTCGGCTCTACTGTTGGCTGGATTGTTGTTAGTTCTGAAGTACCTTATCAAGCAGCAAAGAATGGACTTTTCCCAAAATTCTTTGGAAGAACAAATAAAAAAGGAAGCCCCTCAAAAGCGCTTCTCATTACAAATATTATGACACAAATTTTCTTATTTTCCACAATTTCTGGTACTGTTTCAGAGGCTTATCATTTCGCCATTGTCGTTGCAACGTTAGCCTATTTAATCCCATATCTTGTTTCTACAATGTATCAACTAAAACTCGTTATAACGGGCGAAACATATGGTATAAAATGTGCTTCTCGTATAAAAGATGGAATCATTACCTTACTAGCATTCTTTTATTCCACTTGGGTTATTAAAACAGGAACAGCAGACTTAACAACATTTTTCTTAGGAATTGGATTATTTGTATTAGGCCTTATTCTTTATCCAATTTTAATGAAGAATGCGCCGCACCTTATTTCTGAACAGCGAAATAATAAAGCAAGCTAACAAAAAGAAGCGGGAAATAGCCATTTTGGTTTACTCACCGCTTCTTTTCTCTTTATAACTTTTATAGTGTTCTACATAAAACGAGAGAGAACCCTCCATTCGTAACATACCAAGAATGAAATAACGCTGTTCCAATCGAACTGCCCTAAATAGCGGGGAAACACATTTTATCATGAAGCGATTAAGATCTACTTTCGCTTATCCGTTTTATATGTAAGAAAGAATAGGCAAAAGGTATATGTTCAACTATTATGTATATTTACTACTGAAAAAAAGAATTCATTCAAATTCGATTACTTTTTTGGGTTATAATGTCCGTCCATTTCCTCCCTTCTCTTTCCTTTGCATACCATATAAAAACACGTTATCATAAGGTATATTGTTTTATTTTATGAAAATAATGTTAGGTGGGAAACACATGTTAGAACAATTGCATATACATGCTGATTTAAAGCAGCAATTAGCGGCAATTCATGAAAAAAATACACAAGCAGCTGGTGAAAATAAACATTTAATTGGAACAAAAATGTATAAAGCAGCTGATAACAGTATTCTTGAAGATGCTATTACAGCTCTTTTACTTGGAAAAAATATTCTATTAAAAGGACCAACTGGTAGTGGGAAAACTGTACTAGCAGAGACGCTTTCTTCCTTATTTCAAAAGCCAATGCATAGCATTAACTGCTCTGTTGATTTAGATGTAGAAGGAATTCTAGGATATAACACATTACAGACAAAAGATGGTGCTTCTGAAGTTACCTTTATTGATGGGCCCCTTATGAAAGCAATGAAGAATGGTCATTTCCTATACATTGATGAAATTAATATGGCGAAACCTGAAACACTTCCCCTTCTTCATGGTGCATTAGATTATCGTAAAATGATTACAAATCCATTTACACAGCAAGTTGTATATGGAGATGAAGAATATCGTGTAATCGCAGCCATTAATGAAGGATATGTTGGAACAAGCGAATTAAATGAAGCTTTAAAAAACCGCTTCGTTATCATTGAAGTTCCTTACATTCAAGGTGAGACATTAAAAGAATTATTATTATCTGATTCAAAGTTAAAAAATATAGCAACCATTGAAAAGTTTGTTGCATTTGCAAGTGACCTTATGCCTCTTGCTCGTGACGGTCGTGTAAGTGAAGAAGCAGCAAGTATTCGCGGTATTCTTGATGCATGTGATTTAAGTGTATATATTCCTGTTATGCGTGCAATCGAACGAAGCATCATTGCAAAACTAAGTGACGAAACAGAACAAATGACTGTCCGTGAATTAGCGGAGAGCTACTTCTTTGAGGAATAATTCATGAGACAAATTTTTAGTGACAAAAAAATTGACGCGTCGCTGTTTCTTCAAATGGAAAACTTAATGTATGCTCTTCTAAAAGAAGATGATGCTTACTTAGAATATGGCTATAAAGCATACTATGATGAAGTTGAAAAAAAAGTTGTTATCAGTCATTTTTGGGATGATCGTAAAGAAGACGATATGGTAGTCGGTTTAAAAAGCGAAGTATTTTTAAAGGCACTTGGCAATAAACATTATTCTGATATGAGATTAATTCGATCTTACGCCATCGAATTACAAGAGTCTTCTCTTACAAAATTTCTAACACAATTATTTATTCTACTGGAAGACTTACGCATTGAAGAGATTGTAAAAGATTTACGCCCTGGTACGAAGTATATTTTCAAAAGACGTAAAGAAATGTACCGTAATTATTTCAGTTCACAAAATGAAATAAACCGCGTTCGTAACTACCATGCTGATCGTCTTTTCTGCTTATGTTATCTCTCACTCACAAGCGATAAATACGAAATGTTTCACAATGAGTACTTTGAACAAATTGAAACGTTGTTACACGACGTCTTCCAAGCTCGTAATACAGAAGATATTATGTATATTGTGGAAAAAATTCGTTATCGTTTAGAAGGGTTTCTTGAAAGTGATATGATTAATACCTACTTTGGGCATGCCCCTCTCTATCTATCTGTTATTGCTGATGAAAAAGATGGACGTCCTGAAGATTTAGCAAATGATGATGTCCAAATTGTCGATGACAATGAAAATAAAAGTAAAATAAATGAAAGCTTTTCTACATGGCATCGAGAAAATAAAAATAATGAAAATGAAAATTTCTTACGCTTTGAATTAGAAAGTGGAACAAAAACGAATATGATGGGTGATACAGCTCGTGAATCTGAAGATGGCGATCAAGCGCTCGGTTCCGTACAAGGAACTTCACAAAAGAGCACACAGTCCAACTTTGATGGAGCTGATGCTGAAGATACGAGAGCATCGCATGCTTCTAGCCAGCATGAAGGCACATACGGTAAATATAACGTCGGTGCTTCTCATACGTTTAAAGAAGCTCGCAAGCCAAGCCATGATGAAAAGAAAGACTATCAAGCCATCAAGTCGGTTATCAATAAAGATGTGAAAGAATTAAAGAAAATTATCGAGAAAACGATTGAAAATAAAACAAATGCAAATAGTGATAAATATTATGGAAGACTTCATAAAAAGTTTTTACGCATTTATACAGAAAAACAGCCGCGAATGTTTTATAAAAAAGGACAGGAATCTCAAGAACTTGATGTAGCCTTTCAACTGCTCGTTGATTGCTCTGGTTCTATGTATAATAAAATGCAAGAAACAAAAAAAAGTGTTGTGCTATTCCATGAAGCATTAAAATCATTAAAAATCCCACATGCCATCAGCGGCTTTTGGGAAGATGCTTCAAGCGCTACTCCAGAAAACAAACCGAATGTCATTCATGAAGTTGTAACATACAAAAATTCAACACTTCCAAATGTCGGACCTGAAATTATGCAACTACGTGAAGAAGAAGATAACCGTGATGGTTATATCATTCGTATCGTTTCTGAAAAGCTCGCGAAAAGAACAGAAAAACATAAATTCTTACTCGTTTTTACAGACGGTGAACCTTCTGCACTAGATTATCAACAAGACGGTATTTTAGACACGCATGAAGCTGTCAAGCTTGCTCGCAAAAATGGAATGGAAGTCATCGGAATTTTCATTGAAGAAGGCGAAGCAAAAGAAGCCACTTATCAATTGATGAAAAACATCTATAATCAGCATTTCTTAATCGCCAATGATGCTGAAGATTTACGATTAAAGATTAAACCTCTATTGAAAAAATTACTACTGAAGACGATTGAATAGCAAACAGGAGCCCGCTTTGGCTCCTGTTTTTTAGTCGTTATTCTATGTCAAATCGCCAATAAAATTTCATTTATTATTTTGTTTTTCTAAAAATTAATATAAAAAGAGCTCGTTTTCTGTTTTCATCCCCCCTGCAAAAGAATAAGAACCGATCCAATCGAATCGGTTCTCTTCATTAACTCATCACTAAATCAGCTGTGAGCTTTTTTTTTAATTTTGCTAACATATCTGCTGTCATTTTATCTAAATCATACTCTGCTTTAAAGCCCCACTCTTCTTTTGCAGCTGTTGCATCAATTGAGTTTGGCCAACTATTAGCAATTGCTTGGCGAGCTGGATCTACTGCATAATCCATTGTAAATGTTGGAATGTGTTTACGAATTGCTGCAGCAATCTGCTCTGGCTCAAAGCTCATTGCTGTAATATTGAAAGCATTGCGATGTACGAGTTTACTTGGGTCAGCTTCCATTAATGAAATAATTGCTTGCAAAGCATCAGGCATATACATCATATCCATGTATGTTCCTTCTGCGATGTAGGAAGTGTATGCACCTTTTTTAATTGCATCATAATAAATTTCCACCGCATAATCAGTTGTACCTCCTCCTGGAGGAGCTACATAAGAGATTAAACCCGGGAAACGTACCCCGCGCGTATCAACACCAAATTTATGATAATAGTAATCGCACAGTAATTCTCCTGCTACTTTGTTTACTCCATACATTGTAGTCGGACGCTGGATGGTGTCTTGCGGCGTAGCATCTTTTGGTGTTGTTGGACCAAATGCACCAATAGAACTTGGCGTAAAAAACTGACAATCTAGTTCACGAGCTGCTTCTAGTGCATTGACAAGTCCGCCCATATTTAAATTCCAAGCAAACAGCGGATTCTTTTCTGCAGTTGCTGAAAGTAAAGCTGCTAAATGAATAATTGTATCTACTCCATTACGTTTTGCAATATCATGGAGTTTCTGACCATCTGTTACATCTAACATTTCAAATGGACCAGATTTGACTACTTCGCTATCTTTTTCGCGAATATCAGTTGCAATAACGTTTGATGTGCCGTATACATCACGAAGTTTCATGACAAGTTCAGAACCAATTTGCCCTAAAGAACCGGTTACTAAAATTTTTTTCATTTTCTCCACTCCTCATTTGCAAGCTTTCAAAAGATGTAAAAGTGTTAAATAATCCCCATTTCTTTTCCTACTTTTTCATACGTACGAATTGCTTCATCAAGCATTTCTTTCGTATGAGCTGCTGTTGGCATATTACGAACACGTCCTGTTCCTCTTGGTACAGTTGGAAACACGATAGATTTTGCATATACACCTTTTTCATTTAAACGTTTACTGAACTCTTGCGTTAACACTTCATCACCAATAATACATGGTGTAATTGGCGTTTCACTGTCCCCAATATTAAAGCCAAGATCTTTTAATCCTTGTTTTAAATAGCGACCATTTTCCCATAAACGGTCATGTAGCTCCGTACTTTCCATTAAAATCTCGATAGATTGCTTACAAGCCGCCGCATCGGCTGGTGTTAAAGCTGTAGAAAATAAGAATGGGCGTGAACGCACTTTTAACCAATCGATTAAGTTTTGTTTCCCTGCTACATATCCACCAATTACCCCAATTGCTTTCGATAATGTACCAATTTGGAAATCTACTTTATCAGAAAGACCGAAATGCTTAACAGTACCTGCACCTTTTCCAAGTACCCCTGAACCATGTGCATCATCTACATATGTCATTAAATCTAATTCTTCAGCAATTTTAACAATTTCTGGTAATTTTGCGATATCACCATCCATTGAGAAAACACCATCTGTAATAACCATTAATTTGTTGTAAAGCCCTGATTCTTTAGCTTCGATTGCTTTTTTGCGTAAATCTTCCATATCAGAATGTTTGTAAACGATAATTTTTGCTTTTGATAAACGAGATCCATCAATAATAGATGCATGGTTTAACTCATCAGAAAGAATAGCATCATTTTTATCCATTACAGCTGAAATTGCTGCCATGTTACAGTTAAATCCTGATTGATATGCAATCGCTGCTTCTGTATGTTTAAACTTTGCAATTGTTTCTTCTAATTTGACATGCAAATCAAGTGTACCGTTAATCGTACGAACTGCCCCCGCACCAACGCCATACTTATGGATTGCACCAATTGCCGCTTCTTGCAGACGATTATCTGTTGCTAAGCCAAGATAGTTATTTGAAGATAAGTTAATATATTCTTTCCCGCCAATTGTAATCATTGGTCCATTCGGACTTTCTAGCGGATCAATTACGTTATAAAGCCCCTTTGCTTTCAAATCTTCCAAATTTTCTTCTAAAAATTTTGCAAGTGTTTTACTAGACATTGTGAAGCCTCCCATCATTCATGTAAGCGGATTATTATCTCAATAATGCCAATACTCTCTCTACTAGCTTAACACGTTTTCGAATTTTATTATAGAAAAATAACATAAAGAAAACGCTTACAATATGTAATTATATATGATGTAACAAAAGAAATCTATCACTTGCTTTTAAAGTTTGATAGAACAAACAAAATATGTAAAGGGAATGAGAACATGGCATTCATAGAATCTGAAGCGTATAATAAAGACTCTTTTTTAAACAATATATGAAGCGGAGATATCGATAAGATAATTCAAATGATATGATTGAAACCCCTGCCTTGTTACAACTTATCTGTGATGTAAAAGAAAAAATAATTTTTGATTTAGAATGTGGTGATGCTCAGTTTCGTACAGAGTTATTACAAAAAGGATGCGCGTCCTATATAAAAATTCAAAATAAAAACAACTTTCTCCTCGGAAGTTGTTTTTATTTTGAATTCACGGAAATGTCACATTATTTTTTGTATTTTTATTCCTTATATGTTATATTGTAAAAGTAAATAGAATGTAATTTCTTTATATCAGAAAAATTAACTACTCTAAATTTTCTGATTTATCATTATTTTATTTTCTTTAAGAATTTAAATACTGCTTTTGAAAACGCTTATTAAGCAAATTTAAGGAGAAAATATGCTACTGGATGAATTTAAATGAATTATTTTAAAAATTTTCTTTCTATTCCCATATAATTCTATTGACTTCTAAATATTTTGTAAATTAAAATGATTACATAAATATCCGTTATGTAAGATTAGGGGGGCAACAAAATGGATGCAGCTTTAAAATTAGAAAAAGCTAAAGAACAACAAACGCCAAAGAAACACCCACCAGGATTATATTTATTGTTCTTTACAGAAGCTTGGGAAAGATTTAGTTATTATGGAATGCGCGGACTTTTAGTTCTTTACTTAACAACAGCTGCCATTAGCGGTGGTTTAGGGCTTGATGCAAGTTTCGCAGTGAATTTATACGGAATTTTTACCGCATTAGTATATTTTACACCAATTGCTGGTGGATGGTTAACAGACCACTTTATTACAAGACGTCATGCCATTACCGTTGGTGGTATTATTATGGCAATTGGTAACTTTGTATTATTTTCCATGAATACAAAACTGGACTCTTTTTAGGACTCGTATTATTAGTTATTGGTAACGGATTTTTCAAACCAAATATTTCTACATTATTAGGTGAACTATACGGCGAAAACGATACACGTCGTGACAGCGCCTTCACGATATTCTACATGGGCATTAACGTAGGTGCTTTTTTCGCACCGCTTATTTGCGGCTACTTAGCTGAAGATTTCTTTAAAACAAATGTTGATGGTGTTATGGTAATGGGTTACAAATATGGGTTCCTTGCAGCTTGTATCGGTATGGTTATTGGCCAAATTGTCTTTAACTTGCTAGCTCCACGTTACCTTGGTAACGCTGGAACAACTGTCGTTGGAAAAAAAGCAAAAAATAAAGATGCGAAAGTAATTGAGAAAAAACCTTTAACTCAACAAGAGAAAAAACGCACTTGGGCAATTGTTATTTTAACTTGCTTCGTTGTATTCTTCTGGGCAGGTTTTGAACAAGCTGGTAGTTCTTTTACTCTTTATACAAATAAATTTGTTGATCGTACTATTTTTGGTTGGGAAGTTCCAACATCTTGGTTCCAATCTGTTAACCCAGCATTTATCGTACTATTAGCACCATTTGTATCAGCCTTATGGGTTAAGTTATCTAAATCTAAACGTGGTGATTTAAAAGTCCCAACAAAAATGGCTCTTGGAATGATTTTATTAGGAATTGGCTATCTTGCACTCACATTGGCAGTTTTAAAAACAGGCAGTGACGAAGCTCATATTACTGTAAAGGCTAATTTACTATTTATTGTTATCACTTATATGTTCCATACACTAGGCGAACTATTCTTATCACCTATTGGATTATCAATGGTAAGTGCGATTGCACCTGTGAAATTAGCTTCTTTATTAATGGGTGTATGGTTAGCTGGTACTGGTATCGCAAACTATATTGCTGGGGCATTAGCAGCATTCACGCAATCTCTAGGATACTTAGAAGTATTCGCAAGTATTGGTATTATCGTAATTGTACTTGGCTTAATACTTCTCATGTTCTCGAAAAAAATTGCACATATGATGGAATAGTAAAAAAGGCTCTCAAATTTGAGAGTCTTTTTTTAATCAAAAAACGGATCTTTCTCTACCTATATATTATGAATTCTTACATCTTTTCTAAGCTCTAAAAAAGATGTTTGTTTGCAACATAATGCTTTTTTATTTTTCTTCTAACGCTGTAATATCAACCTCTACTGTTTCATGTGGTGCCTTTATGTCATGAACTTGTGCAATTCCACGTCCTTCATCACAACTCTCAATCCAAACCGGTACACCTTGATATGTAACATCTATTTGGCTCGAGGACGATAAAATTTGTTTTACCCGTTTTATATCCATAATGTATTCCTCCTTTTACAAATTACACTCCTCTCTATCTTTCCATATTTTTTTGAATGTATTCCATAAAAAAAGACGTATATTTCTATACGCCTTTCCTAAATATTGAAATTTTATGAAAATAATGTCTTTACTACTTTACTTACTTTGTCATTGTGCACTTGGTAATATACTTCTAAGCCTCGTCTTTCAAAACGAACAACCTTGTTTTGTTTTAGTTTCGTTAAATGTTGTGAAACAGTCGATTGCGGAATTTCTAATACTTCCTGCAATTGTGTTACATTGCACGTTCCGCGTTGCATAAGTTCCATTACTAAGCGCAAACGTAACGGATGAGCTAACGCTCGTAACATTTGAACATCTTCTTCTAAAATACGACAATCAAATTGGTTTTGATTCATAAAGTTCCCCTCATTTTTTCATTTTATTTTCTCTTTATTTATTTATATACTTGTTTTTATATTTCCTGTTACGACACAACTTTATCAACCTAAACGGTAAAATTATTTTCCTCCTTTTTTATCAACACAAAATACAAAAAACCTCGCTGATTTTGAATATTATACTATACGATATAGAAAAAATGCAAAATATATAAAGCTGAATACATTGCTTCTAAATGTTGATTTATCAACGTTTTTGTTATATTTATCTCTCTCTACTTCCTTCTGTAACGGTATTGTAAAATACTGTTCTCAAATGATATATCCTTGTAAAGTTATTTGACCCTTAGTAATCAGTTTGTTACGATAGAAAGAGTGAATTTTTGGTAAAGGAGTTGATTTCCAATAAAAAAATGGCTGATTGTCGCTGTACTTAGTATTGCACTCGTTTGGACGATTATCCATAATCTTATACAAAAAAAGAGCAAGGAACAAAATGAAGGATCAGATGTCCGAATCGGAACAGAGATTGGAAACATAGTACCTAATTCTCTTTTACAAACAATAGATGGGGAAGAAATATACTTGTCCGACTATAAAGGAAAAAAAGTGATCTTGAATTTTTGGGCGAGTTGGTGTGGGCCATGTAAAGTTGAAATGCCTGATATAGAAAAATTCTACCAAGACTCAAAAACAGATGAAATTGAAATTGTTGCCGTAAACGCAACTCCTAGTGAAAAAGATCCTAACTATGTAAAACAATTTCTTCAAGAAAATCATTATACTTTTCCTGTTTTACTTGATACAAAAGGACAAGCGAATACAGCTTATCAAATTGTGAGCCTTCCAACCTCCTTCATTCTAGACAAAAAAGGTATCATTCATTTTAAACATGTTGGACCTATGACATACGAAAAGATGAAGGAATATATGAAAAGTTTATAATTTTAAACTTTCTACTTCTCTTTTCTATTATTTATGAATAAAATATTGATAGAGTGCTCAAAATATATGAGCACTCATTTTGTCAAGTTTATGAACAAAATGTAAGGTTTTGTTTACAAATAACACTATTGTGGAATAATTATACTTTTTCACGTTGACAATAGTGTTGAACAGGACTATACTTAGCAATGTAAGTTGATTGTGAATTATTTCACAAATAATGTGAATAACTTCACATAATATAGATAGGAGTTGTTATTCTCATGAATACTTGGACACAAATTTATGATCCATTGAACAACATTTGGCTTTCTGCACTAATAGCAGCTTTACCAATTTTTTGTTTCATCATTTGTTTAATGGGATTCAAAATGAAAGGTTATATCTCTGGTCTTTACAGTGTAATTGTTGCTGTTATCATTGCCATCTTTGTGTATAAAATGCCTACAACTGTAGCTGTTGCATCAGCAGGATTCGGTATTTTATCTGGATTTTATCCAATTTGTACAATTGTTATCGCAGCAATTTTCCTTTACAAAATAACTGTAAAAACTGAACAATTTAATGTTATTCGTGATAGTATTTCAAGTATCACAAGTGATCAACGCTTACAGGTATTATTAATCGCTTATTCTTTCGGTGCTTTCTTAGAAGGAGCAGCTGGCCTAGGGGTTCCGGTTGCTATCACAGCTGCATTACTTGTTGGTATGGGCTTCAATCCATTAAAAGCAGCAGGTATTTGTTTAGTAGCTAATATCGCTGGTGGTGCAATGGGAGCAATGGGTATTCCAGTTACAGTACCAGCACAATTAACTCAACTTGATGCATTAACTGTCGGTCGTCAAACTGTTACGATTCTACCATTTATTAGCATCATCTTACCGTTCTTACTTGTTGCAATGGTTGATGGTTTTAAAGGAATTAAAGAAACATGGCAAGGTATTCTTGTTAGCGGTGTTTCATTTGCTATTACTCAATTTACTGTAACATATTTTTTAGGCGCAGAACTTACTGATATTTTCGCAGCAGTTGTAAGTATGGTTGCCCTTGCATTATTTTTACGAGTTTGGCAGCCAAAATCTTCTGCTAAAGAAGAAAAACAAGAAGAAAAACACTCTCATACATTCAATCAAATTTTATATGCTTGGTCTCCATTTATATTCTTAACTGCATTTGTAACAATCTTTAATTTAAAACCAATTAAAGCTTTATTCGCTCCAAAAGGTGCACTTGAGAACTTAGTATTTAATATTCAATTCCCTGGTCTTCATAATCAAGTTATGAAAACTGCACCAATCACAAAAGCAGATACACCTTTTGCAGCTATTTTTAAACTAGATGTATTCTCATCTACAACTACTGCCATTGTATTAGCAATTATTGTTTCACTTATCGTATATCGTGTAAATGGCAAAATGATTAAAGAACTTATAATTGAAACACTTAAAGAATTAAAAGCTCCAGTTTACACAATTTGTAGCGTTATCGCTTTAGCTTATGTTGAGAATTACTCTGGGATGTCATCTACACTTGGACTAGCATTCTCTTCTACTGGAAATGCATTCCCAATTCTTTCTCCAATTTTAGGATGGATTGGCGTATTCATTACCGGTTCAGTTGTGTCAAGTGGTTCATTATTCGCACCACTTCAAGCAGTAACTGCAGCTCAGTTGGATATCGTACCGTCCACACTTGTTGCATTAAACGTAGTCGGTGGAACAATGGCAAAAATGGTTTCGCCACAATCTGTAGCAGTTGCTTGTGCAGCAGTTGGATTAGTTGGTAAAGAGTCTGCATTATTTAAAGTAGCAATGAAATATAGCTTAATCTTCTTAGCTGTCATTAGCTTACTTCAACTTAACTCCATATTTCATATTTTTTAATATAAAAGGCTGATGACTCGTTCATCAGCCTTTTTATTTTTCGTTGTTATATTATCTTTTGCTAAATAAAAAAACCTTGATACGAACGTATCAAGATTTTTTATTTTTAAGTAATGATGCTCCTGCTATTTCAGGATGTGTCATTTCATATGGATCCAAAATAATATCCAGTTCTTCTTCTGTTAACACACCATGTTCTAGGCAAAGTTCTCGAACTGATTTTCCTGTTGCGATTGCTTCACGAGCAATGCGAGAAGCAGCTTCATATCCAATATGAGGATTGACTGCTGTAATAATTCCAACACTTCGTTCCACATATTGTTTCAATAGTTCTTCATTCGCCGTAATACCTTCAATACAATATTCACGGAAGACACGAAATGCATTATTCATAATACTAATAGATTGGATTAAATTAAACACGAGCACTGGTTCCATTACATTTAATTCTAATTGCCCTGCTTCAGATGCTAAACAAATCGTATGGTCGTTCCCAATCACTTGGAAGGCAACTTGATTGATCACTTCAGCCATAACCGGATTGACTTTCCCAGGCATAATAGATGAACCTGGCTGACGAGCTGGCAATTGAATCTCTGCTAATCCAACTCTTGGACCAGAAGCCATGATACGTAAGTCATTTGCAATTTTAGACATATTCATCATACATACTTTAAGCGCTGCGGATACTTCTGTATATGCATCCGTATTTTGCGTTGCATCTACTAAATGCTCCGCTCCTATAAGTGGAAAACCACTTAACTCTCGTAAATGCTTTACAACTTGTTCAATATACATTGGATTTGCATTTAATCCTGTTCCAACAGCCGTTGCGCCCATATTGACTTCATATAAATGCTGACGAGATTGTTTAATTCTCTTTATATCACGTTCTAATACACGACTATATGCGTTAAATTCTTGTCCAAGGCGAATAGGAACAGCATCTTGTAAATGCGTACGTCCCATTTTAATGACATGATCAAATTCTTTTGCTTTCTTTATAAATGCACGATGAAGCTCTTCCATCGTAATAAGAAGCTCCTCTAACATCATTAAAGTTGCAATATGAATTCCTGTTGGAAATGCATCGTTTGTAGATTGTGCCATATTAACATGTGTATTCGGGCTAATTTTTGCATAATCCCCTTTTTCATATCCCATCCGTTCTAATGCACGGTTTGCAATTACTTCATTCGTATTCATGTTAATGGAAGTTCCAGCCCCACCTTGAATCGGATCGACAATAAATTGATCATGAAGTTTCCCATCCATAATTTCCTGAGCTGCTGCTGCAATTTCTTTACCAATGTTCTCTGGTAAATAACCTGTTTCCACATTGGCAAGCGCTGCCGCTTTCTTTACAATCGCCATTGCAGTGATGAGTGACTCATGTATACGATATCCTGTAATTGGAAAGTTTTCTACAGCGCGTAAAGTTTGAACTCCATAATAAGCTTCATTTGGTACTTCTTTCTCACCTAAGAAATCTTTTTCTATCCGTATGTCTTTTGTCGCTATCATTTTTATCACCTATACTTTTCGTTGTATATCTTTAAAGTTTTAGCATTGTTTCTATGAAAATATCATTTTCATAGAAACATTTCCATCTCCATCCACTATATAGCACCTTTTTTGAAAGCGCAAACATTACGTTCTCTATCTAATCCTTCCTCTCCTTAAACGCTCCTTTTTTCTTCCTTTTTCATAATTTCTACTCGTTTTATTTGATGCATGTCTTTCTCAAGGACTTTAAATACCAAGCCATTGGTCTCAATAGAATCCCCTTCAGTAATCGTTTGTTTTTGCATCATAATCCAGCCACCAATTGTATCGATATCATTTGCTAATAACTGTAGTCCAAATAAATCATTTACTTCGCTAATACGTACTTTTCCATCTACAATTTTCCACGTTTCACTTATATGCTCTATTGGTGGATGTTCATCCTCATCATACTCATCTCGAATTTCCCCAACAATTTCCTCTAGAATGTCTTCAAGAGTTACAATGCCAGCCGTCCCGCCATACTCATCATATAAAACAGCCATTGGAATTCTTCGTTTTTGCATCTGTAACAACAAATCGTGAATCGGAATGTTTTCTAACACTTCAATGACAGGTCTTGTATACGGCGTAATAGAACATTCTTCCTCTCGTCCTCCATCCATATAGCGAATGAATAAATCTTTTACATTCACCATCCCAATAATTTCATCTTTATCTTCTCCAAATACGGGATATCTTGTATATTTTTCCTGTCTAATAATTTTAATATGCGTCTCAAATGGTTCATCTTCATATAATCCTACAATTTCCGTACGGGGAACCATAATCTCTTTCGCCAATCGATTGTCAAATTCAAAAATATTATTTACATACTTAAATTCTGCTTGATTAATCTCTCCTCGCTCATAACTTTCCGATAAAATGAGACGCAATTCTTCCTCTGAATGTGCCACTTCATGTTCAGAAGCAGGTTGAAGTCCAAAGATTCCTGTCACGAAGCGTGAAGACCCATTTAAAGCCCAAATAAAGGGATACATAATCCGATAGAAATAAATAAGAGGCTGTGACAGTAATAAGCTAACTTGTTCTGCTTTTTGAATCGCAAACGTTTTTGGAGCTAGCTCTCCAGCAACGACGTGCAGAAATGTGATGACTGCAAATGCAATAATAAATGATACTGTACTTGCAGCTACTGATGAAATATTCATTCTCAAAAATAATGGCTCTAACATATGTTTAATTGTCGGTTCACCTAACCATCCTAATCCTAAAGCTGTAATTGTAATTCCAAGCTGACAAGCTGATAAGTATTCATCTAAATTCGAAGTGACTTTCTTCGCCGCTAATGCCCCTCGTCTTTTTTCGATTACAAGTTGATCAATACGACTACTTCTCACCTTTATAATGGCAAATTCAACGGCAACAAAAAAGGCTGTTAAGGCAATCAAAATAGCAACCATGATTAGTTTTAAAATTCCCACCAAAATCCTTTAGCTTTCTCGCTAAAGTTACACCTCCTTTTTAAAAGAAGTTTTCCTTTAGTTTCTTCATTTATTGAAAAGCAAATCTAGATAAAATTCCCCAATTTTCATTCCTCATATCATTCTAATGGAAGGAAATCCTGATCTTGGAAAAACAAATTTTCCCCCTGTTATTTCATCGACACGTATCGGCTCTGTCTCTATGTGCAACTGCTGCTTGTATATCCTTAACAGCAAATACTAAATGTCTAAGACCTGTTGCCTCTGGGAAGCTTGGACACTTTGGTGGATTTAGAAAAGAAAATCATTCAATTTGATAAATCTAATTTATAAGAATTCCTATCTTCTCTGTATACTCCATTTATTACTTTAAATCCTAAAATTTGATATAAAACTCCTTAGCTATTTCGTAATTAGAACAAATAATTGCAACGTAGTGAAATTTTTCACACTTTCTCCTTGAAATCCAGTATAGAGACTTAACCCAATATTTATGATTACAGTTTCCTTCTTGTCGCAATCATGTATTCATCACTTTCTGCACACAATAATACAAACATGAATAGATACCTCATAAATAATCGAGATATCTATTTTTTATACATGTACAATCTCCTCTATTTAGCGTACAATATTTTTTATGTGTCTTATCTATATACGCTACTGAAGAATATATATTGATTAATTTAAAGGAGAGCAACAAATGAAATCTGATTTAGAGAAAAATAGTAGAATCTCAAAGCGACACTCTAAAAAAAGACGTCTACTTTGGTTCATTTTGATTCCATTACTCATCGTTACGCTTGGAAGCGGAAGCTACTTCTTCCATCTATATAGTAAAGCAAAATCTATTGTAAATAATGCTTACTCAGAATTAAACCGAGGCGATAAATCAAATAAACGAGAAAAAGCTGTAAAACCCATGACAGATAATATCTCTGTCCTTATTATGGGAGTAGATGAGAGCGATATTCGTGAGAAAAATTACGGTAAAGCAACACGTACAGATGCGCTACTACTTGCTACAATTAATAAAAATGACAAGTCAGTCAAGCTTGTTAGTATCCCTCGGGATTCCCGGGTATATATTAAATCACGCCATAAAGAAGATAAAATTACACACGCCCATGTATTTGGTGGTGTTGATAGTACCATTGATACTGTCGAACGTTTTTTAAATGTTCCGGTTGATTACTACGTTAAATTTAACTTTACATCTTTTATCAAAATTGTCGATTCACTTGGTGGTATTACTGTGAACGTCCCAGTGGAATTTACAGAACAAAACAGTAAAGATGAAGCAGAAGCAATCCATCTGAAAAAAGGGCGTCAACATTTAAATGGTGAGGAAGCACTTGCTTTAGCAAGAACTCGACATATTGATAGTGACTATATGCGCGGGCAGCGACAACAGCTTGTTTTGGAGGCAATTGCTCAAAAAGCACTATCTATCAATTCTATTAATAAACTTGGCAGTCTATTAGATGCCGTTGATCGCGATTTAAAAACGAATTTAACTTTCGATGACATGATGACAATTACAAAGCATTCAATGGGCTCAGATTTAAAAATGGACAAGCTTCAAGTAAAAGGATCAGATAAATATATCGGTGGTATTTATTACTATGTCCCTGATGAAAAGAGCGTTCAGAATATATCTGTTACTTTACAAAAACATCTAGAGGTTACGAATAAAAGTGAACATAAAAAATTATAATAAAAAGGCTGCTAGAACTTTCTATGCAGCCTTTTTATTATAATGACACTTCCTTATTCTTATTAGTCAATAATTCCAAAAATAGATGTTTATTACATAATTGTAACATTCTTTATATAAATATTACACTTTCATAAGAATGATAGTATACTAGTACATACATAATGCTATTTACATCATTCTTATGTAAAAAACAGAATACATATTATGTTATCCATTTATTACTAAGGGGGAAAACAAATGAAACTGCGCCAATTCCTTATTGGTTCTGCTATTGCTGGTGGTATCTTACTTTGTGCAGGTGGAATCAGCGGCTACCAGTACATATCAAAATTAAATAAAGAACTAGATACCACTGCATTACCACATACTACATTTGAAGGCATTCCTCTTGATGGAAAGAATAAACAAGATATTCAAAAAATTGTTCAACAGAAAGTAGATAAATTAAATAAAAAATCACTCAACTATGTATTTGAAAACAATACACAAACATACACATGGAAAGATCTCGGTGTAGAATATAAAGAAAAAGATATCGTTGCGAATATTTTTAAAGAACAACAAGGAAACATTATAGATCGTTATAACATGAGAAAAAAGGCTATACACGGTGAATTAAAACGCGAGTATAAGCTAAAGCCACAATTAAATTCCACTGCTTATGAAGCCTTTATGAAGGATAAATACAATGAAACTTTAAAAAATCCTGTTAATGCCGAATTAAACATTTCAGGAACTACTGTAAATATTAGCGAAAGCCAAAATGGTGAAAAAATTGATAAAGAGCAATTAGCAAACTTAACAAAACAAGCTATTACTGCAAATACACAAAACATCACACTCCCTATTGCTTCTATAAAACCTGAACGTTCTACAGAAGATATACAAAATATGGGGATCAAACAAGTGATTGCAGAATATTCCACGCCTATGACTGGACGAAACGGAAGCCAGTCCTTTAATGTAAATAAATCTGCAAATACATTAAGCGGAGCAATTGTAGCACCAGATGAAACATTTAGTTTCAATGGACGTGTCGGAGTTACAGATGCTGCACACGGCTATAAATCAGCTGCTGTCTATTTACAAGGAAAGGTTGTTCAAAGTGCTGGGGGCGGTGTTTGTCAAGTAAGTAGTACATTATATGGAGCTGTATTACGTGCAGATTTAGGAATTGTTGCTCGTAGTAATCATTCTATGCCTGTCCACTATTTACCACTCGGACAAGATGCGGCTGTAGCTGATTACGGCCCTGATTTAAAATTTAAAAATAATACTGGACATTATATTTATATTCAAGCATTCTCTGATGGTAACCGGATTACGACTCGTATTTTCGGTACGCCAACTGGTAAGGATGTAGAAGTTTCCTCCAAAGTCATCAGCAATACTGGAAATAAAATTACTGCCGTCACATACAAAAAAGTAACAAAAGATGGGCAAATCATTTCAAATGGGCAAATTTCAAAAAGTGTATATAAAAAGGCGTGATGAATCACGCCTTTTTCGTTTGCAATAATTGCATGAAGGTCTCCAAATGATGTTTCGTTTCTTCTAAAGACCATATACGATTTCCATACTTCGCAGCTAATACACACCCTTCTTCCCACGCTTCATCCTCACATATATGTAATAGCTCCGCTTGTAAATTTTGAATACTTTCTTGTTCTTCTTGCTCCAAAAACTCTGTCATTACCTCTGCTATTTCTTCTTCATGCACACTCAATGTGCAATATGCTTTAAAAAAATATTGAAGTGTTGAATACATGTTGTCCCTCCTTTTCTTATTTATCTGATGGATAGGAAGTAACAATTTTAAAACCTAATGATCCTGATTTATCCCTTGCTAAAACTGTAACTGTATTCATAAGTTTATCCTTTACACTCATATTCTTTTTTAATACAGTTTTTCCAACAGGGAATGAATGTTTTGTATGTAATACAAGACGATTTTCTTTAGAGTTCTTTAACCAATTATCAATTTCCTGCTCATGTTGCTTTACACTATCTTTTACAGCTTTTGTAGCCGTTTCTTTATCATAATATGTACTTGCTGCAGATACTTTATCGGTACGCAAACGTTCCTTTAATTGTTCTTCTGTTTTACCGACATGTCTTTCTATCGTATGGCCATTTTTCGGTGGTCCTTCCATTTCGTCTAAAATATTGTCACTCATTTTTTCGATGGATGCTGAGTGGTTCTCTTTTGGTTCTACTTTCTTTTGTTCTTTCCCAGCACATCCACTTAATATAAGAATCATTGCCAGTAAACTACTTAACAATATGTTGCCAAATCGTTTCATTTTATCACCTCTTCCATGATTATTATTGTAACTGCATGAAAAGTCAATTCATAAAAAAACGTGTAGAATGATAAAATCTACACGTTTTTTTATGAATATTTATACAATATCATAACCTTGTTCTTCAATTGCATCTTTTAACTGCTGAACATTTACCTTCGTTTCATCATATGCAATTTCTACTGTACCTGCCTGTAACTCAACTGCTACACGACTTACACCATTTAACTCTTGAAGGGCATTCGTTACAGCTGCTTTACAGTGATTGCATGTCATTCCTTGTACGTTTAATGTTACAGTCATTTTTATTTCCTCCTTATCTATCCTCTTTTATTTATAAGGATGAGAACCTTAGTTCCCATTCTATTTATATTTTAACACGTTTCAAGCGAAGGGCATTTGTTACAACAGAAACAGAACTAAATGCCATCGCCGCACCAGCTACCCAAGGTTCTAACAAGCCGCTTGCCGCAATTGGTATACCAATTGCATTATAAAACAGAGCCCAGAATAAATTTTGGCGAATATTTTTCATTGTTTTTTTACTTAGATCAATCGCTTGCGGGATATGTTTTAAGTTTCCACCGACAAGAGTAACATCTGCCGCTTCAATTGCTACATCTGCTCCTGTTCCAATCGCCATCCCAATATCGGCTTTTGCTAAAGCTGGAGCATCATTAATTCCATCACCAACCATCGCCACTCGTTTCCCATTAAGTTGTAATTCCTCCACAATACGTGCTTTTTTCTCTGGTAACACTTCCGCATATACATGTTCAATTCCTACTTGTTTTGCAATTGCTTCTGCTGTTCGCTGATTGTCACCTGTTACCATATATACATCGATTCCACTAGATTTCAGCGCATGAATTGCTTCTTTCGAACTTTCTTTAATTGTATCTGCTACAGAAATCATCCCTGCGAATTGATTTTCAATCGCTACAAGCATAACAGTCTTACCATCAGCTTCTTGAGCAATCATGCGCTCTTCAAACTGACCTATATTCACACCGTGCTCATTCATTAATTTTCGCGTTCCAATCACAATGGACTGTTCTTCAATCATAGCTTCAATACCGTGTCCAGGTATCGCTCGAAAATCCTCTATAGGTAAGAGTGTAATCCCTTGTTGTTTCCCATACTCAACAATAGCAGTCGCTAATGGGTGTTCTGAGACATTTTCTGCGGAAGCAGCAAAGGCGAGCATATTGTCTTGTAAGCTGAATACATCTGTAACTTCTGGTTTTCCCTTTGTAACAGTACCAGTTTTATCTAGTAGCACAGCATTAATTCTATGTGTCGCCTCTAAATATTCTCCGCCTTTAAAAAGAATACCTGCCTCCGCTCCTTTTCCAGTTCCCACCATAATCGATGTTGGCGTAGCAAGACCAAGTGCACAAGGACAAGCAATTACTAATACAGCTATGGCGACTTCTAATGATTGTGGTAAATCATAAGGAGCAATAGCAAAATACCAAACAAGAAAAGCAACGGTCGCAATCGCAACTACGATCGGAACGAAAATACCAGAAATAGTATCTGCCATGCGCTGAATTGGCGCTTTTGACCCTTGAGCTTCTTCAACAATTTTAATAATACTTGCAAGGGCGGTATCCTTCCCTATTTTTTCAGCACGCATTGTGAACATACCATTTTTATTCATTGTCGCTCCTATTACAGCATCACCAACTTGTTTTTCAACTGGGATAGATTCACCTGTAATCATCGCTTCATCAACTGAGGATGTACCTAATAATACAATACCATCCACAGGTATTTTCTCACCTGGTTTTACTACAATTGTATCGCCAATCACAACACTTTCTATAGGAATTAATATTTCATTTCCATCACGAATAACCAAGGCATCTTTCGCTTGTAAACTTAGTAATTTTGAAATAGCCTCTGTTGTTCTTCCTTTTGCGAGCGCCTCGAAATACTTACCAACAAGTATTAATGTAATTAGCACCGCACTTGTTTCAAAGTAAAGCTGAGGTAAATATGATGGTTCCTGTAGTGTTTTAATCCCTTCGTATAAGCTATAAAAATACGCAGATGATGTACCAAGTACAACAAGTACATCCATATTTGCACTTTTATTTCGCAATGCGCGATATGCACCGATATAAAATTGTGCACCAATATAAAATTGCACCGGTGTTGCAAATAATAATTGCACCCATGGATTCATTAAAAAATGCGGCATTGGTATTCCTGTTTCAAACGACAAATGTGCCACCATCGTATAAAGAAGGGGTAATGACAATAAAATAGAAAGAAATAGTTGTTTTCTTTTCTTTTTTAGTTGCTCTTCTTTTTTCGTCGATCCAGCATCTTCTTGCAGTTTACCTTTATATCCTAATTTCGTTATTTTGTCGAGAATTGCTTCTATTGTAAGAAGACCATCTTTATAGACAATCGTTGCAGTGTTCATAGCTAAATTAACGTTAATCGTTTCAATTCCTTCCATTTTACCGATTACTTTTTCAATTCGATTTGAACATGCAGCACATGTCATACCTTCAATATTAAAATTTACTTTTTTCGTTCGAACTTCATATCCTAATTTCTTAATACGATTTGTAATTGCTTCTACATTTTGTTCCTCTTCATCATATTGAACGGTCGCTTGTTCCATTGCTAAATTCACATTCGCTTCTACGCCATCTAGTTTATTTAATACTTTCTCAATCCGTGCGGAACAAGCTGAACATGTCATTCCATCAATACCAATTGTTATTTGTTTTGTTTTCCCCATACAGTTCATCTCCTTTCTATTTTGAGAACTGTTTGATGACTCTCATTAACTCTTGTATAGACGCATCACCATTTCCTTCTTGAATAGCTTTTTTTACACAATGATTTGTATGACGTTCTAACAATGAAAAACGAACTTTATTTAACGCTGCTTGCACTGCAGAAATTTGAATGAATACATCAATACAATAGCGATTATCCTCAATCATCTTTTGAATGCCCCTCACTTGGCCTTCAATTCTTTTTAAACGATTTATAACTTTTTCAATTTCTTCATCTGTTCTAGGTACCATCTTTTCTTGATTCACACAATGGTCCATCAATATACCCCCTTCCTTGTATACATTATACCCGTAAGGGGTATAAAATTACAAGTTTTTGAAATAAAAAGTATGTATTTTATAACAAATCCACTCTTGCCTATCTTCGTGAAATATGGTGTAATGCTAAAAAAGATAAAGGACCTATCACTATGGACGAACTTATTTACAATGCATTGAAAGAGCATGATACAATCGCCATTCCACTTAGTATTCTATTTAATATCATTATCAGCTTACTTGGAGTCATTCCTAGCATATTTTTAACAGCTATTAATATACAATTATTCGGAGTACTAGATGGGACAATGATTTCGATCACAGGAGAAGTTTTAGGTGCAATTGTTTCATTTTATCTTTATCGTTTAGGATTGCAAAAATTCACACGTGATAAAATAAATGATTATCCAAAGATACAGCGGCTCCTTTATGTAAAAGGGAAAGAAGCATTCTTGCTTGTCTTATCATTTCGACTCGTTCCATTTATTCCATCAAGCATCATCACATTATTTGCTGCATTAGGAAAAATATCATTATTATCCTTCAGCATTGCAAGTACAATCGGAAAAATACCAGCATTGCTCATTGAAGTATATTCTGCATATCATGTTATAAATGGAACGAATGAGGCAAAATGGATGATAACAATCGCTAGTTGCATCGGAATCATATACATATGGAGGAAATGGAAACAAAAATAAAAAGGAGCATATCGCTCCTTTTTATTTTTGTTTATTTTACTCCAACTGCATCGTATGATTGTTTTACCGCTGTTACTTCTGCAGAATTCGCACCGTATAAATCAGCCGCTGCTTGTACTAGGCCAGCACGAGCTTGACTAAATGTAGTCGATTGCGTGAAATATTGCGTATTTGCACGATAGTAAATTGCTCCTACTTTATCTTTGCCAATACCATTCACTGTCACTCCATAATGTGTACCACCATTTGCTAATAAATAAGCCGCTTTGTTAATAATTCCGCTGTTTGTATGAACACCACCATTATCGCCAGAACCAGTGTAGCGCTTAGAATAATGATCTGGATCACCATACTTTGTCGGATCACTCATAGAGCGAAGTGCATCTCCCGCTCTTCCAGGTGTATAAATATCTTCTCCAATTTCCCAATCTGGATTACGATTATCATAGTATTCTACCAATGTGCCAAAAACATCAGAAATCGCTTCGTTTAATGCGCCTGACTCATATTGATAGATCAAATTTGAACTATATTCTGTCACAGCATGTGTCAATTCATGCCCAATTACATCAATTCCACCAGATAACGAAGTAAATGTTACTCCATCACCATCTCCATATACCATCTGCGAACCATTCCAGAAAGCATTATTATAATTACTTCCATAATGAACCGTTGATTTTAGCGAAGCTCCTGCATTGTTAATAGAATTTCGATTAAACGTATTTTTATAGTAATCATATGTGACGCCCGCATAATAATGAGCATCTACTGCCGCTGCATCATACTTTGCATGGAACGCATTATCAACATCTGCCCATAACGTTCCTGGTAAGGAAGAACGATTTTTCGCATCATATGTGAAAATTTGCGCACCTCTCGTATTATCTTGTAAATAATACGTCGATCCAGATAATGTCGTATTAATTGATTTTTTATCTCCTAATACACCTGTCCCTGTTCCAACTGCATTCGTTCCCGTTACAGGTTTGACAGCTCCTTTTTCTTGTTTTGCAATCTCTTGATTAACTGGTACTTTACTTTCTGCAGTTACATGATCTAATGTATTGTATTTATTTAATACTTTACCGCTTTCTGCTTCAATAAAATAATAATAGTTTCCTGGCTGTGGATCTAAGAAATTTAATTTCACAACATATGTGTATGTTGCCTCCTCACCATTTTGATACACATATAAGTCAGCCGTTGGTTCTACTTCATATTTTGGTTTTAAACCTAAATCTTGTTCAGCAATTGCAATTGCTTTTTTCCCCTCAATCTTATTCGTATTTTTTAATTTCTCTTTTTTATCCAAATCTGGTACAACAGTTCCAGATAACACCTTCAATGAACCATCTTTACTCACATGAGCTAGTTGAGTAGATCCCCATACAGGTGTTCCTTCAAACACTTGTTGCATACGTACAACTGTCGAATCTGTTACAGAATCCTTTTTCACTTCTTTAATTTTAAAAGAATCTTCAGCACTCTTATTTCCTAACTTATAGTCCTCTTTTGCTGCATTTAAGTAATCAAACACAACAGATTCTGCTTTCTTTCCAGTTGCTCCAGTCAAATCACCTGCTACAAACTCTGGTGATTTAACGGCTTCATTGTACTTTTTCGTAGAGAGCACATTCTTTGAATCTGCAAATGCAGAGCTCGTCCCTCCAAATGTCGTTACAGCCATCCCTGCCGCTAATACAAAAGCTAAACTCTTCTTTTTCATTCAACCTTCCCCCTAATAAAATTTTTTGAAAAAGAGTAGTTTTATATTATCATTAAGTTTCTATTGTGAATATACAAAAAAGTTAAATAATTTTTTTCTCAAGTTTTGTAGAATTTTGGAGAACAAATGTTGAGAAAACAAAAAAAGATCCTTTTCAACTAGAAAGGATCTTTTTTGTTACTACACTTACGCTTCCACTATTTCTACAGTATTTACTTCTTGTCCATACATCTCTCCTACCCAAGCATACTGTATTACTGAACTCGCTGCTAATAATGTTAGAAATGAAAACACACCAATAATTACCTTTTTCATTTTATTTTCCTCCTTGTTCTTCTAATAATTGAATTGCTAGTTTATAATAATGGTTACTTTCTTGGAATTCTAACAGCTCTTCATGATAGTTCGCTAACTCTAAATACGCTTTTTTCAAATTCTTTTTATTTTTTTCTTGCTTAAAGAACGGAATAGCTTCTAACTCTAAATACTTTTTATATACCTCCTTCTTTTCAAAGTATTTATTTCGGAGCATGCAAAGCAGGTAGAACATACTTTTGTATCTCTCATCTCTTTTCGCAACAGCTACCCCTTTGTCAATCCATTCCTTCGCCTCTTCAAATTCTCCTAATTCAATACATTGTAAAGAAATTTCATACGCAGCATCTATATAGTTGAAATCTTTCTCTTTTTTATACTGTAAACTCTGCAAATAATATTCTTTCGCTTTTGCATGCTCTTTTTTATGATAATGTAAATATCCTAAATTATTTAAAACTATCGCTATAATATTATGTTTATCTGCAAAAGAATTCGCTTCTCTCAAAATATTATTATACATTTCAAGCGCTTCTTTATATTGTTTTCTGTGTATATAACTAAAAGCAATTAAAAGTTGACAATCCATTACATTTCGAAATTTGTACTCATTTCGAAAACCTTCTAATGCAATGTGAGCAAAGTGTAATGACATATGTTCAATTTCTAAATAATTATATACAAGCGCTAAGTTATAATAAATTCCAGTCTCATAATATCCTTGCTCTTTTGCCATTAACTCTGTCTGAACTAAACACTCAAGTGAATCCTTATATCTATGCTTCATGAAATACATTAAAGCCCTACTATACGTATATAACAACTTTTGAAACGGAGAATATTTCTTATATACCTTCTTCAATTTCTCCAGCTCTTCTTCCAATGCTGGAAGATCTCGTTTCATGATTAAATAGCGTGTATAAAGCAAATTATAATAGTTAATAATTTCAAAATCTAAAACTTGATTCACTTCTTCTTGCAATTCTTTATAAATACGTTCAACCTGTGGTTTATCTAAATGAACTAATGCATTTAACCACTCATCCAATTTGTCTTTCACTTCTTCTTCTACATCTCGTAAATCTGATACGGCAATCTCTAACCTTGTGCAGAGAAGCTGCAGGATTTCTTCCGATGCTTCTATCTTTCCATTTTCAATCTTGCTTAAATATGAGACGGAACAAATGCCCTGACATAATTCTTCTTGTGTCATTTTTTGCTGTAGTCGTTTATAAAAAACTTGTTTGCCAATTTTCTCTAATGTTTGTTGCATGGCCCTCCTCCATTCTCATTTACCCTCACTACTTTAATAATACATAAAATTACGAAAAATATAAATTGATAAATGTAAATTTTCGAAAAACATTACATATTTTTTCTTTTTACCTCCTATTTCATATGTGAATAGAAGATGCAGAGCTTTTTTTGGTGTATAGATGTAAAAATTGGTATACTATAACCAAATTACGGAGGTGTTTTCGCAATGAATCATTATAAAGACGATAGTTACGCCTTACATACTGATCTATATCAAATCAATATGGTTTATACATATTGGAAAGACGGGATTCACAATCGCCGTTCTGTTTTTGATTTATATTTTCGAAAGCTTCCATTTGAAAATGGCTATGCAGTTTTCGCTGGCCTTGAAAAAATTATAGAGTATATAGAAAGCTTCCGATTTACCGAAAGCGATATTGCATATTTAACTGAATTACAATTTGAAGAGGATTTTCTTCGTTATTTACAAAACATGGAGTTTACAGGAACAATTCGCAGCATGCGAGAAGGTGAAATTGTTTTTAATAACGAACCTTTATTGCGCGTTGATGCGCCACTTGGCGAGGCGCAAATTATCGAAACAGCCTTATTAAATATCGTAAATTATCAAACATTAATCGCAACAAAAGCAGCTCGTATGAAACATGCTGCTGGCAATGATGAACTATTAGAATTTGGAACACGGCGCGCTCACGAATTTGATGCTGCTCTTTGGGGAACACGCGCAGCTTTTATTGGCGGTTTTTCTTCCACAAGTAATGTTCGTGCTGGCAAACGATTCGGAATCCCTGTAGCTGGTACACATGCCCACTCCTTTGTTCAAGCCTATCGGGATGAATACGTTGCCTTTAAAAAATACGCGGAAACACATAAAAAATGCGTCTTTTTAGTTGATACATACGATACATTAAAGTCTGGTGTACCAAATGCAATTCGAGTTGCCAAAGAGTTTGGAGATCGCATTGATTTCTATGGCATTCGTCTTGACAGCGGGGATATGGCATACTTATCTAAAGAAGCTCGTAAACTGCTTGATGAAGCTGGATTTACTAACACAAAAATTATTGCTTCTAGCGACTTAGATGAATATACAATTATGCATTTAAAATCTCAGGGAGCCAAAATCGACGTCTGGGGTGTTGGAACAAAGCTTATTACTTCATTTGAACAACCCGCATTAGGAGCCGTCTATAAACTTGTCGCGATTGAAGATGAAAAAGGGCTATTAAACGATACCATTAAAATTTCTTCCAATCCGGAAAAAATTACAACACCAGGACTTAAACGAGTTTATCGAATTATCAATCGCATGAACAATCACGCTGAAGGAGACTATATCGCATTAGAATCCGAAGAACCTGAGCAAGAAAAACGTTTGAAAATGTTCCATCCTGTTCATACGTATATTAGTAAATTTGTAACAAATTTTGAAGCACGCGAACTCCATCATGATATTTTCACAGATGGAAACAGAATCTATGAATTGCCTGACATACTGGATATCCAAAAACATACTGAGAGCAGCTTAACATTATTTTGGGAAGAATATATGCGAACACTCAATCCTGAAGAATATCCTGTCGATTTAAGTCAAGAATGTTGGAATCATAAAATGAATTATATTCAAACTGTACGGGAACAAATTACAAAAAATATACAAAAATAAAAAGAGGAGCTTTCTTCACTCCTCTTTTTACTTTATAAATTTTTCACTCTAAGCACACGCATTGCATTTAATACAGCAATTAATGTAACACCGACATCAGAGAAGACAGCTTCCCACATGGTTGCAATTCCAAATGCGCCAAGTAGTAATACAAGACCTTTTACACCAAGTGCAAAGATAATATTTTGCCACACAATACTACGCGTACGTTTGGCAATTTTTATAGCAGTTGCGATTTTAGAAGGTTCATCTGTCATAATGACAATGTCTGCGGCTTCAATCGCAGCATCAGATCCTAAACCACCCATCGCAATCCCAACATCCGCTCTTGCCAATACCGGTGTATCATTAATACCATCACCAACGAAAACAACTTTTTCTTTCGGTTGTTTTGCCGCAGCAATTTTTTCAATTTCTTCTACTTTTTGCTCTGGTAATAATTCCGCATGTACTTCATCTAATCCAAGTTCTTTTCCAACAGCTTCTCCAACTCGTTTGGCATCACCTGTTAGCATAACTGTTTTCTTAATATCGAGCTCTTTTAATTTCTGAATCGCTTGTTTTGAATCTTCTTTTACTTCATCTGAAATTACAATATAACCAGCATACCTTCCGTCAACAGCAACATAAACAAGTGTACCTACCGTTTCTGGCTGCTGGAATTCAATATTTTCTTTTTTCATTAATTTTGCATTACCAGCAAAAATTTCTTTCCCATTTACTTTTACTACTGTACCATGACCAGAAATTTCGTTGTAATCCTCAATATTCTTTTCATCAATTGATTTTCTATACGCATTGCGAATGGATTGTGCAATTGGATGGTTTGAATATACTTCTGCGAATGCTGCATATTCAAGAAGTTCCTCTTTCGTAGTCGCCCCAGCTGGCTCCATTTTTGTTACTTTAAAAACACCTTTTGTCAATGTTCCTGTTTTATCAAAAACAATATGTTTTACATCATTTAATGCTTCTAAATAGTTACTTCCTTTCACTAAAATACCACTTTTAGATGCGCCGCCAATACCACCGAAGAATCCGAGCGGAATGGATACGACTAACGCACATGGACAAGAAATAACAAGGAATACTAATGCACGGTAAATCCAATCTGAGAATGTAGCTCCCTCTAAAATAAGAGGTGGAATAAATGCCAATATAGCTGCTGTAATCACGACAACAGGCGTATAGTAGCGAGCAAATTTTGTAATAAAATTTTCTGTTGGTGCTTTACGGCTACTTGCATTTTGTACTAAATCTAAAATTTTGGATACTGTTGATTCCCCAAATTCTTTCGTTACCTCAATGGTTAATACACCATTTTGGTTTACGAAACCGCTTAATACTTCATTCCCAACTTCTACTTCTCGCGGTACAGATTCACCAGTTAACGCTGAAGTATCTACCATTGATGTTCCTTCAATCACTTTCCCATCTAACGGTACTTTCTCACCTGGTTTCACAACAATATAATCGCCAATTTGTACATCTTCTGGTGAGACTTGTTTTGTTTCATTTCCGACTTTAACGTTTGCATAATCAGGACGAATATCCATTAATGAAGTAATCGATTTACGGGAACGATTTACCGCAATACTTTGGAATAATTCACCTACTTGGTAGAAAAGCATAACTGCAACTGCTTCAGGATATTCACCAATCGCAAATGCACCTAACGTTGCTACAGCCATTAAAAAGTTTTCATCAAATACTTGGCCGCGAGCCATATTTCTTACCGCGCGCCAAACGATTTCTCCACCAATTAGTAAATATGCGATGATGAAAAGAGAAATGCTCATTGCTTGTGGTAGTCCTGCAAGCGCTGCTGCTGCTGTTAAAACCCCACCTATCGCTAAGCGCCCAATCATTTTCTTTACATTTCCTTCTCCATGATCGTGACTATGATCATGATGATGTTCTTTTTTCTCTTCACGAACAACTTTTACATCCGGCTCTAACTTATGAACGACCTGTTCTACATTCGCTACTACTGTTTCTAGTTCTTTTTTATTCGTAACTTCTATTTTAAATTTTTTCGATACAAAATCAAGTGTAGCTGTTGAAATACCAGGCATTTCTTTTACCTTCGTTTCAATTTTTAACGCACAATTTGCACAATCTAATCCATCTAACAACAATACTTCTTTTGCATTTTTTTTATTTTGTTCTTCCCGTACTTTAATGTGCGGTTCTAATTTCGTAACAAGTTGTTTTGCTTCCGTAACAACATGACCTTCTTTATTTTTCTCTGTCTCTAAAACCATTGTCTTCGTTGCAAAATTGACAGAACAAGACGATACACCTTCTAAATTTCCAATACCTTTTTCAATTTTCATAGCGCAATTCGCACAATCCAATCCTTCCAACACAAGTTTTCGCTTCACAAGTGCTTCAGCCATTTTTTCTCCCTCCTTGTGCTTTTCTATTTAGTCTTCCTCGTTTACGTGTTCGAATGCTTGTTCAAAAATACCGATTACATGGTGGTCAGCTAATGAATAGTAGACAACCTTTCCTTCTTTACGGTTTTTCACAAGTTTTGCTTGTTTCAATACACGAAGTTGATGGGAAATAGAGGATTGTGTCATGCCGAGTAAATAAGCTAAATCACATACACACATCTCCGCTTCAAATAACGCATGCAAAATTCGCGTACGTGTACGATCACCTAACACTTTAAATAATTCTGCTACTTTGCTTAAACTTTCATCATTTGGAATTGTTTGTTTTACTTGATCTACAACTTCTTCATGGATAATTGTTTGAGAACATGTATCCTGACATGTTTCTACTTTATTTTCAGCCATTATAGCTCACCTCTTTAATTGAACATATGAACAACTATTCATATATTTGATACTTTTATTATATGAGCAGCTGTTCATATATGTCAATAAAATCCATAACAATTTTTCAAACATTTTGTTCACATTTAAAAAATATCTCTTATTTTCCACATTCGTTATATCCCTCATAGAAAAAGGATGTACGATTTCATACATCCCATCCTCTTCATTCATTTTACTTTCACAGCATCTCCAATTCATGGAGCAAATCTTAAAATCCGAATCGCTGAGATTAAAAGAAAAAGCCTTGGGCGCTCCCTAGACGCACAAGGCTTACATGTTTTATATCCCTTTAGTTAGCTTTTTCTAAACTATCTTGCGAACTTCCATCTTCTTTTAAATGACTATGTTTTTTCGAATATACAAAGTATACAACAATTCCAATTGCTAACCATACTCCGAAATACATCCATGTTGTTAACGGCAAGTTAACCATTAAGAATAAACAACATACAACTGAAATGATCGGTAAAATCGGTACAAGCGGTACCTTAAATCCACGCTCTAATTTCGGATGTGTTTTACGAAGGATGATAACTGATACACCTACCATCGCAAATGTCAATAATGCTCCAATATTCGCTAAGTTTGACAATTCTTTCAAATCGATAAATCCAGCGATTAAAGCACTACCAATTCCTGTTAACCAAGTCGAAAATGTTGGTGCCTCTGTCTTTTTGTTAATTTTCGCAAAAGATTCTGGCAATAAACCGTCACGGCTCATTGCAAAGAATACGCGTGTTGTCGCATAAATGTAAGCGAAAATTACAGCCATAATCCCAATTACAGCTCCAACTGCAATTACACCTGCCACTTTGTCTTGTCCTACAACTTCTAATACATAAGCCATTGCTTCTGGTACATCTAATTCCTTATAAGGAACCATACCCGTCATAACGAGACAAACTGCAACATAAATGATTGTACAAATGATTAGTGAGGCAATAATACCAATTGGAAGGTCACGTTGTGGATTTTTCACTTCTTCTGCTGAAGTTGCTAATGCATCAAATCCTAAGAAAGCAAAGAATACTGCTGCTCCCCCGGCAAAGATTCCACTTAAACCATATGGTGCAAACGGTACCCAATTTTCTGGTTTTACGTAAAATACACCAACAGCAATAAATAGAACAACAATACCAATTTTAATTAACACCATTGCGTTATTTACACGTTTACTTTCCTTTGTACCACGCGATAATAACCAAGTCAGTATTAAAGTGATAACCACCGCTGGCAAATTCACGATACCGCCTTGCGCTGGAATCGTTAACAGTTCCTTTGGAATTTCTAATCCAAATCCACTTATTAAGTTATGGAAGTAACCTGTCCAGCCACCAGCTACCGCAGCAGTTGTTACTACATATACTGATAGCAATGTCCAGCCCATTAAGTGGGCAATAAATTCACCAATCGTCGCATACGAATATGTGTATACACTACCTGAAACAGGAAGGGACGAAGCAACTTCTGCATAACATAATGCTGCGAATCCACAAACAACGGCCGCAATCATAAATGAAAAAATAACGGCTGGACCAGCATCTCTTGCTGCTACTAATCCAGTTAATACAAGTACTCCTGTACCAATTATCGCACCAATCCCCAGCATCGTTAGGTCAAATGCCCCTAGTGTTTTCGTTAAAGTTTTACTTTTACTTTCCCCTAACAATTGCGTAACGGATTTCTTTTTAAATAGGTTGGCCACGATGTATGCCCCCTTTTGCTAATAAGAGCTAAGAGGTCTTCACTCTTAGCTCTTATCATGTTGTATGAAATATTGTTCGATTATTATTTTGTATAATACTTTTGTTAACAAGATACTGCTTCTGCTTCTAATAACTCTTTTGCACCTTTGTATTCTACACCGTGAGCTTCTGCAACTGCTTCGAATGTTACATAGCCGTCTAATGTGTTAATACCTTTTAATAATGCAGTGTTACCTAAGCAAGCTTCTTTATAACCTTTGTTCGCAATTTGTACCGCATATGGTACTGTTACGTTTGTTAATGCAAGAGTTGATGTACGTGGAACCGCACCTGGCATGTTTGCAACTGCATAATGAACAACGCCATGTTTTTCATAAGTTGGGTTATCATGAGTTGTAATGCGATCCGTTGTTTCGAAAATACCACCTTGGTCAATCGCGATATCAACAACAACAGAACCAGGTTCCATTGATTGAATCATTTCTTCTGTTACAAGTTTTGGCGCTTTTGCACCTGGAATTAATACTGCACCGATTACAAGATCAGATTCTTTTACAGCTTGTGCAATATTGTAAGGATTAGACATTAAAGTTTTTACTTGATTTCCGAAAATGTCATCTAACTGACGAAGTCGTTCTGCACTTAAGTCGATGATTGTTACATCCGCACCTAGTCCAACTGCAATTTTAGCAGCATTTGTACCAGCTTGTCCACCACCGATAATTGTTACTTTACCACGTTTTACTCCTGGAACGCCTGCAAGTAAAATACCTTTGCCGCCTTTTGTTTTCTCAAGGAACTGTGCACCGATTTGTGCAGACATACGACCTGCTACTTCACTCATAGGTGCAAGTAATGGTAAAGAGCGGTTTTCTAATTGTACTGTTTCATAAGCAATAGAAACCACTTTATTTTCGATTAAAGCTTTTGTTAATTCTGGTTCTGGAGCTAAATGTAAATATGTGAATAAAATTAAACCTTCTCTAAAATATTTATATTCACTTTCAATCGGTTCTTTAACTTTCATAACCATATCTTGGTTCCAAGCTTCTTCAGCTGTTTCAACCATTTTCGCTCCTGCTTCAACATATTCAGCATCTGTAAAACCAGATCCTAAACCAGCACCCTTTTGAATGAATACTTCGTGATTGTTACGAACTAAGTGTACAACACCAGCTGGTGTCATTGCTACACGGTTTTCGTTGTTTTTAATTTCTGTTGGTACCCCAATACGCATAATGAAATGCCCCCTTATAATTAACAGAAAAAAGAAATTCTTTTTTCTTTTTTTAATAATTAATAACTTATGTCCTTATTCTAGCATAATTTCAAATTTATGAAAACGCTAACATACAGAAAATGAAAAAGTTTATATATTTGAAATAGTGTAAATATATAGAACTTTATACCATAAGAAATAAAGGGGTTTTTCCGCTATCTATCATTCTACTTTGATTATACAGAGATTCACCTCTTATTATTTGACAATAATATAACAATGTGAAAAATTAATGAAAATTGCATACGTATACATTTTCTAAACACTGTAATATTTTAGAAATATATTCTTTTCAACCAAAAACCATTATGATTTCTCACCAACAGTTTTTGAGTTGTGCCACTTATTCCTCTTTTGTTTTAAATTGTGAAATTTGTTTTTGTAATTCATTCATTATTTTAATCGTTTGTAATGATTTCCCTTCTACTTCTGACGCCGAGTTAGCCTGATTATTTGTCACTTCAAATACTTTTATATTTTCTTGTGTAATTGTTTGGGAAGTAGACGAAATATCTGAGAAAGAAACGCTTACTTCCTCAATACCAGCAGACATTTCTTCTGTTGAAGAGGATACTTCTTGTATTTGAGTTGCGACTCCATTAATATGCGTTACAATATTATCGAACGTCTGACTCGTTGTTTCGATTGCACTCATACCTTTTACTGTTTCTTGCTGTCCTATTTGCATTTCTTTCGCAAAATTCTTTACATCCATTTCAATTTCTTTCAGTAAGCGATTAATCTCTATTGTTGAATCTTTAGATTGCTCAGCAAGTTTACGTACTTCATCGGCTACAATTGCAAAGCCTCTACCATGTTCTCCCGCTCTTGCTGCTTCAATACTTGCATTTAAAGCTAATAAATTCGTCTGTTCAGCAATATAAGCAATGGCTTCTATTGCTTTGTCAATATTTTGAGTACGCACTTCCAACCCTTGAACAGTATGCAAACTTCGTTTTACAACATCATGAATTTCTCCCATTTGTACAATAGATTTGTTTACAATCTCTTTACCTGCGTTTGCATCCTCATTCATTTTTATCGCTAGTTCGCTAACTGCTGCTGCTGATTCCGATACTTGCTGCACACCTATTGCCATATCATTCATCGCAGCTGCATTTTCTTGGATTCCATTATCCTGTAATTCCAGATGTCTATTAATTTTTTCCATTGTATTTCTTACTTCAGTCGCTGTCTCTGAAACGTTTTTTATATCTAATAACATAGAATCAGTGGAACTACCTGCACGATATACCGTTTGTTTCACCACTCCTAATATCTCACTTAAACTCCGCATTGTTTCATTAAATGACTCAGATATATGACCAATCTCATCTTTAGATTTATATTTTGCTCTAGCTGTTAGATCTCCTTTTGCAGCCTTTCCTATTTCAATCTCCAAGCTTTGAATAGGTTTTGTAATCATTTGAGCAACAATATAACCTAAAATCACTAACGCAATAATCGTTAACAAGATTACTAAAACAAATGTTGTAAGCGTATGTTTTGCAGATTGTTGCGTTACTTCATATGCTTGTTGTGCCATCTTCTCATTAATTTGTCCCACACGCTTTAAATTTTCTGTAACGCTTTTTTTTAGAGGAAGAAGCTCCTCTGCATGTTTTACGTGTGCATCTTCATTTCTATTTTCTAAGCCTAATGTAACGATTTCATCAACTTTTTTAGCATATACAGTTAAATCTGACTTAAACGCTTCATAAGCCTTTTGTTCATCAGATGTCTTCTTCGTCTGTTCGTAAAGTTTCATCATCTTTTCATTATCTTGAATATTCTTCTGTAATTTCTCGTTTAGTTTATTATGTTTTTCCTCGTCATTTGTCATTACAAACTCTAACAAGTAAGCATCTTGTACATGAAAATTCGATTCAATATTATCCATTGTTTGTACAGATAACATACTATTATTGTAAATTTCATCTATATGTTTACTCATTTTATCCATTTGTGAATATCCAATGATTCCAATAATAAACATTGAAATAGTAGAAATGACAATAATAAGTGATAATTTGGATGAAACTTTTAAATTTTTAATTTTACCCATCTCTTTTCTCTCTCCTAACATTTAATTATATTAATTAATGGATATAATTAGTATGACCTCCATTCCCTTCTTATATAGCAAGATTCAAAAAAAACAGTCTCCACACACTATATAAAGACTTTTGCAAATCATTATAATACTATATAATGATTCATGTAAATGTTTTTTAAATATGGATGATAAATCTTCATTATTGCTTTCCAAACAAAAATGGTAATTTCTTTTTGAATTACCATTTCTGTTTGGAAGCTTGTATAGATTAAAACAACTTAGAAAATAAATCTTCCGTTGTTTCAATAACTTTATCGATTATATCATTTTCATTTTCTTCTTGCTCTTTCAACATCTTAATCGTTTCTTGTACATCTATGGGATAATCTGTAATAATTCCATCTACATTCAACTTATAATATTTCTTTAAATTCTCCATATCATTTACAGTCCAAACGTAGATTGGTTTATTTAATTTCCTTGCTGATTTTACGATCTGTTTATTTACCATATATTCTTCCGCGACATAAAAATCAGCTTGTACATATTTTAAATTCGCTCTACTTGCATATAAAATATATCCTACTTTTATATCTGGATTTTCACGCTTAAACTCTTGAATAAGAGGATAATGTAACGTTTGAATGACACATTGTTTTTCAAACTCATTATCTTTGATTGTCTGTAGTACTTTTTTCACAAAGTCTTTTTCATTTCCATGTAACTTTACTTCTATATTGAGCTTTATCTTATTTTTTGCAAGCTTTATAATCTCATCTAACGTACTAATTTTCCCTGTAAACCCATCTTGCCTTAAGGTTAGCTTACGAAGTTCATCCATTGTTAAATCAGCAACTTGTACATTCTCATTCGCAAGACGTTTTAATTTCAAATCGTGTATGACCGCTAATTGACCATCCTTCGTTTGCAACACATCAATTTCAGCATAATCTGCCTTTGCATCAATCGCACCTTGTATAGCTTCTCTTGTGTTTTCTACACCCTTTGAAATATAACCACGATGTGCCATAATAATTGGTTCTCTATAAGTATTAGAAATAAAAGTGACAATGAAAGCAACGACCATTCCTAATGTAAGCACACCAGCAATATATACACCAATGAATTTGAAGCGATGTTTTTTTAAAAAGCATTTTTCAGCTTTTGCTTTTGAATAATCTAATCCTTCTTCTAGCAGAACATCTTCTACTGGAACTTTCTGCAAATAAAATCTAGTCAATGCCATAATATAAAATGGCGTCATAATAAAACTAAATAAATATAACGTACTCGTTAAAAATACGGATAAAGTTGATTCAGCTAATAAAGCAAATGTCCCTTTTGGATTTGTGAATTCATATATTCCCCATATCGATAAAAAATATATTCCCGCAAATAGCAAAAATACAATTCCTATCGATACTAAAAAGCCTATTAAAAAGAATAATACTTTCAAGAAATTTACTCTTACTAAATTTGCACTTTTACGTGCAGCAATTCGAAATGACTTCTTTTCTAATACCATAATAGGCAACACAAATATCCAGCGAAGATTCATAGAAGCGACGATAACAAAGAAAGCGTAGTACCCAACTTGTCCCATCGTCGTTTTAAATAGTTCCCCTGTTATAAAGTTTGGAATTTGAATGTCTGGGATAAGTGCAGACTGATACCCGATCCCGAATAGAGGTAACAATACAACAGCATACAAAATAAATCCTGGTAAGCAATACGTGAAAAGAGAAGGTAAATACGTTACCGTCTTATATAAAACCGGGCGCAATTTCACTTTCTGACGTTTATGTGCAAAATATGAAAGAATAATAAGTACTGCAAACTCTGTAAAAATAAGAAACAGCGCCAATATTGATAAAATAACAACAGCTAATATTCCATATGGTGTTTTCAAAAATGCTAATAATTTATCATTTGTAGCATTTGCATAACCACCCCAGTATAATAATTTATTAAAAATCATACCAAATAGCGGTATAAAAACAATCGCAGCTAATAATTTATAAATGAGTTGAAAAGCCAACACATTCCAAAAAGCAAATTGTACCGTTTGAAAGGAATGTTTCATGATCCCTGGTATAGATAGCCTTTTTCGGTGTAACATAAAGTCCTCCAAATTCTAAAAATGATATTTGAAATGGATTCCATATCTCTTAGCAGAAGTCCATCTTTTCTATACTAATCATATATTCTAACGAACGCAAACGTACTTATTCGCTTTAAAAAGGAGTGATGGCTTTTTCCATCACTCCTTTTCTTCTTTATTTCTTATCTAATCCTTGTCCAAATGCCTTCAGAAAGCTAAATCCAAATGTAATCGCTCTATTAATGTCTGGATCCTTGAGCACTTTAAAAAAGTCCATTACTTTTGTTTTCTTTCCTTTTTTTAATTCATCTGTTGCAAATTGTAGTCCTGTAACTAAACTGGAAGTAATTTGTTTTGTCAATTCTGGGTCTGCTGAAGATAATGCTTCCCCTGCTCCCATCATATTATTTAATGCGTTTTTTACTGGTTCACGATTTAATTGTTCGATTGCAATTTTCGAAACGTCTTCTTTAGCGGCAAGCAGACTAATGGCTGCATCTAAAATACCAGCTTGCTGCAAACTAGCTAGCAATTGCATCGTTTCTTCAACCGCCTCACGATTTTCTTCTAATTGTGTGAAGAGCTCATCTGCTAACTGTTGTTTCTTTTCTTCCTCTGTTACAACTTTCTTTTGAATCACAGTAATTTCTTTTGCCACTTTCTTCGCCCCCTAATTTTGATCCACAAGTGATACGTATTGTTTTCTCTGCCATTTTTTCTGGATTTCAACACCATTTTGTGGATGACGTTTTTTATTTCTTGGGTTTGAAGCAGGGAGTGGACGATTTCCTTTTTCGCGTAGTACGCGCATTTTCACCCTTGTTTGTTTATAAGCTGGTGTACATGTATAAATATCGGTTGCCGTACCTGTTAAAATATTAATGGCTTCTTCATTCACTGTTGCATGCATTGGTAAATATAACTCCTTACCAGTAACGCGATCTGTAATAAGTGCCTGCACTTTAATTTTGCCAAATGGTGAGGTAAGCTCAACAAGACCACCATCTTTTACATTTCGTTCTTGAGCAAGTTCCGGCGAAATCTCTACAAACACTTCAGAAATTTTTGATAGAATTCCAGCTGATTTTTTCGTCATATTTCCTTCATGGAAATGTTCTAATACACGACCATTATTTAATAATAAATCATAGTCTTCTGGTGCTTCAACTGGCGGCACCCATTCATCTAGTGATAGGCGAGCTTTTTTATCAGGAAAATGAAAGCCATCCACATATAACAGCGGTGTATCTTTACCGTCATGGCTTCCCCAACATAAGCTATTCCATCCTTCTAGACGATCATATGTTGCTTGTGAATAAAGTGGTGCAAGCGCTGCAATTTCATCCATAATTTCACTTGGACTCTCATAATTCCAATCGCCACCAAGAGCGCGTGCTACTTTTTGTAAGATCCACCAATCAGGCTTAGAATCACCGAGCGGCGGCATTACTTCATACAATCTTTGAATGCGGCGCTCCGTATTCGTAAATGTTCCTTCTTTTTCTAAGCTTGGTGCTGCTGGAAAAATGACATCGGCAAAGCGAGCTGTTTTGGATAAAAACATATCTTGTACAACAAGGAAATCAAGATTTGCTAAAATATGTTGTACATGATTCGCATTCGAATCCACCAATGCCATTTCTTCTCCCATTACATACATACCACGTAGTTTGCCTTCTTCTGCAGCAGCAAGCATCGCAATATTATTCAATCCTGGTTCTTTCGGAATCGTAGTTCCATATGCTTTTTCAAATTTCGCACGAAGCGCATCATCTGATACTGCTTGATATCCCGGAAGCCAGTTTGGTAATGTTGCCATGTCGCAAGCGCCTTGTACGTTATTATGCCCGCGCAATGGATATGCACCTCCACCAGGACGACGATAGTTACCTGTTACAAGAAGCAAGTTAGAAATCGCTGCTGATGTTGTACTTCCTCCTGTATTTTGTGTAACTCCCATGCCCCAAAGTACGCAAGTTCCATCTGCTTCATAGACCATACGTGCAATATCTTTTAATGTATCTTTAGAAATCCCTGTAATTTCCTCCGTATAATCGAGCGTATACTTCTCTAACATTTCGCTATATGCATCAAAATTCTTTACATTTTCATTTATGAATGATTGATCATGCCACCCTTGATCAATGATATATTTTGTTACTCCAGCAAGCCATACATAATCGGTTCCTTGACGCGGATGAACAAACAAATCAGCCCGTTCTGCCATCTCATGTTTCCGAAGATCTGCTACAATAAGCTTTTGTTCGTGCAATTTATGAGCACGTTTCACGCGTGTCGCCAGTACAGGATGACCTTCTGTTGGATTTGCTCCTACAATAATAACAAGTCCAGCTTCAGCAATATCTTTTATTGTACCAGAGTCTCCCCCCATACCAACTGTTTTAAATAAACCGTCTGTTGCCGGTGATTGACAATAACGGGAGCAGTTATCTACGTTATTTGTTCCATATATTTGCCGAGCTAATTTTTGCATTAAATAGTTTTCTTCATTTGTTACTTTGGAAGAAGAAATAAACCCAAATGCATCGCTTCCATATTCAGATTTTATACGTTGCATATTGGATGCAACGACTTCTAAAGCCTCTTCCCACGAAGCTTCAACAAACGTATCTCCTTGACGAATTAACGGTTTTGTAATGCGGTCTTCACTATTGATAAAGTCCCAGCCAAATTTTCCTTTCACACATGTGGAAATTCCGTTTACTGGCGCGTCTGATACAGGTTGTACTTTTAAAATTTGACGGTCTTTCGTCCATACTTCAAATGAGCAACCAACGCCACAAAATGTACAAACTGTTTTCGTCTTATGAATCTTCGTTTTCCGCATCGCAGATTCCACTTCTGAAACTGCTAAAATACTACTATATCCTGGTTCTACATCTTTCACAAAATCAATCATTGGATCTAGTACATCCGGCTTAAGCCCTGTCATAAATCCAGCTTCTCCGAGCATCGTTTTTTCCATTAATGCATTACAAGGACAAACTGTTACACATTGACCACAACTTACACAAGATGAGTCATTAATGCTTACACCGTTATCCCAGATTACGCGCGGGCGCTCTAAACTCCAATCAATAGATAATGTTTCATTCACTTGCAAGTTTTGGCATACTTCTACACATTGACCACATGCAATACATTGGTTTGGGTCATAACGATAAAATGGATGCGACATATCCACTTCGCTTGGGCTGACTTTCGGCTTATATGGATATTTCTGTTCTTCAATTCCCATCATATGTACCGTATTATGAATCTTACAATTCCCATTATTGTTATCACAAACTGTACAATATAATAAATGGTTCTCTAATATGCGATCCATCGCTTCAGTTTGCGCTGTTTTAGCACGTGCTGATTTTCTTTCAATACGCATCCCATCTTCCACTTTTGTAGAACAAGCACGCATTAATTTTCCATCTACCTCAACAATACATGTGTCACAAGTTTGAATTGGATCTACTTCTGGCACATGACAAATTTGTGGATGCTCTAAATTACTTTCGTTAAATAATTGTAGTATCGTTTTTTCATCCGTTGAAACAAACTCTTGCCCATCAATAGTTACACGAACTGTCTGTTCAGCCATAATTTCCCCTCTCCTTACAACTCACTACACAACACAAATATGAATCCGCTTTCAAATTTGCGTTGTTATACATATTTTGAAATACCTTACGTCCTATCTAAGATGGTCAATTCTATGGTGCTATTCACATATAATACGAAAGTTAAAATGACACTATTCTACAGCTCTATTATATCGTAAATATACAATAATAACCAAAATAATCTTATAATGTAGGTAGTAGTTCAATATTTGATGATAAATAAGAAAAAAATACATACAAAGGGGAAAAGAATATGGGTCCTGTCCAAGAAACATATAACATGGTGCATTATCAAGATGGTATGTTCTCTGAAAAACATGATGAAATTGTTACAGAGACTCCTATCACAATTAAATTAAACGGCGAAGAATATGTTACTGTAGTATGCACTCCAAATTATATCGAAGACATGGTAGTAGGCTTTTTAATTTCGGAAGGTATTATTTCTTCTTACCAACATATTGAAGAGTTATGGATTCAGAAAGATCAAGGAATCGTTCATGTAGAAGCAAAACAAATGAATCCACTTTACCAATCTTTATATAATAAAAGATATGTTACCTCTTGCTGTGGAAAAAGTAGACAAGGCTTTGTTTTTGTTAATGATGCAGCCAAAGCAAAAAAATTACATGATGTACATATCACACTCACTCCTGAAGAATGCTTTTATTTAATGACTGCCTTACAAAAGTCTTCCACTACATTCCAACAAACCGGCGGCGTTCATAATACAGCCTTATGTGATCGAAATAGCCTCATTTTATCAAGAATGGATATTGGCAGACATAACGCATTAGATAAAATATATGGCTATTGTTTACGTCATGATATACCCGTCACAGGAAAAATCATTGCATTTAGCGGCCGAATTTCATCTGAAATCTTATTAAAAGTTTCTAAAATCGGTTGTGAAATCATCCTTTCTAAATCTGCTCCAACAAAATTGGCATTACAACTTGCACATGATTTAGGAATTACTGTTGTCGGCTTTATTCGTAATAACTCTTGCAATATTTATACACATCCAGTGCGAATTGAAGGTTATGTATCTTCAAAAAAATAATTTTTTCAGGCGTTATTTTTAGTTATCAACATGGAATTGTCACAACCTCTTTCAAAGCATCTTTGTTTCATAAAAGATGCTTTTTTCTTACAACAATGTAATGTTTACGTCATCTTTATCGATCGTTCTTTCCAAACCAATTCGCTATACTAAAAATATAAAATAAGAATCAAAAATAGGTAGCAATGATACGAACAATAGACCAATTGCCATATGATTTCAATCCATAATTAGAGGAGTATGCAGAATGAAACAAACAAAATATCGTATTTTTTTAATTTGTGGCACCGTAATTGTCACTTCAAGCTTAGCCATTCTTCCATGGTTTATCATATAAATTACAATCCTTCTATTGATTATATAAATCAATGCATCATCCATCACGAATTATTAGCCTTCATTATTTTTCAGGCGGGCAGCTCTCCTCCCGCCTCGCATCTTTGTTTTCTCCTTAAATCTTTTACTACTTATAAATAATAGGATAAAAAAAGCGAGTTGTTTCTAGTTAAAGAAACAATTCGCTTTTTAATTTATGATAAAATCCCGAAAAATTTATTTACACACGTTATAATGATTCATATAGATACCGTAATACACATTATCATTGCATTACGCCTTTTTTATAAACAATCTTCTTTTTCATCTATGTGCATTACAGTCGCCTTTATAAAAAAAGTGTGAGATAGGAACCTTTTCTTATCCGATGCGAGGTGAATACGAAAATCCTCACTATCTCACTTACACAATAGAATGGAATTGTCATTTTATAATTAAAATGACATGACGTTATGTCGCAACATAGGGTATTTTGTGTCGCTACGTCTTTATTATAAAAAAGAGTTGTGCAAAAGTAGTGCATTTTTTATGTCAATTACTTTTGCGCAAAGAGTTTTTCATTATTTTCATGTAAACTATACAAAGTAAAAAGAATAGTTGGGGTGTACAAGGATATGATAAAAATTTTATTAATAGACGATGAAGAACGCATGTTACAACTGTTAGATTTATTTCTCAGTCCACGTGGTTATTTTTGTATGAAGGCTAAATCAGGTTTTGAAGCTCTTGAACTCATCCAGCAAAAAGAGTTCGATATCATTTTGCTAGATGTCATGATGCCAAACATGGATGGCTGGGAAACATGTGAGCAAATTCGGCAACTTAGCAATGTCCCGATTATCATGTTAACAGCTCGGAATCAAAATTACGATATGATAAAAGGATTGACAATAGGAGCTGACGACTATATTACGAAACCATTTGATGAGCAAGTACTTGTTGCAAGAATCGAGGCCGTATTGCGCCGAACGAAAAAAGAAGGATTTGTTAGCTTCAATGGAATTGAATGGGATAAAACGAAACATACCGTTACTGTTTATAATGAAAAAATCTCACTTACACCAATTGAGTTTGCATTACTAGGACTATTTTTACAAAATGCCAATCGCGCATACAGCCGTGATGATTTAATCGAAAAAATATGGGGATATCAAACAGATATTGAATATCGTACTATCGATTCACATATTCGAAATATTCGTGAGAAATTAAGAAAAAAAGGATTTCCTGTTGAAAACTACTTAGAAACAATCTATAAAGTAGGATACAAATGGAAAAGTGAATAATCACTACAGCTAGCTGAATATATCGTCTCTTCTTTTATCAAAACTTCATTTCACTACTTAATAAGGCAGTTTCCCTTTTACTTCTCAATAGAACGTAGAAAAGAAAGGGGAACTGCCATGATTCATTAGGGAAAAATATATTTTTAATAACAGACTAATTCAATATGAAAATAAGGTATGGTGGAACAAAATGAATAAACTTTCCCTTAAAATTGGTACATATTTTTTAATATTAGCTTTATGTATTGAAACAATTGCCTTTGTCTCTTTTCATACAAGCCTTGCGAAATTACGTATCGATGAAGAAACAAATACTCTTTTAAATCAAGGGAATAAGTATCGAAACATCATCGAAAAATTTATAAATACCGGAAATGAGTCACGTGCTTTTAAAATCATTACTTTAATGGAATCTCACTCCGATTCAGATACAACTATGGTCATAACAGACACGAATGGAAAAATTATCTCCACTTCAGATATTGTTACAGAAAGTATGAAGAAGCAACTTGCTTGTAAAATAGAATCTATTTCGAGGAACGGGAAAACAGTTGAAACAAACTGGAAAAAGTCTAAATTCATTTCAACTGCAAGTCCCATTATTACGAAAGGACAAGTTACCGGATATGTACATATGTTTTTAAATACATCTTTCTTAGAAAAAATGATTTCTCGTTTAACAAATCAATTCATTATTATTGGATGTTTAACTCTTATTTTAACAACTATTTCTGTCTTTCTTTTTTCTCGCGTTATTACAGATCCACTTATTAAAATGAAAAAAGCGACAGAACGAATGCCTAAATTAAATAAACCCATTGCATTAGGAATTAAACGCAATGATGAACTTGGTAGTTTGGCTACAACAATTGAAGAACTATCAAGTGAACTAACTTATATGAAAAAAGAAAGAAATGAATTTCTTTCCAGTGTTGCGCATGAATTGTTAACCCCCCTGACATATATGAAAGGATATGCAAAAGTCGCCAAAAGAGAAGGGTTGTCCAAAGAAGAACGCGAGGAATATTTACAAATTATCGAAGATGAAACAGATAGTATTACAGCACTCATACAAGACTTATTCGACTTAGCCCAACTAGAACAGCATCAGTTCATCATAAAAAAACAAAAAGTAACCCTTAGACCATTTCTCGAAAAAATTATTGAAAAAACAAAAACAAACTTTTCTAAAATGGACATACAAATTCGATTACATTGTAATAGTCACCTGAACGTTTATATAGATGAACGCCGTATGGAACAAGTTATGCTAAATTTGTTACAAAACGCGTATCAGCATTCTCATGAACCATCTATCATTACAATAAATGTGCTTGAAAATGAGAATACTTTTACTATATGTGTTCAAGATGAAGGAGAAGGTATTCCTAGAGAAGATCTTCCTCATATTTTCGATCGCTTCTACCGTGTTGATAAATCAAGAACAAGGGCAACGGGTGGAAAAGGAATTGGCTTAGCGGTTGCGAGAGAAATTGTAGAACTGCATAATGGAACCATTACCGTCCAAAGTGAATTAAGAGTCGGAACAGAATTTCTAATAAAATTGCCGATCCAATAATATGAAACTTGAATCAGCGGGGCGTTTTCTTCATCCCCATTGATTATAAGCCCTTACCAATTAAGCTGCCACAAATAGCGGAATAACAGAAACCGATATTTTTCGCCAAAAAAACCATTATTCGAGCCAAGCTTTTGAAATTATTCTTATTTCAATATAAAATATAACTACATTTGTCAGAAATACGGAGGGTGATATACTTGGATATTCATGTACTAACAAAGGATGAAGCAGAAATTTATTTGGAACTTCGTGTAGAAGGATTAAAACAAAACCCTGAAGCTTTCAGCTCTTCTTATGAAGATATTATTAATAAAGAATGCCCGATTGAATATAAAGCGCAAAAACTTGCACAAGATGAAAATTATACACTAGGTGCATTTAAAGACGGCGAATTAATCGGAGTTGCAACTCTAGAAACGAAACCATATGTAAAACAAGAACATAAAGCAAAAATTGGTTCTGTATATGTATCTCCAAAAGCACGCGGCCTTGGTGCTGGACGCGCTCTTATTAAAGAATGTATCGAACTTGCAAAAAAACTCGAAATCGAACAAATTATGCTTGATGTTGTTGTTGGGAATGACGGTGCAAAAAAACTATACGAATCATTAGGATTTAAAACATTCGGCGTTCAAGAACGCTCTTTAAAATATAATGGCCAATATTGGGACGAAGAACATATGGTGTTATTCTTAGATCAAGAGAACTAATGCAACCAAGAAAAGCACTCTCATACACGTGAGAGTGCTTTTCTTGGTTACTCTTCCCCATCCAATTACTTATCTGAGCCTATAATTTTGTATCTGTTCTCTTCCTAACAGTGCTCAAAAAAACTTCGCCATAATTTCTAATGAAATGTAAAAAGAAGTCGTACGAAACTTATAACCTCTTTGTATCATTTTAAAGGAATTGTCCCACTCTCTAGTAAATACAATTACAGTAACAATACAAAATGGGAGTGTGGCTACATGAAAAAAATAAGTACTACGATACTATCCATCTTTCTTATGAGCGGCTGCGCAGCAACACAACCAGATTCAAAATCCTCCGAAAAACAAATAATGGAGATCTCAAAGCCTCAAACAAATGCACCTTCATTTTTTCATCTTAGCGTTTTAAAAGATGTGAATTGGGAGGAAAGCCCTTCGTTTGCCGAAGGAAAAATGCTCTTAAAAGGTATTGAAGGAAAAATTGCCATTGCAGATAGTGTATTTACTTCGAGTGAAGCAATGGAACATATGTGGTTTTTTCTCGATTCCCAAATACCAAATGGACAATTCTCTATTATTGCTTTAAAACAAGGGAATACCGCTCCAACTCCCGTTATTCTTTCAAATGAAAACTCCGAAAAAATTTGGACAGCACCAAAATTACTCCAACCTGGCACAAAAGAAATGCCTCTACTTATGTCACTGCCTTCTGCTGGATTATGGGTTTTAAATATATATATAAATAGAGAATATTACGAGCAACTTGTTATCAATGTAGAGTAATTTCTACTTCCAGAATTCGCTGTTCACACTCTCAATTACTTAAGGTAAGAACAACATTGTCGTGAAGTAAAGTTCATAATGCTACAAGGAACAGCGACTCATTCCTTTTATTAGAGATTTCTTATCTTCTAGAAAAGGTGCCCTCTTACGAAAGAAGGCACCTTTTTTAGAATTCATAACTTGGTATTTTTTTAATTTGCGCTACTCCGGACTCAATTGCTGCTTTCGCTACTGCAGCTGCCACACTTGGCACAACTCTTTTATCAAGCGGATTTGGGATAACATAGTTTTCATTTCTTTCTTCATCCGTAATAATGTTAGCGATCCCATATGCCGCTGCTAATTTCATTTCTTCTGTAACATCCGTTGCACGTACATCTAATGCCCCTCGGAATATACCAGGAAACGCTAATACATTATTTACTTGATTCGGATAATCAGATCGTCCTGTGCCAACAACAGCTGCTCCGGCTGCTAACGCTTCATCTGGGAATATTTCCGGAATTGGATTTGCCATCGCAAATACAATTGGCTTTTTATTCATCGTCTGTACAAGCTCTTTTGTTAATACATTTGGAGCAGATACACCGATAAAAATATCCGCCTCACGAATTGCCTCTTTTAAGGATCCACGCACATGTTCTCGATTTGTTTTCTTTGCAATTTCTATTTGTGCTGGATTCATCCATAATTCTCCCTCACAAACAATGCCTTCTAAACTTACTAATGTCATATGCTCTACTCCGGCTTTTAATAACAAGTTCCCAATTGCTATTCCCGCTGATCCCGCACCATTAATGACAATTTTCACTGTATTCATCTGCTTCTTTACTACTTTTAATGCATTAATTACAGCAGCTAACACGACAATTGCCGTCCCATGCTGATCATCATGAAAAACTGGAATATTTGTTTCTTCTTTTAGACGTTTTTCAATTTCAAAGCAACGCGGCGCTGCAATATCTTCTAAATTGATTCCAGCAAATGTCGGCTCTAAATTTTTCACAAGGGTAACGATTTCATCTACATCTTTTGTTCCTAAACATAACGGAAATGCATCTACGTTCGCGAATTTCTTAAATAAAATACACTTTCCTTCCATAACGGGCATCGCCGCTTTCGGTCCAATATCACCTAAGCCAAGTACAGCTGTCCCATCGGATACAACTGCCACCATATTACCGCGTGCTGTGTAATCATACGCTGTCTCTTCATCAGCCGCGATTGCTTTACAAGACTCCGCTACTCCCGGTGTATATGTCAAACTTAAATCCTCGGCTGAATTTACTTCTACTTTACTCGTAATTTCAATCTTTCCTACTAACTCTTTATGAAGTAATAATGATCGCTCATTAATTTGACTTTCTAACATCGGTATATTCTCCCCTCAATTTGACAAGCTAGCCATGTCTTTCTATAGCTAGCTTGTCCGATCGTTATTTAAGAAAACATTTTTAATAAAATTGTTGCGATTACAACCATCGCTGCGCCACCTAAACGTGTTGAAATTTGCGCAAATGGCATCAATTCCATACGATTAGAAGCTGATAAGATTGCAACATCTCCTGTTCCACCTAAGCCGCTATGACACCCTGTTACAATCGCAGATTCAACTGGATACATTTTCATAATTTTCCCAACAAAATAACCAGACGTTATCATTGTTAAAACAACTGAAGCACACACAACGACATATCCAAATGAAAGAACCGCTGCTACATCTTTTAATGGAATATATAATAACCCTAGACCAACCATTAAAGGCCACGTTAAATTTTTCGAAATAAATTTATATAAGTGAAATGCCCCTTGCTCCATCTTTGCCGGCATTAATTTGAAATATTTCACAATTGCTGCCGAAAAAATCATAATGATTGCGCCTGGAATTCCAATAAATTTAGAGGCAAATCCTCCAAAAATAAAGAATGTACAAGCAATTAATAATCCTGCTCCCATTAATGAAAAATCAATTGGCTTCTCTTTATTTTGTTCTTTTAGTAGTTCTGCTTGATTATCTGTTTTTACTAGTACACCATTCCCGCTTAGCTCTGGCTTTTTCTCACCTAAACGCTTCATATACCCCGCACCAACAATCGCAAACATATTTCCGATAATCGCTGCTGGAATAAGCTGTGAGACGAATGTTGCTGATGATTCATTTAAAATATCACTATAAGCTAATGAAAGTGGTAAAATCCCTTCTCCAATTCCGCCACTTACAATTGGCACAATAATAAAGAAGAATGTTCTCTTCATTTCAAATCCAAATAAAGAACCAACTAGTAACCCTACTACTACAGATGCTATCGTTCCTACCACTAAAGGAATAAACATTCGAATAAATCCTTGTACTAACACTTTTCGGTTCATTCCTAAAATGCTTCCTACTACTAAACAAGAAATATATAAGTATAAAAAGTTCGATTTCTTCATTAACATCGTTGCAGCTTCCATAGACGCTGGATTCATCCAATTAAAAAAGACGAGTAAGGATGGAATAAATAATGAAAGAATCGCCGGTCCACCAATATTTCTTAAAATTGGAATTCTCATTCCAATATCACCTAAGAAAATCCCCATAATCATAATAACGGCAAATCCACCAATCATATCTGCAGGCAATTTCTGATATACAGATGCTCCATAAATAATAGCTGCTAGAACAAGATATAATGGCAATGGTATAACACCGATTTTAATATTCATCATTTTAGAAGCGAAAGTTTCTCGTTTTGATTCATTTCTTTCTACAAATGATACCGCTTCCATATTATTTTGAATTCCCATATGGCACCCCCTTATATTCTTATTCCAATATTAAAACGCTTCCAATAGTAAAAATAGTTTTTGTAAGTTTTGTAACTAATTTTGTAATTAAAAAAAGTATAAGCGACTTGCAAAAGTCGCTTATACATACAAATCTATTTTGTTATGATCAATACATCTTAATTTGCTTACAGGTCTTCCTACTTGTTGATATACCATTTCATTTTCTAAAACACCAATTTCTATTAAAAACTTCACATATTTCCGAATGGACACTCTTGAAATCCCTACTAATTGTGCCATTTCATCAGTAGTAAATGCCTTGCCGTAAAGCAACTCAATTTGCCGCCAAATAAGCTGTAATGTTTCCTTTGTTAGTCCTTTTGGCAACTCTTGATTTGCATTTGCTTCTACTTTTTCCTTTTTGAGAATGAGTGTATCTAATTCAGATTGACTAATCTGTTGTTGCTCTTTCATAAATTGAACCTTCTCCCGGTATGCAATTAACGCTTCTTTGAACCTTTCAAATGTAAATGGTTTAATTAAATAATCTACAACTCCATATTGCAGTGCCTTTTTAATGCTACTCATATCATGCACAGCTGAAATCATCATAATATCAATTTCTTTTTCTTGATTTCGAACATACATCAATAGTTCAAATCCTGTATCTTCAGGCATAAAAATATCGAGTAGAATAAATTCCACATTTAATTTCTCTAATATTCTTATCGCTTCTTTGACAGAATAGGCCACTGAAACTAGTTCGAATCCCCCAACCTGCTCTAAATAATATTTATTTAGCATTGCTACCATCGGATCATCTTCTACAATTAAAACTTTAATCATCTTTGTATCTCATCCCTACTTTGTATATGGTATTTCAATTGTGATAGTTGTTCCCTTTTCTACTAATGATTGAACATGTATTTTTCCATTGATTCTCTTCATACTTTCATTTACAAGAAATAGACCATAACCCCGGTTATTTCCTTTTGTAGAATACCCTTTCATCAATACTGTATCGAGCCGATCTGTCGGTATCCCATGTCCTGTATCTTTCACTATAATCATTAATGTGTCTTCATAATAAATTTCAATTTGAACTCGTTTCTCTTCACAATTTGTTACCGCATCCAATGCATTATCAATTAAATTTCCCACAATCGTGATTAGCTCATGAATCATACTTTCATCAAATATATCTGGTAAATAAGAATCCTCACTTACAATGAGCTCTATATTCCTCTCTCTTGCATAGCTAAGTTTACCAAGTAAAAAGCCAACAATTACAGGGTTTTTAACTTTTTTCATAATGCCACCAATTTCATATTGCTGCTCTGATACCATACTACTAACATATTTCTGTAATTCACCATATTGCTTCATATGTGTAAGCCCCAGTACAACATGCATCTTATTCATAAATTCATGAGACTGCGCTCGCAATGCTTCAGCATATAATCGAATCCCTGTTATTTCTTCTGCCAATTTTCTTATTTCTGTTTTGTCACGAAAGGTTGCAATCGCACCAACAATTTCACCATCTACATATAGAGGAACCCTATTTGTAACAATCGTAACTCCATACACATTCTGCTCTTCATGTAACTGAGCTTGTCCTGTCTGTAACACTTCTTTAATACGTGAATTAGGCATATATGATTCAACATCTTTACCAATACATTCTTCCTCAAGACTCCTTTTTTTCAATAACCGCTTCGCCTCATGATTAATAAGTGTAACTCTTGCCTCTTTATCTACCGCAATAATTCCTTCTTTAACAGATTGTAGCATTGTATTTCTTTCTTCTAAAATTTTTGCAATTTCATGTGGTTCCAGGCCAAACAAAATCTTTTTAATATGTCTGGCTAATAACACTGCCCCGATAATCCCAACCAATATTCCTATGCTAATTCCAATATAAATAATATGTCTACTTTCTTTCGTTCTCTCTTTTACATTATCAGCTGAAATCCCAACAGCAACTGCACCAACTTGCTTCCCTGCTTCAGAAAATACAGGTACAAATACGCGCATCGAAATCCCTAACGTTCCTTCAGCTAAAGACATATGTTCTTTTCCCTTTAAAACCGTTCCCTCATCCCCTCCAACAAAATGATGACCGATTTTTTGAGGATTTGGATGAGATTTTCGAATTCCATTCATATCCATAACGACAATAAACTGAACATCTGTATTTTTTAATAACCTGTTCGTATATGTTTGAATTTCAACTGCATCTTTTCTGCCTGTTAAGCCTTCCAGCACAATTGGTGAATGCGCTACAATACGCGCAATTATTTTAGCCTTTTCTGCTTGGCTTTCTTCTGTCATACGCTCAACATGATGACTAATTAAAATGTCCGTTACAAGCAAAGAAAGTACAACAACAGTGCACACCAGTAATGTAATCGTTTTCCATAAACTTAATAACCTTCTATTTCTCATCCTTTCATTGACTCCCCTATTATTTATCAAAATCATACTTCTTTAAATAGAAAAATAAGTAAGGCAATAAAAATTTCACCTTACTTATTTCACACTATTATATTTTAAATTCACTAATCATTTCTTGTAACTCTTCCGCCATCTCTGCTAAATTTTGTGCAGCTGAATGAATTTCAGTCATCGAGCTAACTTGTTCTTCAGCTGATGCTGCGATACTTTGCACGCTAGCTGTATTTTCTTCTGCTGCCGCTGCAATTTCATCGATTGCATTTGTTACTTCATTCGCTTCTCTTGCCATAAGCTTAGTCGTATCTACCATTTGATTCACTTGTGAAACGATATGATTTGTCGAATCTAAAATTTCAGTAAAACTTAATTTTGTTTTGCTTACAACTTCTAATCCGCACTGAACCTCGTCGCTTACATGTCCCATTGATTGTACAGTATTCTCAATATCAGCTTTAATTTCTTTAATTAAATTAGCAATTTCACTTGATGATTCCCCCGACTGCTCTGCCAACTTTCTAACCTCATCAGCCACAATAGCAAAGCCTCGGCCCTGCTCACCTGCACGAGCTGCTTCGATCGCTGCATTTAAAGCAAGTAAGTTTGTTTGCTGAGCAATGCTTTGAATAGCTTCTGAAATGGCACCAATTTGTTTTGATTTCTCATCAAGGCGCTTGATCATACCATCTGAGTGCGAAACAGATTCAGAAATAGAATGCATTTGTTTCGCTGTTTGACCTACTAATTTTTCCCCTTCATCAGCTTTTTGTCTTGTATGAGATGAAGAAACAGAAATAGATTGTACGCTTCCTGTTAAATTTTGAATTGCCGTGTTTACTTGCTGTAATGTCGCTGCACCTTCTTCAACACCTTGACTTTGCGATTCTGCTCCGCTTGATACTTGTTCTAGCGCTAATGTAATTTGATCTGTTGCATCATTTGCCTGTTGGACACTCGCTGTTAACTCCTCAGCTGATGCTGCCACATGCTCTGATGAAAAGCTGATTTTTGAAATAACGCTACGAAGAGATTCTGACATTTTATTGAATGACTGCGCTAAATCTCCTATTTCATCCTTCGAGTAAATCTTGAGTTCTTCTCTTAAATCGCCTTTACTAATTTTATATGCAGAATCCACAATTTTACGTAACGGTTTTATAATAGATTGCATAAGGAAATAAACTAAAATACTACCAAGAACAATAGAAATCGTAATAACAATTAATGTTTTATAAAAAACTGGGTCAGCTGCTTGAACCACTTCCTCTGCAAACATAACCCCAACTATTTTCCACCCTGTTTTTTCATTTGTTATAAAAATTATATTTTTGTCAGCGCCTTTTTCTGTATAAGATGAGCTTCCTTGCTTTTTCTCATAAATAGGCGTTACCCAAGAATCTGTAATCTTTGAACCAGCTTTTTTTGATGGATGACTAACAACTTGTTTATTTTGATCTAAAATAACAGTATATCCTTTATTACCGATTTCTATCATTTTAGAAACCTTTACTATGTTATCTAAATTTAAATTAATCCCTACAACACCTTTACCATCCTTCGTTTGCTTCGCAACCGTTACCACCATATTTTTTGTAGATGTTGACTGATACGGAGCCGTGACAATTACTTTCCCTTTGTTTTCAATCGCTTCTTTATACCATGACCTGTCCGTTGGATTATATCCATCCGGCATTTGCTTAAATGGCTCTCTTATAAATTTCCCTGTCTGCGTTCCAATATAGATGCCTTCTACATCTGGGTGAAGTCTCATATATTGTGTTAATTTTGTTCTTACGATATCTTCTTGTCCGTCGGGATATGTATCCTCCGTTAAAACATCTGCAAAGTACGCTACATCCACATATTTCGCTTCCATATTTTGTTTAATCACACTATTTAAAACTGCGATATTTTCTTTTGCTTTTTTCGTAAGTTGTTGATCAAAATTTTCCTTGGCAGTCTGATATGATACACCACCAATAATAAGTCCAGGTATAGTTAAAATAATTAAAAATGCAAAAACTAATTTCTTCTTAATACTTGTTCCTCTAAATCGTTTCCATATATTTTGCATCATACTCCACCTCTAGTTGAATATCAAACATCTGTGTTATTTTATACAATTAGAATCCATAAAACAATATATAATGATTATATTTTAGAAAATTGTCAATTAAATGTTTGAAAAATATTCACTAATTTGAATAATCCTTATGTATGATCGTTGCTGTTCAATATATCCTTCTTATAAAAAAGAAGCGGAATTCAATAGCATATCTGTACTACATTCCGCTTCTTTTTACGCTGTTTGATGTACTCTTAATTTGAATAAATATACACTTTCTTGTTCATTTGAATGATCCTAGAAAAGGATTGCATTATTCTAAAAATCTTGTTTATACTCCACTAAATAAGCATAATGAGTTCATCTCTAATAAGTATCCTCTGTACACGTATCCAACATAATTTCACCAAGTTGTTTCCCTTTCATATCTTTTCTCGTTCATTGAAATCGCTTGACTTCCCATTTGAACCCATGCCTGTTCAAAATTTTCTCGTGATACACGTATGCTTGGTTGATTGCTAAGCGGGTCATGAATGTATACCGATTCCTTATCATAGCCAACGAGAAGAACACAATGTTCATTGTACGTAATCGAAACATTTCCTGTCTTTGTTTTCCATATACGAAATTCATCCGCATCTAATGGAGCGTATGTTGCATTTGTAATCATCACAACAGGATTGCCAGCTCGTATTCTTTCATAAATTCCCTCTATATTTTCACCTGTTAAATCAACAACTTGATTTGGTAAATATTTATTTGCTAACTGAAAAAGCGGCTTATGATATACCCCATACCCGGACTCAGAAAATGTATAAATGTTCCCTACAAATCCTTCATTGGGATTCCCACGCAAACCGTTATGTAAAAACGGAATTTTTGGTATTTCTTCTGCAAGCGTCATTTTATTAACTGTAACACCCGCATACTGTAACATCATCGCTAAACTTGTTACTTCACACCCTCTATCCAATTCTGGCGCTTGTCTAATGAATGGAACGTGTTGTAATAATACCTTTTCTTCACTTCTTTTCTGCAGATTTTGTGAAGTTGAAAAAAAGCGCTGTGTTTGATTGCTTATAGAAACTGGATAAAAAGCAATATTCTTGATCACTTCTTTATGCTCTGTAATAGGCAGAATATCATTCTTCTTTATATACATGCTACTGCTGCCTATTCCAACTCCTATTAAGCATATATACTTCTTCCAATTGCGCATCATTCTTTTATTTCACGCCCTTGTTCATTCGTTAAAAACAACTAGCATACTTATCGTTCTTTCGAGCTTTGCAAGTCTCTTTCCTTATTGTTTATCTCTTTCTTGCTCCATTCATCATTTGAATCACTTCTTGTTTATTTCTTTTTATGTTTCATAAATATCTTGTCCATATAAGATAATATAATACTTTTTAGTATCTAGGTTCACACTTATTTTTAAGCAATTCTTGACTTTACATGATAAGGAATGAGGAATAAAAATAATCATGCATGATCCTCCAATTATAGAAAAAAGTAAGAGATCATGATTTTCCTGACCTCTTACTTTTTCTTTACCCTTTATACTATTCTACCGTTTCAATTGTTTCGTTCGCTCCCGCTTCTTTAAGCATATTTACGATTTCTGTAAACCCTCTTCTTTCTGCATGTTCCAAAGGTGTAATGCCTTCACGATCAGCTAGATTTACATCTGCTCCATGATTGATTAATAGTTGCACAACTTGTTTATGATTATCACTGCCATTTCCTAACACAATTGCCTTAAGTAAAGCTGTCCATCCATTATCATTTTTATCGTTCACATCAATATCTGTACGATTTAATAGCTCTTTGACTACTTCGACATGTCCTCTCTCAGCAGCCAGAATAAGCGCTGTCCCATCAGAATGGTTTGTTTCTCTTACATTTGTTCCAGCATCAATTGTTAATCTAACAATATCGACATACCCTTCGGTACTTGCATAAAGAAAAGGATTGTCTTGCTTTTTATCTTGTAATTCAATATCAGCCCCCGCTTGAATCAAAGCCTTTACAGTTTCAACATGATTGTGGTATGTTGCAGCCATGACAGGTGTTTCTCCTTGGTCACCCGTTACATTTATATTCGCTCCGTCTTTTATTAACTTAATAGCAGTTTCTGTATCACCAAGCGTTGCCGAAAGCAATAATTGCTTATCCATTAAGTTCATGCTCTTCTCTTCTTTTTCCCTCTGTTTCTTTTCCTGTTTCTTTTCACTTTTCACATGAACTGGCTTCGTTTCAGGTTCTTCTTGTTTATCACAAGCCACTGTCATCATGAATATTCCCAATAACATACATAATAAAATCTTTTGTTTCCTCACACCTACAGCTCCTATGAAAGATAATGTTTTTTTAACCATTCCTTCATTACATGTAATAACTCTTCTTCAATAGTTTTATCCATAAGTCCCTTATATTCCTTCCTTAATCGAGGCATTGTGTGCTTATGTTCAGCATTTCTTAAAACATGATTCATGTTCGGAATGATATGCCACTCTGCTTTACCATTAACATGTGAAACAATTCGCTCCGCATGTTCAGGAGGCACCTGTATATCCCTTCCTCCTGTAATTGCTAAAACTGGGCATAATACTTTTTCTAAATACGTAACTATATTATATTGTAACCGTTCTCTTAACCATTTGGCATCTAATTTTATACCTTTTGTCCGAATACTGTCTTCTGTCAAAAGTTGTACTTCTCTTATAATTTTATCATTTCTTAATTTCATATGATATGGTATTTTGAAAACCTTCCATAACCAGCTTACAAATCTAGAACCTCTCTCGTCCACATGATTTTCTAATTTTGTTTCTAATATAGAATTTGATGGTTCCACCGCACCTGCAAGCATAATTAAACCAGCAACAGACTCCTTACTATAAACCGCTGGTGCTAATAGCGCTCCTTCACCATGCCCTGCGATAATGATTCGTTTTGGATCTATGAGCGGATGATCTTTTAAAAACCGAACCCACAAAGTAGCATCATCAATTAAATCTTGTATTCCTACTTTTCTATAATTCCCTTTACTTTTACAAACTCCACGCTTATCATAACGCAACACCGCAAACCCTAATGCTGTCCAATAATGAGCTAATTCTTTATATACGTTTACTTGTAAACATCCAACATTTCCATTACGATCCATTTTTCCAGTATCACCAATTATTATAATTGCTGGATATGTTGCCGCGTAATAGGTAGGAATTGTTAAAGTGCCTTGAAGAGTAGTAACACTTTCGATTGTCACCAACAATTCTTTTCCCATTGCTATTCCCTCCTTATCTTTTTGAAGATAATCGGAACGAAAACAGTTATAAATTCTTCATTTTACGCCTTATTGTATCGTATTAAAAGTGAAATATAGACATTCCATTTCTTCTAATGAAATGTTGTAAAGTTTACAATGAATGTGTTTCGAATAAAGTGAAACTTTAATCAGTGGGGGTTTTCTTCATCCCCCACTGATTATGAGCCCTCACCAATCGGGCTGTTACGGGCAGCCCTACTCCCACCTATCTTCCTTGCTTCTCTCTGAATCTTGAGGTGGGAGTCTTACTGCCCTAAAATAGCGGGATAAACCTCTAATAAAAAAGGTGTGTAGTAACTTCTACGCACCTTTCTATTCACAACCTGTAATGATTAAGTCATCTTCTAATGTTATTAGTAGTGTGTCCGTATTCACCTTTTGACCAACTTCTATATGTACAGCTCTTATATTTCCGCTAATACCCACTGCAACTTTTTCTAATGTCCCATCATTCTTGCGAATCATCATTAACTTTTCCCATTCATAAACATAGGATGACTCATCAACAAAAATCTCTTCTACCACTCCGATACACGAGCTATAAATTTCTTCAATTATTACTTTCATTCAAAACCTACTCCCTACTTCACACGTCTCTATTTTCTCATCTATTCTATCATCCTTGTCTTGAACAGATTATATTTTTAAATATTCTAAATAAAATTTGTGAACAAAGTAAAAGCGGAGTAGACCTTCCCACTCCGCTTTTATCTCTTATACTCTAAATTTCCCTATCATCTCTTGCAACTCTTCAGCCATTTGTGATAAATGTACTGCTGCTGAATTAATTTCTTCCATTGAAGCTAATTGCTCTTCAGAAGAACCAGCGATATTTTGTACACTTGCTGCATTTTCTTCAACTGTTGCTGCAATTTCATTCATAGATGAGCTTACTTGTTTCGCATCCGTCGTCATACGTTTTGCGATTTCTACCATATTATGAATTTGTGAAACAGTATCATTTGTAGATTTTAATATTTCCGCAAAGCTTTGTTTTGTTTCATTCGCAACAACAAGCCCTGATTCTACTTCTGTTCCTACTTGATTCATCGAACCTACAGTTTGTTTTATATCCGATTGAATTTCTACAACTAGTTTTCCAATTTCTGTTGACGATTGTCCCGATTGCTCAGCTAATTTTCGAACTTCATCTGCTACAATTGCGAAACCTCTGCCATGCTCACCTGCTCGTGCCGCCTCAATCGCCGCATTTAATGCTAATAAATTTGTCTGCTCTGCAATATTTTGAATGACTTCAAGGATTTCTCCAATCTGTTTTGATTTATCTTCCAGTAGTGTAATCACTTTATCTGATTGCGAAACAGACTCATGAATTAATTTCATTTGTTGAACAGTCTTTTCGACTAACTTCCCACCATTTTCAGCTTTTTGTTTTGTATATGCAGATGCATTTGATACAAGTGAAGAACTATCCGCAACACGTTGAATTCCTTCTGTAACTTCTTCCAGCAACGTTGCACCATCTTCAACTTCTCGATTTTGTATTTCCGCACCGCTTGATACTTGCTCCATCGCTTTTGTAATTTGCTCTGTCGCTTCACTTGCTTGCTTCACACTAGCTGTTAATTCTTCTGACGAGGCTGCTACATGCCCTGCTGATAGATTAATTTTGGAAATTAAATCACGTAGAGCTGCTCCCATTTCATTAAAACTAATCCCTAATTGCCCAATTTCATCATTTGAATGAACATTCACTTTTTCTGTTAAGTCACCTTCACTAATTTTTTTCGAGGACATAACAAGTTGTTTTAACGGTTTAATAATCGATACAATAATGAAATAAATTAAAACTCCACCAATTAATAAAGAAATACCTATTACAGTTAATGTTTTGAAAAAAATTGGTGCAGCTGCTTGAATGATTTCTGTCGAAGGCATAATACCTACTATTTTCCATCCTGTTTTCTTATTTGTTTCAAAAATTACATTTCGTTCTTCACCGTCTTGGACAAATTTGAAATTTCCTTTTTCTTTTTGATACAGCTCTTGTATTGCTGAGTCTTCTAGTTTTTCACCCGGCTTTTTCGTTGGATGTGCCACTACACGTGTATCTTGATCAAAAATTGCTACATACCCTTGCTTACCGATATTAACTATTTTTGAAGTATTTACAATATCATTAATAATTAAATCGATACCAAGAACACCACTTTTATCCTCATTTTGTTTTGCTAATGTAATCACTATGTTTCCTGTCGTTTTGGATTTATATGGAGCTGTTACAATTACCTCTCCGCTTTTTTTCACCGCCTCTTTATACCAATCTCTTTCTGTAGGATTATATCCTTCTGGCATTTCAGTAACCGGTGATTGAATAAACTGTCCATTATTAGAGCCAGTGTAAATGGCCTCCAATTCTGGATGTAACTGATTATATTCTTCTAATTTATTTTGTATATTTTGAACTTGATCTCCTTGATAACTCGCTTCTGTAAATAATTTTGTAAAATATTTAGCATCCACTTGCTTCTTATCTAGTTCTTTATTAATGACATTATCTAAAATTTTTATGTTATCTTTTGCTGTTTCCAAAATTGTATCATTAAAATTTGTTTTCGCTTGCAGATAAGACGTCCAACCAATTACAATACTTGGAAGGACTAGAATGATAATATATGATACAAGTAATTTCGTTTTTAAACCTATTCCTCTCAATTTCTTTGTTCCTTGTTCCATTTCTCTGTCTCCTTTATGTTTTGTTAATAAATATTTAGTAATATTATCCAATTACAAAAAATTATGATATAATAAAGTCTTACATATATTTTTAATTCTATATAAAACAAATAACGAAAACAATATATAAGATTGTCTATTTTTTTATAATTTTCAGCAATACAAAAAGAGCTTCTGATACGTGACTCAGAAGCTCTTTTTGTATTATTGTTGCCTATCTTTCTTTTGTTCTTCTACCACTTGTACAGGAGACTGTTCCTTTCCTACCTTCTCCACTACATCTTTTCCAGCGAAACTTTCTAATAGTTCTTTTAAGTCAATACCAGAAGACGCTTTCAATGTTTCTTGCATCGTTGCCATTAAATCTGTTGCATATCCTGCAACTTTTCCGGCACCGCTGTTTTTTCCACCACCGCCTGTATCGACAACTGTAATTTTATCAATATTGCTAAGTGGGCTCGCAATTTCTTTCGCATAGCTTGGAAGCATTTTCAGAACCATATCCATAATTGCTGCTTGCCCATATAATTCAAATGCTTCGGCAATTTTTTGTTTTGCATCTGCTTCTGCTAAACCTTTTAGTCTAATAACATCTGCTTCTGCAGTACCTTGTGCTTTTTCAACTTCTGCCTTCGCTTCACCTTGCGCCTTTTCAATTTCTGCTTTTGCTAACCCTTCTACACGCACTTCTTCAGCTCGTGCTTTTGCTTCCGCTTCAATCTTATATTGATCTGCATCCGCTTTTTTCATTTGTCTTACTTTTTCTGCTTCTGCCGCTTGCTCAACTGCATAACGATCCGCATCTGCTTTTTTCTTTACTTCCGCATCATATTGTTTCTCACGACGTGCAATTTCTTTTTCTTCTAATTCAATTTGTTTTTCACGCTCAATAATTTTCACTCGCATTTGTTCTTCTGTTACGTTTTGTTGTGCTTTTGCTTGCTGTAATTCATAAGAAAGGTCCGCATCCGCACGAGCCTGTTCTTGTTCTCTCTTATATGATTGCACTTTTAACTCTTTATATTTTTCTGCTTCTGCAATTTGAGCATCGCGTTGATATTCAGCTTCTTTCGCTTCTTTTTCAGCACGTGCTTTTTCAATGCGCGCTTCTTTTTCACGCTCTGCATTTGCAATTTGAGCATCACGTTTAACAGTTGCAATTTGCGGTTGACCAAGTGCATCTAAATAGCCATTTTTATCTGTAATTTCTTTAATTGTAAAAGAAACGATGCGAAGTCCCATTTTCTTCAAATCTGAAGACGCTACTTCATGTACTTTCTGTGCAAATTGTTCTCTATTACTATATGCATCTTCCACCGTCATCGAGGATAAAATCGCTCGTAAATGTCCTTCTAATACTTCTTTTGCCTCTACTTTTAACTCTTCTGTTTCTTTTCCTAAATATTGTTCTGCTGCTGTTGATACTTCTTCAATTGTTGAACCTACTTTAATAATAGAAACACCATTTACAGTAACTGGTACCCCTTGTTTTGTATACGTATCACGCGTTCCAACTTCTAATTTATAATTTAATAAACTAAGAGGTTCTGCACGCTGCATAATTGGTACAACAAAAGTACCTCCACCACGAATAATTTTAATTTTCTTTCCATCATCCGTTGTCACAACATTTTTACCACCGCCAAGCCAGTTTCCTGTGACAATTAAAGCTTCATCTGGACCAACAGTGCGATATTTCGTGATAAATACTAAAATAAGTAAAAGTAAAATTGCGAGTAATACACCACCAATAATTAATGGAATCATGAAAACTCCTCCTTACCACTTTGGTTTTTTTAAAGAATGAGCAATATTTCGTACAAGTAGCACGCCATCTTGTACTCCTTCTATCATTACTTGTGTACCTTGTAAAATATCGTTCTTTCCAATCGTTTTAGCTGGTATCGCATTGCTCCCAAATTTCGAAGAAATTAACACTTCTCCAAATCCTTCCTTTGGAATAGTAATAATGACTTCTCCTCTGCAACCGATAAATTCCTCCATACCTTGTACTGTATTTTGCTCAGATTCAGCAATGGGCTTTAAAATTAATATTTTCATAATAAAAACGCCAATCAGTGATATACAGAGCGAAAGAATAAAAATAACGATACTATCTAAAGCCAATACATATTCGCCAATATAACTAAAACCACAAAGCATAGCCAAAAAACTTAGTAGCAACGTGACAATAGATGTAGATCCACCTCCAAAGCTAAATATGGATTCAAAAATGTCCCCAAAAAAGATGTAAATCACAGTAAGAACAGTAGCAATAATAAATCCATATAAATAAATTGTTTCAAGTGGATATCCCAATAAAGACATGCTTGTTGTCCCCCCTCTCTTTCATACTTCCTTCTTATATGTATGCTTCACCTCTTTCAAGAATTATTTTTCTTAATTTTCAGTTATTTTATCTTTTAAAGAAAAACCTGTACGACAGGTTTCCAAAAAAGAACAGGAGGAGCCTATCGTGACAGGCTCCTCCTAAAAAATAACCGATATATTGTATATTTATATAATATAACATTTCCCATAAAAAGTAAAGTTTCATATACATTGGAAATATACTTATTTTACTGATAATGTATATGTCCCATTTCCGTTATCAAATTTATATACATATAAGTAATACTTTCCTGGTTTTGCTTCTAATTTCCCTTTGATATCATTTCCATTAGCTTGGCCATATGCAGCATAATTTTGCATGTCTGATTCATGATGAAGAACCCATGTCATCCCAATGCTATGTTCATTTACAACAGAAATATCTATATTTTTGGGAGAAGTGACATCAAACGTATAAATATCTGTACGATCTTCATTCACAAGACTACCTTTTATCAATGTATTGAATGTAATAAGATTCGCTTCCTCCAAACGATTATTTGGTTCAGATTCTACCATTGTTTCTTGTCCTTTTCTAACAGTAACTGTTGTTTCATTTCTCGCTTTTTTTCCTTTATTGTCTTTTACTGTTAGTGTTACCTTATATGTTCCTTCTTGCTTATATACATGTTTTGGATTTGCTTCCGTAGTTGTTGTACCATCTCCAAAATCCCATAAATAAGAAACAATTTTACCATCTTCATCTTTGGAACCATCGCTCTTAAACTGAATTGCTTGATTTACATGTCCATTGTACGGACCATTTATATTTACAATCGGCGCTTGATTTTCTCCATTATCTGTTGCGATACCATGAAATACAACATCGTATTCGAATTGATTTTCTGCATTTACACGATAGTTCACAAAGTAAGCTGTAACTGTTTTATAACCGCTCCATTCCTTCTGAGTCAATTTTTCTAGAGATTGGTTGATGTGCTTACTCATCTCTTTCCAGTCCTCAGCTTCTCCCTTTGTCGCACTACCTGTATACGTTCCTTCTACCGTAAATGTATCAAAAAATTGGGACTTATGCTTTTTAATCATTGCCCCTTTCAGATTCGCTGTATCCTCGATATCTTTCTTCACTTCTGCTAATGCCTTTGGTGCATGCTCTGCTAAATAATCATCTGATACCTCTGGCACGTTATATCTTTCTTGATTATCAATTAATTTTTGCATATACGCCTGGTACTCAGCATTTAAATTCGCATCCTTACTTAAAGCCTCACGATATGCATCATAATTCTTCACATCATTCGCTCGAATTAAGTCTTGAATTTTATCAAATGTTTCAAAACGATGATTATATAAATAGGACTGTAGTGCAAAAGAATAGTTATAAAAATCCCATGAACCATATTTTGCAAATAATGTTCGTTCTGCTGTATAACGATTTGCAGAATCAGATGATAATCCACTAATTATACTTTTACGTGGAATAACATTGTTCATACGAGTAGATCCTGCAAAGAACTCTGCATTCCCTTCTTGGAACCAAGTTAATCTCTCATTTTGATACATATCTCCTTCTCCAAATAAACCGGGAACCTCATATCTACCTTGTAAATAATGAGTAAATTCATGACGGAATAACTCTTCTAAACTATAAATACTTTGTTCTGGCGTACGTTCATATGTAAAGAAAGTTCCGTCTTGTTCAATATAAATTCCACCATTATTTGTTTCATATCCATATAGTTGTCTATTAAGCTTATATTCATCTGGACTATTATAAATAACAACTGTTAGCACATCATCAGGATTGCCGGGCTCTAGCGCTTTATCATTCCCAATCACACGATGATATTGCGCTTTTACTTCTTTAGCAGCCCAGTACAATCGCTTCACTTTTTCCTCTGTTACTTTATCCCCTGTTTTAAATACAATAGATCCATCATCAAATGTATACGTTTTTGGTAAGTACTGTTGTTTTCCCTCTTCACGTATTTTCTCTGCATCTATTTTATTTCCATTGTAATCTTTTCCACCATAGTTCGTTTTAATCTGCTCGACTGCAACAAAATAAGCGTCACTTAAATGCGGATACATATGCATTGCTTGTGTAACAACTGCTAATCCTTTATTTGGGTTACTATGAAATTTCCCTAAACGGCCTGCAAAATAAATGCCATTATTAATTAACCAACTATTTTCTGCTGTTACATGCTGTAAAAGCGCAATACGGCTCACTTCATTTACGAAAGCATCCATTTTACCGTACCACATTGTTTCATTTGCTTCTTTATGTGAAGCATACACATAAGAATCTATATCATAATCAATGCCTTGAATAAGACTATATACAGCTTGTCCCTTCATAAAATCGCTTACATAAGTAGCTAGATTATCATTGTACTGTTTTAAAATATTTGCTGCATATTGCACAGTTTCAACATCGCTCGAAGCGTTACTAATTAATTTTCCATATGCAGATACTACTGTATCTTGTTGTTCTGTCCCCAGTTTAAAGTTTCGGTTTTTCGCAATAGCTTTTAATGCCGGCAAACATTTATCATGGAAACTACGCTCATTTAAATAACTTAACTCTTCATGATAGAAACCAAGATAAAAGGCTGAACGTAACACTTCAACAAATGTCTCAATTCCTTTTCCATCATCTTTTGTAAATGTACTCCCGCGGCGACCTAATTCATCAATTAGAACTTGCACTCTTTCCTTATTTTGATAAAATGCTTTCGTGTCTTGATTAAATTGAAATAAATCTGTGATTTGATTCCAGCGAATATTTGCCAATGTCTCAATCAATTCTTCATTATTCATTTTATTGAAGTCAGCCATAGAATAGCTTTCTTGAAACTGTTTAGATTCCGTTCGCTTCATTCCAAAAGCTGGACGTTGAGAAAAATCTCCCGTTCTTAATCGTTCTTCAAAAGATAATGTTTTATCTTCCTGTGAAACGTGAGCGATTTGATCCGTCTGAGTTTCAACTCCAATCGGCTTCATTTGCATAACATTATAAGGTATTTTTTCTTCTGCTGATACTTGTGTTTGAATACTTCCAAGTGATAAAGCTACTGTACTAATACCGAGCATCATTTGCGTAATTCTTGATTTCTTATTCATAATAACTTCCTTTCATCTTTATATCCCTATATTAACTACCTAAAATCTAACATATTATACTAGTAAAATAATGTAAAATGCAATATTTCATATTATTTTTTGATAAATTGTGAACATTTATCAAAAAAATCTCTACCTTATAAATTTAATAAAAACCGAATTTTTTGACAATTATATTTATTATTGTTATAATAAATATAATTGTTAACTTTATTAAATAAAAGGTGGGATTCTATGATAAAAAGAAAGAACAGTGTATTCTATATCTCCATCTTGCTCACAACATTATTCATTATATGGGGTGTAATTCCAGCAAGTTGGATACAAGGCTATGATTTACAAAGTGTTACTTCTTCATTAAACTCATTTATCCTCAATAAATTTGGATGGTTTTACTCTCTACTTATGACCACAATGATTATTTTAGCTGCTTATTTAGCTTTTTCAAAATACGGTTCAATCCGTCTTGGTAAAGATGATGAGAAACCAAAATACAGTTACCTCTCTTGGCTTGCTATGTTATTTGGAGCAGGAATGGGAGTTGGTCTTCTCTTTTATGGAATTGCTGAACCAATTTCGCATTTTGGCTCACCGCTTACCGGTGAACCTGGGACAGAACAAAGCGCAAGACTTGCTATGAAATATTCTTTTTTCCACTGGGGACTCTTCCCTTGGTCACTATATGCAATGGTTGCTTTAACAATCGCATACTTTACATTCCGAATGCAAAAAGGTAGCACAATTGGTGCTACAGTTACTCCTTTATTTAATCGATCGAAAAACTCTCCTATCGGAAAAACAGTTGATATTTTAGCTGTTTTAGCAACCGTATTTGGAATTGTGCCATCTGTAGGAATCGGTGCACAACAAATTGCAGGAGGCTTAAACTATTTATTCCCTTCTATCCATAATACCATCGGTACACAGCTCATACTCATCGCCATTTTTACTATACTGTACTTAACGAGTGCACAGACTGGTTTAGATCGTGGGATTAAATATTTGAGTAACTTAAACTTCTCCCTAGCAGGTATATTGCTTGTTTCCTTTTTATTTCTTGGACCAACTGTCTTTATTATGAAATATTTTACCTCTACAATAGGTTCTTACATCGGATCACTACCAAGTATGGGATTAGAATTAGGAGCCTTTAGCAAAAACTCCTCTTTATGGATTGAGAATTGGACCATTTTCTATTGGGGCTGGTGGATCTCTTGGTCTCCATTCGTTGGGACATTTATCGCAAGAGTTTCCCGCGGACGTACGATTCGAGAATTCATTTTTGGCGTAGTTTTAATTCCAACGCTCATTTGTACATTTTGGTTTGCCGTTTTTGGCGGTACTGCTATCCATATGGAAATGTTCCAATCGCTTGGAATTGCTGATGAAATCGCAAAAAACGGAACAGAAATTGGATTGTTTGCCGTTATTTCTCATTTACCATTCTCAACGTTCTTAACGATTATAAGTCTCGTGTTAATCGCAACGTTCTTTGTTACATCGGCTGATTCTGCAACATTCGTTGTTTCTATGCAAACGAGCAACGGGAGCTTATCACCAAAGAACCATTTAAAATTAATTTGGGGATTAACAATTGCAGTCATTGCTGCTATTCTCTTGCAAGCTGGCGGACTAAGCGCCTTGCAAATTGCAGCCATTATTGCTGCCTTGCCATTCTCATTTGTTGTCATTTTAATGATCACTTCATTATTTAAAGCATTGCGACAAGAAAAAGTCGCTATGCAAGCGAAACAAGCAACAAATACTATTAAAAAAGTGATGTAATGTAAAGCATCTCTCGCTTATTGAGAGGTGCTTTTTATAATTGAAACTCAAAAGTTTGATAGCATTACAAGTCTTAAAAGAATTGTTGTGAAAAAAGAAACAAAGAGAGGAAAAAATGAGGAACTTAGCTACTTCTTCGATATTTGAAATAGAACACATATACGTAGAAACATTTCCTTCATATAAATATGATATATCACTTTGAAAAGTTTAATTGTATAATATATTTTGTTATATTCTTTCAGACTTTTCAACATAGATTGAAAACATGTAAAGAAAATAAATGATAGACCAGGAGAAATCATAATGTACACAAAACTATTAAAATCAATTACTTCACTCACACTAATAGGAAGCGCTCTATTATATACACATACTGATACGATCAAAGCTGCTGAGGTTCCCTCTTCTTTTTCTGATGTTCCCCAAAAACATTGGGCATACCCTGCTATTACGAGTTTAGCAAGTCAAAATATTATTGCAGGTTATGGAAACGGAAAATTTGGTTTAGGCGATGTTGCCACTCGCGAACAAGTAGCCGCTTTAATTTACCGCGTACTATTTTCTAATAAAAAGAATGGTACTTTCAGTAACGATAGTACTCACTATATTTTAAAAGATGGCTCACAATTGAAAAATCCTTATCGCGACATTAATCAATCTTCTACAATGTTTCCGGAAGAAATTTTAGCGCTTACAGATTTAGGGGTTTTCAAAGGAGATGACCGGGGAACCTTCAGACCAAAAGATTCTATAAGTCGAGCAGAGATGGCACAAATTATTAAAAGTGCCTTTCATCTTTCTACAAAACAAAGACATACATTTCATGATATTCCGAAAAACTTTTGGGCAGAAGATGCGATTAGTGCTATACAATCCAATCATATTGCAGCTGGTACAGGCGATGGAAATTTTGAACCATTCAAAACTGTAACTCGTGAACAATATGCACAGTTCTTATACAATGCTTTAGAATATAACAAACAAGCCAATGGAAATATGAAACAACAAGCTAATACTCCACCAAAAGATATGCAATTACTAGAGGAATTTAAAAATGAATTACAAAAGCATATCAATGCCTTTGAAGTAAACATTACACTTCCTTATAAAACACAAAATAGTAATAGGCAGGAAGTGATGGATATACTTTTTAATGCGTACAAAGAACTGATGAATACAAATGAATATGCGAATTATACACTAGCACGCACTTCATATTCTCTCTCTGGTTCACCTGGTAATTATCGTTTTACTTTAAACATTACATACCGTGAATCAAAAGAACAAACAGAATATGTCATGAAGCAAACAAAAGCAATTGTTCAGTCTATTATTCAAAGCGGCATGAATGATCATGAAAGAGTAAAAGCTATTCACGATTACGTTGTAAAACATATTGCCTATGATACTTCTTACCATGCTTATACAGCATATGAAGCACTAGTAAACCGTTCCGCTGTTTGCCAAGGTTATGCACTATTAACCTATCAATTACTAAAAGAAGCTGGAATAGATAATCATATTGTAACAGGTACTGGCAATGGAGAGCCACATGCTTGGAACTTAGTAAAAATCGATAATAAGTGGTACCACCTTGATACAACATTTGATGATCCTATTCCAGATGAGCAAGGAAGAGTTATGTATTCATATTTCAATGTAACAGATGAACAGCTCTCAAAAGACCACCAATGGAATCGTAACGAATATCCAACGGCTACTACAAACTATTACAATGAATTAATCAATAAAGTCTCAGCTGGCAGCCCAAAATCAGCGAGCTATGAACAAATATTGAAAGACACAAAATTAGTGTATCAATCAAAACAATATGTTGCTGACAACTATGAAGAACTAACAGCAAAATTACGGCAGCAATTCTCAACAAAACCTGAAAAAGTTGAAGTTCTTTATAAACAATCCGTGCAAAATGCTATGCAAGACATCAAAAAAGCCCTTGCAGAAATCCATCTACCCGCTGGAGCACAAAGAGCCTCCTACAAAGCTACACCATATAGTGCAAAAGAAGGCTACTCATTCATAACAATTACTTTTACATATTAAAAATACGCCAAGGCATCTATAAAAGATACCTTGGCGTATTTTATTACTATGCCATTCTTTCACTGGATTCTTCTCTAAAAAAGCTCTTCATCGCATGAAATACATCTGCTTTTTGCTTTAAAATATAATATCTAAATTTTTCTTCCTTCATATTTTTATAGGCTGACATCAGTGTACTGTGACGATTGTACTGTTTTAATTAGCAGGGATGTAACCAAATTTAAAAGTATACTTTATTGCAAAGACCTAGACCTACCTGTAACTTTATAATTTTCACCTCAAGAAATAATGTCCTCCCATAAATAACATTATATTTTAGATTAAATAATTATTAATTTCTTCTATCTCTTTACACCAAAAATAACAGCGTATTTTTTATTTACTCAATTACCGAAATCTCAAATGTCTTAAATATTTTCTTATCCCTAATCACCGGGTAGCAAAAGAATTTTCATCTACAGTTCAACCCAAATACCGATACATTGATAACGAAAAAACAGTCATCAATGTGATAGCTGTTTACAAAATTAAGCTGATCTGATTTTTTACATCACGCTTTGAAAAATCTGTTCGTAACTGTAATGAAATATCATATTCGTTACGCTTTTTATTTTCTTTAATGGATACAGATTGAATGAGAGATAATAAAAATCGTCTTTTATCCATATCGCTTATTTCTTTAAGCTTGACATCATCTTGAAATACTTCATTCAAAGTATGTAACCATGTTTCTTTGCTTTTCTCGACTTTTTCTTTGAGGGTAATTTGCTGTTTAAAGACTCCATCTAGCTTTCGCTGTACATCCCAGCGATAAATCGCTAAGGACTTTAAAAAACGTTTATCATCGTTATTTTTCATGCGCTGTTTGAGCTCTTCTGTAATATTGTAAAGTTTGATGGTGTAGTTTTCGAAGAGACGCTGATGCTTCTGAATATTGTTATTTAATTCTTGTATCTCATACTGAATTTTGTTGCATTTCGATTGAGTTTTCCTTTGAATCAATTGAACTTCTATAATATGCAACTGTCTTCAATTCAGGACCTCCTCTCATGATGTTCTATTTACACTGTATGTATCAAAAATAAGGGCTAGTCCTTTTTAATTGCTTTAACTAACTCTTTTTCAACAATCTTGATATACGCTTCAAACCATTTTTGAGCTGATTCTGGATCATGAACATAACTTACTGATGTAATTGTAATTTTCTTTTGCTTATTCATTTTATGTATTCCTTTCAATAAATCCATGGAGGTTAGTCTTATGATAAACGAAATTGGTAAACACATTCGTACACTACGTACTCAAAAAGGCATTGGGCAAAACAACTTGGCGTATCACCAGCCTATTTAAGTAACCTTGAAACGGGAAAGACGAATACCATTCAACTTTCATTATTACAAAAGCTACAAGATGAGCTTCACCTCATTACAATAGATCATTCATCCTTACCCCTTGATGAAACAAAATATAGAATTGCTCGCGCAAGCACCCTATTACATAACTTGATACAACAAGATAAAGCACTTGGATATTACTTATTAGAAACTTTAGAGAAAGGTATTGATCTATCTCAAGCTTCACCTATCCTCCATAACAATGATCAAGATTATTATTTACAGAACTAAAAAAGCTATTCACAATAAAAAACAATTATTTATGTTGATGAATAATTTAGCAAAAAAAGAAGAGCATATCTCTTAAGAAAAGAGAATGCTCTTTTTATTTTCCGTCTTCCTGACAACTTACTGCGGCTTCAACTATAGACCTTAAAATCAGATTTTTCTTTTCCCATTCTTGTTGAAACCATTCTTTTTGTTCTTCTTTTCCCATTGATGCAAGTGGCGAATGGATTATGACTTTTGTATTACCGAATTGGAATTCTTTCACCATATCCCCCCTTGCATTATATATATGCAAGACAGGAAAAAAGACGAACTATCATTTTCATAGGACAAGCTAGCCATACATATCCATAACAATAATACTAGACAAGCTGGTAGGTGAAACGAATGTATCGTCCAGAAGAACTTGATGTATTTATTTATTTACGTAAAAGCCGTAAAGATCTAGAAGAAGAAAAAAAAGCAATGGAACACGGACAACATTATGATACACTTGAACGTCATCGAACTCAGTTATTAGAACTCGCTCATAAAGAGCATCATAATATCATTGATATTTTTGAAGAAGTTGTTTCTGGTGAATATATATCTGAAAGACCTATGATGCAAAAGCTTCTTCGAGAAGTAGAAACTGGTATTGCGGATGCGGTTTTAGTAATGGACTTAGATCGCCTTGGTCGTGGGGATATGGTAGATCAAGGAACGATTTATCGCGTATTTCACTATTCAGAAACATTCATTATTACACCAACGGAAGTTATTAATCCAAATGATGAAAATCAAGAGTTAACCTTTAGTATAAAATCTTTAATTGCACGGGAGGAATTAAAAACCATTGTTAAGCGTATGCAGCGTGGTAGGAGAGCATCCGCAAAAGAGGGAAAATCTATCTCCCGTGTTCCACCTTATGGATACTTGCGAGACAATAACTTAAAACTTTATCCTGATCCTGAAAAAAGTTGGGTAATACCCAAAATTTTCGAATTAATGGCAAATGGAATAGGTAGACAAGCGATTGCACAAGAATTAGATAGATTGGGTATTGCTCCTCCTGAAGGCGAATATTGGAATCCTTCAACTATCTCATCCATTATAAAAAACGAAGTATATCTTGGTCACATTATTTGGGGGAAAATCCGTTACACTAAACAAAACGGGAAATACATTCGCAAAAAAGTATCAAAAGAAAGATGGCAGCGACATGATAACGCTCATCCACCACTTGTATCAGAAGAATTATTTCAAAAGGCTAATACGGCTCATAGTAAACGCTGGCGACCACCAACAATTAAGACAAAAAAACTTTCTAATCCATTGGCAGGCATCTTG